>DASSCF010000064.1:0-42788 GCA_035698025.1 Gaiellaceae bacterium
ACGTGAAGTTCTCCGAGGCGATCAGCTCGATCTGCCCGCGCTGGCGCTCGAGCTCGCGGCCGAGCAGCTCGACGAGGTCGGGGTCGACGTCGGCGAGCGCCGCCCGACGGAGCTCTTCGAGGGTCTCGACGGCGACAGCCATCGCCGCCCACTTTACTCACCCGGTCTGGACGGGCGAGCAACTCTGTTGCATCGTGTGAGATGGGGAATGGGGAGTTTGGGGATCCTGGCCGTCGCGGGCCTGGTGCTCGCGCCGCTGTTCCGCGAATACGCGGACTTCCGCCGAGCCTGGGGGCTCGGGCGCTTCGCCGCGCTCGGGGTCACCGGCCTCGTCGTCCCCGCCGTCGGGATCGGCGTGGTCGTGGCCCTACCTCTCGCAGCGTGGCCCTACGTGCAATGGGGCGTGACGATCGCAGCCTCGCTCGCCGCGTACTCGCTCGCGGTGCGCGCGGTCGAGGCGGCCGTCGAGCCCGCCCGCGCCCGGCGCTAGTCCTAGGCGAGCGCGGCGGTCGCGGCGTCGATCGCGTCCTGGGCGCTGACAGCGCCCTCGCGGAGCACGACGGGCTCGGGCCCGGTCAGGTCGACGACCGTGGAGGGCGTGCCCGGAAGCTCGCCGGCGTCGACGACCGCGCCGCAGCCGTCGAGGATCTCGCGGGCGACGTCCTCGACCCGCGCGGGGTCGGGCCCGACATGGTGGTGGAGGTTGGCGCTCGTCGCGGCCACGAACCCGACGCGCTCGACGATTCCTTTTGCCTCCGGCGGGAGGTCGGGCACGCGGATCCCCACCGCCTCCGGCGTCGTCCCGCAGAGCCAGCGGAAGCGCCGCGCCGGGTTCGGGAGGACGAGCGTGTACGGCCCCGGCAGGAGCGCGCGAGCCGCGACAGCGCAGCGCCCGCGTGCCTCGGGCACGGCGTCGAGGATCGCGTCGAGGTCGGCCGCGAGGAGCGCAATGGGCATCGCCTCGGGCCGCTCCTTGAGGCGGTAGAGGCGCCGGACGGGCGCCTCCCGGCAAGCGTCCACGGCCACCCCGTACACCGTGTCGGTAGGCAGAAGCACGACCTGCCCGGCCTTCAATGCCGCAACGGCCTCGTCGCTCACCGGCGGCCCTCAGAGCCATGCCCTGGGGTCAGACCCCGGGACATGGCCTTCGAGATGTGGTTTCCGGTCACGTGTGGAAGTTTGCCGGGACGGCGTGGTCGATTGCGAGGCGACCGTCCACAGGACCCTGGCCGCGCCAGACACGCCCTGGGGTCTGACCCCCGGACGTGGCTGCTAGGGACGATGCCCCTCGACGACCCTGTCGCGGCCGGCGAGGTCCGGGGTGGCCAGGACGTCCTCGTAGCCGAGGGCGGTGAGGCCGGCCGAGACTTCCGCGGCCTGGCCGTCGCCGCACTCGAGTACGAGCCAGGCGCCGGGAGCGAGCGCGCGGCGCGCCTCGCGGGCGACCTGCTCCCAGACACGGTCGCCGACGACGGCGCCGTAGGGCTCGTAGAGCCTGATCTCGGGCTGGAGAGAGCCGTACTCGGCCGCGGGCACGTACGGCGGGTTGGAGACGACGAGGTCGAACGGTCCCGCGACGCCGGCGAGGAGGTCGCCACGCCTGAGCTCGACGCGGCCGTCCACGTCGGCGCGCGCGAGGTTCTCGAGCGCGAGGGCGAGCGCGTCCTCGGAGAGGTCGACGGCCACGACGCGGGCGGCCGGAACCTCGTCCGCGAGCGCGAGCGCGATCGCGCCCGAGCCGGTGCCGACGTCGAGGATCCGCGGCTCGGAAAGGCCCTCCAAGCGCGCGAGGCAGCGCTCCACGACCACCTCCGTCTCGGGCCGCGGGACGAGCGCCCGCGCGTCGACGTTGAGCATGAGGCGCCGGAAGCCCCACTCGCCCAGGATGTACGCGAGCGGCTCGCGCGCGCGCCGGCGCGTGACGAGCTCCCCCAGCCGCGTGCGGTCGCCCTCCGACAGGAGGCGGTCGGACGAGTAGAGCCCCGAGCGGGTCAGGCCGAGGACGTGCGCAACCAGGTGCTCCGAGTCGACACGAGGCGAGGGCACCCCCGCCTCGCGGAGCTCGCGCTCCACGTCGTGCACCGCGACGAGCGGGCTCATGCCGCCGCTGCCTCGAGCGCGCGCCGGCGCTCTTCCGCTCCGAGCGCCTCCGAGAGCTCCTCCAGGTCTCCGTCGAGGACGGCGTCGAGCCGGTGGAGCGTCAGCTTGATGCGGTGGTCCGTGACCCGGTTCTCCGGGAAGTTGTACGTGCGGATCTTCTCGGCGCGGTCGCCGCTCCCGATCTGCGAGCGCCGCTGCGCGGAAAGCTCCTCCTGCTGGCGCCGCAGCTCCGCCTCGAGGAGCCGCGCGCGCAGCACGCGCATCGCCTTCTGCTTGTTCTGGAGCTGCGACTTCTCGTCCTGCATGGCGACGACGATCCCGGTCGGCAGGTGCGTGATCCGCACGGCCGAGTCGGTCGTGTTCACGCTCTGGCCTCCGGGGCCGGTCGAGCGGTAGACGTCGATCTTGAGGTCGTTCTGGTCGACCTCCACGTCGACCTCCTCCGCCTCGGGCATGACCGCTACGGTGGCGGTCGAGGTGTGGATCCTTCCCTGCGACTCGGTCTCCGGAACCCGCTGCACGCGGTGGGTCCCGCCCTCCCACTTGAAGATCGAGTACGCGCCGTCGCCCTTCACCGCGAAGGTGACGTCCTTGTAGCCGCCGCCCTCGTTGGGCCCGGAGGCGAGCGTCTCCCACTTGAACCCGCGCCGTTCCGCATACCGCGTGAGCATGCGGAAGAGATCGCCGGCCCAGAGCGCAGCCTCGTCGCCGCCGGCGCCCTGCCGGATCTCGACGACGACGTCCTTCGCGTCGTTCGGGTCGCGCTCGACGAGCGCGAGCTTGAGGTCCTCCTCCAAACGCTCGAGCCGCTCCTCGATCTCGGGCAGGAGCTCGCGGAGGTCGGGGTCGGAGCGCGCCGCGTCCGCGTCCTCGCGCGCCTCGCGCCATTCCTGGGCGAGCTTGTGAGGGCCCTCGAGCTCCTTCAGGCGCCGCCCCGCATCGGCCGCGGCGTTGCGGTCCGAGTAGAGCGACGGGTCGTTCATGCGCTCCTGCGCCTCGACGTAGGAGCGCTCGAGCTCGTCGACCAGGTTCTCGATTGCGGCTGCCATGACCGGCTCAGAATAGCCCCGGGGCGGGGCGGCGCCGGCTTTGCGCCTAGGCCATGACCTCGACCTTGCGCTCCTCCGGCGTTAGCCGGCCCTCGAGGCGGAGCACCTCGTGGAGCGCGCGGATCGAGACTTCGATCTGGTCGAGCGAGGGAGCCCGCGTCGTCAGGCGCTGGAGCCAGAGGCCCGGCGCCAGGATCGTGCGCAGGATCGGGTTCTGCGGGTGCTTGCCGGCGAAGCGGATCACCTCGTATGCGATGCCGGCGATGACCGGCAGGAGCGCGATGCGCGAGACGATCAGCCAAAACCAGCCCGGCTGGCCGACGAAGGCGAACACGAAGATCGCGATCACCATCACGTAGAGCAGGAACGCGGTGCCGCAGCGCACGTGAATGAGGCTGTGGCGCTGGACGACCTCGGGCTCGAGCGCGTCGCCGGCCTCGTAGGCGTTGATCGCCTTGTGCTCGGCCGCGTGGTACTGGAAGACGCGCTTCAGGTCGGGCATGAAGCCCACGATCACGAGATAGAGGATGAAGATCGTCACGCGCAGGCAGCCCTCGATGACGACGAACCACCCGGTCGACTCGATCGGGAGCCAGCTCGTGATCAGCGCCGGCGAGACCTTGAAGAGCAGGAGCGCGAAGCCGATCGCGATCCCGAACGCGAAGAGCAGCTGCCCGCGCGAGAGCTCGGTCTCGACCTCCCCTTCCTCACCCTCCTCCTGGGCCGCGTAGTTCGCAGAGATGGCGAGCGCACGGAAGCCGATCGCGAGCGACTCGCCGAGTGCGAAAACACCGCGGACGACGGGCAGCCGCGCCCAGCGGTGGCGCAGCAGGAAGGACGAGATGGGACGGTTGACCTCGGCGATCTCGCCGTCGGGCTTGCGCACGGCGACCGACCACGCGGAGGGGCCGCGCATCATCACGCCTTCGAGCACCGCCTGGCCGCCGATCGGCGCGCTCACCGTTGACCGGCTTTCCTAGGACTCGTCTTCGCCGCGCCGAGCGCCGGCCTTCTCGAGGCGCTTCTGGAAGCGGGCGACGCGGCCGCCGGTGTCGACGACCTTCTGCTTGCCCGTGTAGAACGGATGGCACTCGGAGCAGATCTCAACGTGAAGTTCGGCCTTTGTGGAGCGGGTCTGGAACTCGTTGCCGCAGGAGCAGCGAACGGTCGCGAGGACGTAGTCAGGATGGATGTCGCTCTTCATCTGTCGGCCTTGCCGGGGTCGGGCTTGAGGATACCAGAGGCCGTTTCGCCGGCTACGTTGCCGCCGGAGACGACGACGGCGACCGTCTTGCCCTCGACATCGGCGACTTTTCCGGCCAGCAGGGCGGCGATTCCGGTCGCTCCCGCGGGCTCCGCGGCAAGCTTCGCGCGCTCGTAGACGAAGCGGAATCCGTCGTGGATCTCCTCCTCGGTGACGAGGACCGGCTCGACGCCGCGTGCCCTGCAGATCTCGACGTTGAGCTCCCCGGCGAACGGGGCGTTGAGCCCGTCCGCGATCGAGCGGGGGACGACGGGCACGGACTTCCCGGCGGCGAGGCCGTCGTGCAGCGCAGCCGAGATCTCGGGCTCGACGGCGACCACGCGCACGTCCGGAAGCGCGGTCGCGATCCCGCTGACGAGCCCGCCGCCGCCCACCGGGACGACGACCACGTCCAGGTCGGGCACGTCCTCCCCGATCTCGACGCCGACCGTGCCCTGGCCCGCGATCACGAGCGGGTCGGCGAAGGGGTGCACGAGCACCCGGCTGGTCGACTCCTGCAGCTCGGCGAGCCGCTCGAAGACCTCGGTCGGCCCGGCTGCCTGCTGGTCGACCGCCGCTCCGTAGCCGATCGCGGCGGCCCGCTTCTGCTCGCTCGCGCCCTGCCACATGACCACGAGGCAGTCGAGGCCCTCGAGCGCGGAGCAGTAGGCGAGCGCCCCGGCGTGGTTCCCCGCCGAGGCCGCGATCACGCCCCGCGCGCGCTCCTCGGCCGTGAGGGACGCCAGCTTGGTGAGGACGCCGCGCGGCTTGAAGCTGCCCGTCTTCTGGAGCAGCTCGGCTTTCAGGAACGCGCGACCGCCGAACGCGTTGCCCAGGGTCTCCGACGAGAGCGTCGGCGTCCGGTGCAGGCGGCCGCCGATCGCAGCCGCGGCCGCTCCTACATCAGGCTGTATTCGGGCCCGTCCCCGCCCTCGGGCGGCGTCAACCGCCCGCCCTTGGCCGTGATCGCGCCGCACTGGACGCAGTTGGACGCGGTCACCTCGACGTCGACCACGTTGCCGGCGGGGCTGGCCTCGCCCGCGACCTCGTACACCTGCGCGGGACACATGTGCGCCCAGGTCTCGGCCACCTCGCGCCTGACCTTGTGGTCGATGCGGATGTGGCTCGGCGCGTCGTCGCGCGTCTTGTTCCCCGAGAGGTAGACGCTCGAGAGCCTGTCGAAGACGAGCTGACCGTCCGGCTTCGGGTAGCGCGACGCACCGTCGCGCGCGTCGACGGGCACGGCGGCGTCGGACTCGAGCGACTTCGTCCCCGGCGGGAGCTTCCCCAGCGTGTTCAGGGAGACCCCGGCCATCAGGGCGCCGCGGATGAAGCCGTTCTTGAACGCGGGCCGCATGTTGCGGACGCGCTCGAGGTCGCTCCAGAGATAGCTCGAGCGCACGCCCTCGTCGTACGCGTCGAGCGCGCCCGGCGCCCACGAGGTCCGCCCCGGCTTGACGGCCTCGAAGGCCGCCTCGGCCGCGAGCATCCCGGACTTCATCGCGTAGTGCACTCCCTTGAGCGCCGGCACGTTCACGAAGCCGGCCGAGTCGCCGACGATCATCCCGCCGGGGAACGAGAAGCGGTCGGGCAGGGCCTGGAAGCCGCCCTCGGGGATCGTCTTCGCGCCCCAGGCGACCCGTGAGCCGCCGTCGAGGATGCGGCGCACGAAGGGGTGCGTCTTCAGCTCCTGGAGCAGGTCGTGGACGGACAGCGTCGCATCCGTGTAGTCGAGGCCCACGACCATGCCGATGGCGACCTTGTCGTCGCCGAGCGGGTAGATGAAGCTGCCGCCGAACTCGCGGAACTTCTTCCCGCCGCGCAACGGCCAGCCCATCGTGTGGATGACGCGGTCGAGCGGCCGCGCGACCTCCCAGACCTCTTTCACACCGAGCGCGTAGACCTGCGGCTGCGAGTTGAGCCCGAAGCAGGAGGACGCGATCCCGGCCAGGTGGCCCTGCGTCCCCTCGGCGAGGATCGTCACGCGCGCGCGGATGTCGGAGCCGGGCTCGAAGTTCGCCAGCTCCTCCCCGTCCTTGCCGCGGCCCTTGTCGCCGGTGCGGATCCCGACCACGCGGCCGCCGCTCACGAGCAGCCGCCGCGCGCTCGTCTCGGGGACGATGGTGACGCCGAGCGCCTCGGCGCGCTCGGCGAGCCAGCGCCCGATCTCCGAGAGCGAGGCGACGTGGTGGTTGTGGTTCCACATCGTCGGCGGCGCGGGCACGCGCAGGTGCCGCTTCTCGGTCAGGTAGTAGACGCCCTCGCGCACGACGGCGCCGCGGAACGGCATCTCCTCCGTGAGCATGCCCGGGAAGAGCTCGCGGAAGGCGCGCGGGTTGACGACGGCGCCGGAGAGCAGGTGCGCGCCGGGAGCGCGGCCCTTCTCGACGACGGCCACCGGCACGTCGCCGAGGTGCTCCTGCAGCTCTGGGCTCTCCTCGAGCAGCTGCCCGACGCGGATCGCGGCGGACAACCCGGCCGGGCCGGCGCCGACGATGAGGACGCCGACGTCGATGCGCTCGTCCGGCGGGTCGGTCGGCTCGGCGACGAACTCGCGCCAGTCGAACGGGGGCGGGAAGTCTGCCGGGCGCGCGCTCATCCGCGGTCTCGCAGGAGCTGGGTCAGCTTGGGCACGATCTCGTGCAGGTCGCCGACGACACCGAGGTCGGCGTACTCGAAGATCGGTGCGTTCGGGTCCTTGTTGATGGCGACGATGGTGCCGGAGGCCTGCATCCCGACCTTGTGCTGGATGGCGCCCGAGATGCCGGCGGCAATGTAGAGGCGCGGGGAGACGGTCCGGCCCGTCTGCCCGACCTGCGTCGCGTACGGGTACCAGCCGGCGTCGACGACGGCCCGCGTCGCGGCCACCGCGCCCCCGAGTGCCTTGGCGAGCTCCTCGAGCAGCGCGAACTTCTCGGGGTCGCCGAGGCCGCGCCCGCCGGCGACGATCACGTCGGCGTCCTCGATGGACGGCCCCTCGCTCTCCGCGTGCGCGCGCTCGAGCATCTCGGCGCCGCGCGAGAAATCCTGGATCTCGACGGCCACGTCCTCGACCTCGGCGTCGCCGCCGCTCTCGGAAGGCTCGAAGGTCCCCGAGCGGACGAGCGCGAGCCGCGGTGTGCCCTTCCAGCCGACCTCGACGAAGACGGAGTCCTGGAGGGCCGGGCGCTTGCCGACGAGCTCGCCGTCGCGGAGCTCGAAGTCGACGAGGTCCCAGTTGAGCCCGGCGCCGAGGCGCGCGGCGACCCCGGCGGCCACGTCCGCGGCGAGCACGGAGGCGCCGAAGAGCACCGTGTCGAAGCCCTGCTCCTCGATGAGCTTCGCAACCACGTCGACACGCGGCTGCGGAAGCGGCGAGGCGAGCGCCGCGTCGTCGGCGGCGAAGACGCGCTTCGCGCCGTAGCGGCCCGCCTGCGGGGCGAGCTCCTTCACGCCCGAGCCGGCCACGACGGCCGCGACGTCGTCGCCGAGCTGGGCGGCCTTGGTGAGAACGCCGAGCGAGCCTTTGACGAGCTCGCCCTCGTGGTCCTCCAGATAGACAAGAGTCGCCACTAGACGAGCTTCCTCTCGGCGAGGTAGGCGAGGATCTTGTCCGCCGCGTCGCCCTCGTCCTCGATCTTGACGGAGTCCCCGCGTGCCGGCGGGTCGGCCAGAGCGAGGACGACGGTCTGCGACCCGGCCTCGCCGATCTCGTCTGCGGACAGGCCGAGGTCGCCGGCCGAGACCGTGTCGTACGGCTTCTTCTTCGCGCCCATGATCCCCTTGAGCGACGGGTAGCGCGGCTCGTTGATTGCGTCGGACACGGCCACGACGCACGGGAGCGTCGCCTCGATCACGTCGTAGCCGTACTCGGTCTGGCGCTTCGCCTTCGCCTTGCCGCCCGCGAGCTCGAGGCTCGCGGCCTGCGAGACGACCGGGAGCTGGAGCAGCTCGGCGAGCGCCGACCAGAGCACCGCGCCGTCGGAGTCCCCGCCCTGCTGGCCGAGGAGTACGAGCTCGGGCTCCTCGCGCGCGACCGCCTTCGCGAGCGCCCGCGCGCTCGCCACGAGGTCGGAGCCGGCGAGGGCGTCGTCGACGACGTGCACCGCGCGGTCGGCGCCGATCGCGAGCGCCTTGCGGAGCGAGTCCGCGGCGCCCGACGGCCCCATCATGATCGCCACCACCTCACCCTCGCCGTCGGCCTCGCGGATGCGGATCGCCTCCTCGAGCGCGTGGGCGTCGAACGGGTTCAGGGCGGAGGAGCCGCTGCGGTCGAGCCGGAGGGTGCCGGGATCGATCCGCGTGCGCGCGGATGTCTCGGGGACCTCCTTCACCAAGACGGCGACCTTCACCGGGGGCGGATCCTATCGACCCAACCCGTCCTCAAGTCTTTACACGTTCCTGCCGAGGCCTTTGCTAGTCTCGGCGCGCTTTCCAGGCGCCGCACCGGAGCGTCGGACCGCTCACCCATGAGCCGCCACCGGACGACAGCCGCATCCATTCTGGTCCTCCTTCTCGCGGGGGCTTTCTCCGGGACCGCAGGTGCCGCGGTGCCGCGTCTCGTCTTCCCCGTCGTCGCCAAGGTCTCGTTCACCGACGACTTCGGCGCCCCGCGCTGGCAGGGCAGCCACGAGGGCAACGACATCATGGCGGCGAAGCGCTCGCCCGTGGTCGCAGTCGAGCCGGGTCGTGTCGTCAAGTACACCGCCTCCCGCTCGGCGGGCTGCATGCTCTATTTCTACGGCCGAAGCGGCACGTCGTACATGTACATCCACCTGAACAACGACAAGACGCTTCGCAACGACAACCAGGGCGGCTGCAAGAACGGGATCGCGTACGCGCCCGGCCTCGTCTCGAACCAGCAGGTGCAGGCCGGCCAGCTGATCGCCTACGTGGGCGACTCGGGCGACGCGAACGGGATCGCCTCCCACCTCCACTTCGAGGTCCACCCGAACCGCGGCCGCGCGGTCTCGCCGTACCGCTACCTGCGCGCAGGGTTCAAGCACCTCTACGCCCGCCCGCCCGCGGCGGTGACGAGCCTGAACATGCGGGTCGAAGGGACGGTCGTCTACACGGTCACGGACACCGACCCGCAGCGCATCCGCCTCCGCGTCACGCGCGTGCGCACGTCCAACGGCTGGGTGGCGTTCCCCAACCGCGACATCGCCCTCTCGGTCTCGCCCGACACGATCTACCGCAAGTGGTCAGGCCCCGGCGTCTTCGCGACGGTGAGCCTGAGCCAGTTCAAGCCGGGCCTCAAGGTCATCGTTTGGACCGACGACTTCACGCAGAACCTCAACGCCTCGCGCGCCCTGCCCGGCCTGCACGTCGCGGCCGACCTGCTGATCCGCAAGCAGGACTAGGGAAGAGCGGCTCTGAGCTCTCGCGCGGCCCGCTCGGGATCCTCGGCGTCTCCGATCGCGCGCACGACCGCAATCCTGGTCGCGCCCGCGGCAACGACGTCCGCCAGGTTCCCCGCGTCGATCCCACCGATCGCGAACCAGGGCACGCGCGCGTGCTCCGCCGCGTAGCGGACGAGCTCCAGCCCGACGGCCGGCCGGCCCTCCTTCGTGGGCGTCGCGTACACCGGCCCTACGCCGACGTAGTCGGCTTCAGCTGCGTCGAGCTCGTCGGGGGAGTGGGTGGAGAGGCCCACCGGGATGCCGAACCGGCGAGCAGCCTCGGTCGGCATGTCGTCCTGGCCGACGTGGACGTAGTCCGCGCCGACGAGCACCGCGAGGTCGGGCCGGTCGTTGACGACGAGCGGGAGCCCGAGCCGCCGCGTGATCGCCCGTGCCTCCTCGAGCACGGGGAGAAGCTCACGGTCGTCGAGTGTCTTCTCGCGCAGCTGGACGAGGTCGACGCCTCCGCGCACGGCGGCCTCGAGAAAGCTCTCGAGGCCCGGCCGCGCGCCGGTGATCAGGTAGAGGCGGGCCTCGAGGGCTGGATCAGCCGCCGGCAACGGGTCGCGCGACGACGAGCCGGTCGCCGTCCTCGAGCCTGACCTCGCCGTAGCGCGAGCGCTCGACGGGCTCGCCGTTCCGTTCGACGAGCGCGTAGCGAGCACCGAGCCCGAGCCGCTCGAGGAGCGCCGTGACCGTGTCGCCCTCCTGGAGGGATTCGTCCTTGCCGTTGACGACGATCGAGCTCATCGCTCGGTCTCCGAGCGGTGAGCTAGTGGAGGGTGTGTGAGGGAACCGGGAGGTTCCTTCACTGCGTCAAAGAAGGGGGCTCGTGGGGGAAACATGGTTTCCCCCACGGGAGCAAGCCGGAGGCATGCGACGCTCAAACGGTCCCTCCCACGGGGCTCGACGGTTGTGCTTCCGTCTGCTCCTCCATGACGCCGGCCTCGAACGCGGTTCGGCCGGCCTCGACCGCGAGCCTGAAGGCGCGCGCCATCGCCACCGGGTCGCCCGCCCGGGCGATGCCCGTGTTGACGAGGACGGCGTCGGCGCCCATCTCCATCGCGTCGGCCGCGTGCGAGGGCGAGCCCAGCCCCGCGTCGACCACGAGCGGCACCTCGGCCTGCTCGATCATGATTCGGATGGTGTCGCGGAGCTTGAGCCCCCGGCCCGTCCCGATCGGCGCGGCCAGCGGCATGACCGTGGCGCACCCGACCTCCTCCAGCTTCTTCTGGAGAACGGGGTCCGGCAAGACGTACGGGAGGACGGTGAACCCGTCCTCGACGAGCTCCGCCGCCGCGCGCAGCGTCTCGACGGGGTCCGGGAGCAGGTAGCGCGCGTCCGGGATGACCTCGAGCTTCACCCAGTCCGGAAGCCCGCCGGCCCGCGCGAGGCGCGCGGTGCGCACCGCCTCGTCGGCCGTCTCGCAGCCCGAGGTGTTGGGCAGGAGCAGGACGTCGTCCGGAAGGTAGCTCGTGATGTCGTCGCCCGGCGCGTCGAGGTCGATGCGCCGCACGGCGACGGTGACGATCTCCGAGCCGGAGGCGCCGAGCGCCTCGCGCATGGTCTCGAACGTGTCGTACTTACCGGTGCCGGTCAGCAGGCGCGAGCGGAACTCGCGTCCGGCGATGACGAGGTGATCCTGAGTGCTCATTCACGTCCCTTCGCTGGCATTACCCAGATCAGGTGGTTGGCGGTCGCAGCCTCCCTGGCCACCTCTCAGCCCCGGCAGGGGCTCCCGCTCCAGGAAGGGTACCGAACCGGCGCTTGGCTCCACGGCCTCCTGGGTAGGGAGGCTCCATGCGGTTCAGGAAGGGAGCGAAGCTCGACCCGGGCCAGGTCACGGACGTCCGCGGACGTGGCGGCGGTCGCGGCCTAGCCGTGGGCGGCGGGGGAGTCGGACTGGGCGTGCTCGTGATCTACGTGCTCTTCAGCCTCCTGACCGGCGGCGGGGGACTCGGGCAGCTCGCACCGCTCGAGGATCAGCAGGTCGGGCAGGGAGACGATCCCGGCGTGGTCTCGGAAGAGTGCCGCAGCGGCGCCGACGCGAACGAGCGCCAGGACTGCTTCATCGTCGGCGTCGTCAACAGCACCCAGGACTTCTGGGACGGCGTCTTCGAGCGCAGCGGCGAGCAGTATCAGTACGTCGACACGGTCTTCTTCACCGACCAGGTGCAGACGGCCTGCGGCGGGGCCACCTCGCAGGTCGGCCCCTTCTACTGCCCGGGCGACCAGCTCGTCTACATCGACCTCGGCTTCTTCGACGAGCTCCAGTCGCGCTTCGGCGCGGGCGAGGCGCCGTTCGCCCAGGCGTACGTGATCGCGCACGAGTACGGCCATCACGTCCAGGACCTGACCGGCGACCTCGACCGCATCGGGAACGACCGGCAGGGCCCGGAGAGCCGGGCCGTCCGCGCCGAGCTCCAGGCCGACTGCTACGCCGGCGTCTGGGCTGCGAACGCGGTCGAGAACGGCCTGATCGAGGAGCTGACGCAGGACGACATCAACGCCGGCCTCGACGCGGCCTCGGCCATCGGCGACGACCGCATCCAGGAGCAGACGCAGGGCCAGGTGAACCCGGAGACGTGGACGCACGGCTCGTCCGAGCAGCGCCGACGCTGGTTCTCGCGGGGCTACGAGGAGGGGCGCCCGGCGGTCTGCGACACCTTCACCGGCTCGATCTAGCGCCCGGTGAACTCGGGCGGGCGCTTCTCCGCGAACGCCGCCATGCCCTCGGACTGGTCCTCGCTCGAGAAAAGCATGGCGAAGAGCCTCGCCTCGATCTCCAGGTTCGTCCGGTGCGGGCCCTGGAGGGCGACGTTCACGGCCTCCTTGGCATACGCGAGCGCGAGCGGGCTCTTGGCCTCGAGGGCGCGACAGAGCTCGAGGGTCTTCTCGCGCAGCTCGCCGGGCTCGTAGACCGCGCCGACGAGGCCGTGCGCGAGCGCCTTCTCGGCGTCGACGGGGCGCCCGGTGAAGATGAGCTCCTTGGCGAAGCCGAGCGTCGTGGTTCGTGCGAGCCGGACGGAGCCGCCCCAGCCGGGAATGATCCCGAGGTCGATCTCCGGCTGGCCGATCTTCGCGTTCGAGGACGCGAGCCGCAGGTCGCACGCGAGCGCGAGCTCACAGCCGCCGCCGAGCGCGTAGCCGTTGATCGCAGCGATCGTCGGCTTCGGCATCGTCTCGAGCAGGTTCCCGCAGTCGTGGCCGAGCTGGCCCCACCGCCGCGCCTCGAGGACGCCGAGGCCTTGCATGTACTTGATGTCCGCCCCGGCGACGAAGGCCTTCTCCCCCGCGCCCGTCAGCACCACGACGCGGGCGGAGTCGTCCTCGGCGAGCGCGGCGAGGTTCTCCCGGAGCGACTCGAGGTGCTCCACGTCGAGCGCGTTCATCGCCTCGGGCCGGTCGACCGTGACGATCGCCGTCCCGCCGTCGCGCTCGACCGAGATCGCCATCAGGCTTCGACGGGCACGTTGGCCCGGAGGAAGTCGACGATCTCGGAGACCGGCGCGCCGGGCGTGAAGATCTCGGCGACGCCCTGCTCCTTGAGCGCGACCACGTCCTCGCGCGGGATCGTCCCGCCGACCACCACGAGCACGTCCTCGACCCCGTTCTCGCGAAGCCCCTCGAGGATCCGCGGGACGAGCGTCATGTGCGCGCCGGAGAGGATGGAGATGCCGACGGCGTCCGCGTCCTCCTGGATCGCGGTCTCGACGATCTGCTCCGGGGTCTGGTGGAGGCCCGTGTAGATGACCTCCATTCCGGCGTCCCGGAGCGCTCTGGCGATGATCTTTGCCCCCCGGTCGTGACCGTCGAGGCCGGGCTTCGCGATCACGACCCGGATCTTCCTGGCCATGGTGCGCCAGTATATGGAGGTGCGCCTGACCGTCATCGGCTCGTCGCCCGCCTGGCCGAACCCGGGAAGCGCCCAGTCCGGGTACCTGGTCGAGGGTGACGGCGGCGCACTTCTCCTCGACTGCGGGCCCGGCGTCCTCGCGCGCCTGCGCGAGCTCGAGCTGTACCCGCGGTCGATTGCGATCACCCACTTCCACCTCGACCACTGGGGCGACCTCGTGCCCTGGGCCTGGCTCAACGCCTACGGCCCGCAGGAGCATCGGATCGCCTGCAACCTCTGGCTCCCGCCGGGCGGCCGCGGCCACCTGGAGGAGTTCGCCTCCCACTGGGGCAACGAGAACATGTTCGAGGAGGCGTTCGAGGTGCGGGAGTTCGAGCCCGGCGTCGCCTTCAGCGCGTCGGGCTTCCAGATCCAGGCCTGCCGGCTCCCGCACTACGAGCTGATCGCCCACGGCTTCCGCGTGACGTCGAACGGGACGACGCTCGCCTACTCGGGCGACTCCGCGCCGACCGAGCAGCTCGCCGGGCTCGCCCGCGGCGCCGACCTCTTCCTCTGCGAGGCCACGCTCGCCGAGGGCGAGGACGACGGCCTGCCTCGCGGCCACCTCTCCGCGCAGGAGGCGCTCGACGCGGCCGACGGGCGCATCCTCCTCACCCACCGCCCGGTCGAGCTGGCGCCGCCCGAGGGCGTGCCGGTCGCGCACGACGGGCTCGTGGTCGACTTCTGATGGCCTCCGAGGCGCCGTACGCGGCGCTCTCAGGGCTCTTCTGGGCGGGGCTCCTGACCGCGGCGGCGCGCGCCGGCCGCGGGAACGGCGCGGGCCCGACGACGGCGACGGACGTCGTCGCGCTCGGGGTGGCCGGCGCGAAGATCGGGAAGGTCGTCGCCGAAGATCGCGTGACGGTCTTCCTGCGCCGGCCCTTCGCCGACGGCCCCGCCGCGGTCCAGCCCAGGGGCGAAGGCCTGACGCGGGCGGTCGGCGAGCTGGTCACGTGCTCCCACTGCGTTTCCCTCTGGGCGGCGGGCATCCTCGGGGCCGCGCAGGTGGCGAGCCCCCGCGCAACCCGCTTCGTCACACGGGTTCTCGCCGCCTATGCGGTCGCAGACGCCGTCGCCCCGCGGCTTCGCAGCAGACACTGAAGTTCGCGCAAACTGGTCAAAGGTATGTTGCGGGCGAGGGTGGAAACCTGCACCATTGCGGGTGAAGGCCTGACCCGGGGCCTCCGGGGCGAAAGGAAGAATCCAGCGATGAAGATCGCGTTCGCGAGCCCAACCGTTGTGGACTACGGCTCGATCTCCGAGCACACTTTTGCACGTGCGCAGATTCCGACGAACATCTGCGTCCCGGCCGGCAACCCTCACCAGAACAAGCAGGGCGACTGGCGCATCTGCCAGCTCGACAAGTTCTGCGAGTACTCCTGCCCGTCCTAGAACGGGGCTCGATCAGCTGACGCAGGCCGCGCCCGTCGTCGAGGCGCACGACCTTGCGCGCCGCTTCGGCGAGCGCGTCGCCCTCGACGGCGTCTCCCTGACCGTCGACTCCGGCGAGATCGCGGCGCTGCTCGGCCCGAACGGCGCCGGCAAGACCACGCTCGTCCGCGTCCTCACCGGGCTCGTCAAGCCCGACGCCGGCTCGGCGCGGCTGCTCGGCGTCGACACGTGGGAGTGCCCGCGGGAGCTGCGGGCCCGGATGGGCCTCGTCCCCTCGGGCGACCGCTCGCTCTACCTCCGCATCTCGGGGGTCGAGAACCTCGTCTTCTTCGGACGCCTCCACGGCATGTCGAGGCGCGAGGCGACGGCCCGCGCCTGGGAGCTGCTCGAGCTGGTCGGCCTCGAGGACGCGGGCCGGCTCCGCTCCGCGTTCTACTCCCACGGGATGCAGAAGCGGCTCTCGATCGCACGCGCGCTCCTGACCGAGCCGAGCGTGCTCCTGATCGACGAGGCCACGCACGACCTCGACCCCGAGGGCGCCGCGCTCATGCGCGAGCTGGTCCGCGGGCTCGCCGACGAGGGCGCCGCGGTCGTCTGGGCCACGCAGCGGATCGAGGAGATCCGCGGCTTCGCCGACGAGGTCACCCTGCTACGCGAGGGGAAGGCCGCGTTCCAGGGGACCGTCTCGCAGCTCGTCGCGCTCTCCGTCCCGCGACGCTACGTCCTGCGGCTGCGGAACGGGCGGATGAGCGGCCGCGAGCTCGAGCCCGTCCTGCGCGAGGCGGTCGCGAGCCGGGCGACGATCGCCGCCGCGGACGGCGGCGACGCGGACGACTTCCTGCTCCACCTAGAGGCGGACGCCGTGCTCGGGGACGTGCTCTCGTCCCTGACGGCCGGCGGCGTCGACGTGCTCGGCTGCCGCGAGGAGCGGTCGGAGATCGAGAACGCCTATCTCAACCTGGCGGGGTCGGGCGAGTGACGACCGGGGCGCATCTCACGGGCGAGCTCCGCAAGCTGCCCGCTTTTGTCCGGCGGGACTTCATCGTCGCGTGGAGCTACCGGCTGCCGTTCGTCGGCGACTGGGTCGGGCTCGCCCTCCAGGCCTTCATGTTCTACTTCGTCGGCCTCATGGTCGACCCGGCGAAGCTCCCGTCCTTCGGGGGCACGCCGACGACCTACATGGAGTTCGTCGCGGTCGGCATCGCCATCTCGGCGTTCCTGACGCTCGCGCTCGGGCGGGTCGCGATCGGGATGCAGCAGGAGCAGTTCGCGGGCACGCTCGAGTCGCTGCTCATGACGCCGACGAGCCCCGCGACGATTCAGCTCGGCTCCGTCGTCTACGACCTCATCTACATCCCGATCCGCACTGCGGTCTTCCTCGTCGTCATCGCGCTCGCGTTCGGGCTCGACTTCCATGCGAGCGGGCTCGTTCCCGCGCTCGTGGTGCTCCTCGTCTTCATCCCCTTCGTCTGGGGCCTCGGAGTGGCGAGCGCAGGCGCCACGCTCACGTTCCGCCGCGGCTCCGGGCTCGTCGGGCTGGGGTCGACCGTGCTCGTCCTCTTCTCCGGCGCCTTCTACCCGCTCGACGTCCTGCCCGGCTGGGTCGCCTCGATCGCCGAGCTGAACCCGATCACGATCGCGGTCGACGGCATGCGCGAGCCGCTCCTCGCGGGCACCGGCTGGGAGGGGGTCGGCCGGGCCGTGGCGATCCTCGTCCCGCTCTCGGCGATCTCGCTGACGCTCGGCGTCTACGCCTTCCGCGCCGCGTTGCGGCGCGAGCGCCGCCAGGGCACCCTGGGCCTCTATTGATCATGGTGGAGGACGGGGTCATCCGGCGGAACCCGAACGTCGTCTACCGCGAGCTCGCGGGCGAGGGCGGCGGCGTGCTCCTCCATCTCGACTCGGGGGAGTACCACGGCCTCAACGAGGTCGGCTCGCTCATCTGGAGCCTGATCGACGGCGAGCGGACCTTCGACGCGCTCGTCGACGACCTGCGCGAGGGCCTCGAGGATCCTCCCCACGACCTGGCGGACGAGACGGAGCGCTTCCTCGCCGACCTCCGCGAGCGCGACCTGATCGCGGGCTGACCGAGCCGTGGGCTCGATCGCCGTCGTCCACCACGCGAGCGCGAGCCCCGACGGGGAGGCGGCCGAGCGCGCGCTGCGGGCGGCCCCGCATCGGGGCGAGGAGCTCGACGTCCGGACGATCGGAACGATCTCCGTCGGCATCTCGAACGCACCGGAGCTCCGCGACGCCTGGCTGGCGGCGGGCGACGGCCGCGCTGCCGTCGTCACGGGAACGCTCGACAACGCCGCCGAGCTCGGCCTCGACGGGGCCGACCCGGCCGAAACGGTCCTCGCCGCCTTCGAAGCCTGGGGCGAGGAGGCGCCCGGACGCCTGCGCGGGGTCTTCGCGGGGGCCTGGACGGACGGGACGAAGCTCGTCGTCTTCCGCGACCACCTCGGGCTCGCGCCGCTCTTCCACCGCGAAAGCCCCGACGGGCTCGTCGCCGCGACCGAGGGCAAGCAGGTCGCCGCCGGCGCCGGCATCGACCGCGCGCCCGACGTCGAGGCCGTGGAGGCGATGTTCTTCGGGCGCTTCGACGCGCGGGGGACGATGCTCCGCGGCGTCGACCGCTTCCCGCGCGCGTCCACGGCGACCGTCGGCGACGGGCCGGTCTCCTTCCGGCGCTACTGGGACCCCGAGCCGCTCCTCGAGACCGCAAAGCTGAGCGTCCCCGAGGCCCGCGAGCAGCTCTCCGCCCTCGTCGAGCGTGCCGTGCACCGCAGCCTGACCGGCGCCGACGCCGTCTCGCTCTCCGGCGGGATCGACTCCCCGACGATCGCCGCCTACGCGGCGTCGCGCACGCGCGAGCTGACCGGCGGCCCGCTCCTCGCGGTCTCCTCCGTCTATCCGGAGGACCCCGGTGTGGACGAGTCGCAGTGGATCGAGCTCGTCACCGACCACCTCGGCCTGCGGCTGCACGCCTACACCCCGACCTCGCGCCCCCTCGACGACGTCCAGCACTGGGTCGACCTTCTCGACGGCCCTGTCGACACGATGTCGATCCCGGAGCTGGCCGAGAACTACCGCGTCGCGCGCGAGCTCGGCGCACGCAACGTCCTCACCGGGGAGATGGCGGAGTGGGTGTTCACGTTCGGCCAGCACCTCATCGGGCACCTGGTGCTGCACGGCCGTGCCCGCGCCTCGGCCGCCTGGGTGCGAGACCAGCGCGCCCGCGGGGCCTCGTGGAAGGTGATCGTCCAGCGCGCCGGCCCGTCGCTCGTCTCGCCGCGGCTCGCGCTCCGCTACCTGCGTGCGCGCAGGCGCGAGGACTACCGCCAGCTGCCCGAGTGGGTCGACCAGGACGCGGCGGGCTCGCCCGGCCCGCGGCCCGACCTCGCGCGGCCGGCGCGCCGGCGCTGGCTCGAGCACCAGCTCGCGCCGATCGTCGGAGTGGGCGCCTACTCGTTCGACGCCGACGCGATCGTCGCTGCGGCCTGCGGCGTGCACGTGCGCCGGCCGCTCGTCGACGTCGACCTCTGGGAGTTCGTGCTCTCCCTCCCCGCCGAGATCAAGTTTCCGAACGCGCTGCCCAAGAGCCTCCTGCGGGAGAGCGTCCGCGGACGCCTGCCGGACGCCCTGCTCGACCGCACGGACAAGACGTACTTCAACGACTTCGCCCTGCGAACAGCCGACTACGACGGGCTCCGGCGCTGGGCGCTCGCGTCCGAGGCGAGAATCGCCGGCGTCGACTACGGGCGGCTCGCCGAGCGGATCGACGCGCGCGACCTGAACGTCGTCGAGCTCCTCTGGGCCTACGACCTGGCGCGCGCACACGCGTACCTGGAGCTGTTCGCATGAGCCACGGCGCCTGCTACGGGTTCGGCGTCCACTCGTCGGTGCCGCTCGAGTACCTGCGCGAGGGCGGCGGCGATCCCCTCGAGATAGTCGCGCCCGCGGACGAGGGGCCGCGGTCCGACGACGCGCTCCTGGTCGAGTGGGAGCCGGCCCCCGAGCGGCCGCTCGAGGCGCGCCTCTACTCGGACGGGGAGAGCTTTCGGCTCTGGATCGGCGACGGTGGCTGGTTTTCGGTCGATCCGTCCGCGGGCCGCATCGACGTGCCCGCAGACGGCGGCATCCGGCGGGAGGAGCGGCTCTGGGGCATCCCCTCCCTCCTCTGCTTCCTTGCGCGCGGAGACCTGCCGTTGCACGCGGCCGCGGTGGAGGCAGATGGCGGCGCGGTCATCGTCGCGGCGCCGCGCACGTACGGCAAGACGACCATGGCCGCCGCGTTCCACCGGGCAGGGCATCGCGTGTTGAGCGAGGACACGACGTGCGTGCGGCTCGGCCCGGAGCCGGCCGTCGTGCCGGGGCCCGCCATGCTGCGCGTGCGCCACGACGTGGCCGCGGAGCTCGAGCTCCCCTCCGTGCGGCGTGTCGGCGAGAGTGACGACCGCATGCACTACGCCCTCGAGGCGCCCGGCGGCTGCGAGGCCGTGCCGGTGCGCGCCGTCGTCTTCCTGGACGTCGCCGACGAGCGGGCCGCGCTCGAGCCCGTCCATCGGGGCGACGCCATCCGCGACCTCTGGGCGCTCAGCTTCCGCCTGCCGCTCGAGGAAGACGTTGCGCGCTCCTTCGGCGGCGTCACGGACCTCGCCGCCGCGGTCCCGGTCCTCCGCCTGCGCCGGCCGCTCGACCTCGCGTCGATCGACGACCATGTCGGCCTGGTGCTCGCCGGTGTCTGAGGCCCCGCTCTCCCTCCGCGCGAAGACGGCGCTCGCGCTGCGCATCTGGGCGCTGCTGGCGCGTGTGCTCGTCGGCCTGCGGCGCGAGCCGCTGCCGGCGTTCGTCGCCCGCCTGGGGACGACCGGCTCGCCGAGGCGCGACCACCACTCTGCGGCGAAGCTCAGCCACGCCGTCGACCGCAGTCTCAGGGTCGGGAGCCGGCGGCCCCGCTGCCTCGTGAACGCCCTCGTCCTCTACCGGCTACTGCGGGAGCAGGACGACGACGCGGAGCTCGTCATCGGGCTCCCCGCCCGGCCGACCGACAAGGACGCGCACGCGTGGGTCGAGCTCGGCGGCCTCGACGTCGGCCCTCCCCCGGGCCGCGCCGGGCACGAGGAGCTTGCCCGCTTCCACTAGCGGCCGGCGCACGCCTGCCGATAACAGGGGCATGTGCACGCTGCTCATGGTCCTGAGCGTCTCCTGCCTCGTCCCGGCGCTCGTCCTCGCAGGGCGAGCGGGCTTCGTTCGCTGGTGGCGGATCTCCGAGGCGGACGAGATATTCGAGCAGGCCCGCAGCGTCGCCCCGCGGACCGTGGCCATCGCCATCGTCGGCGGCGTCGCCGGGCTCTTCGCGATTGCCGCGGTGATGGCAGGCGTGGGCTGCTGACCTCAGCCGCCGCGCTCGTGCCTCGACCGGGGCACGAAGGCGTTCCGCACAGCCCGCCCCGAGCGGCGGACCTTGCTGCCCCAGGTCTCGCCTCGTTCGGGCGTCAGGTCATCGCGGAGCTCGTCGACCGTCGCGCGTGCGGCCTGCCGCCGCGGGAGCGCCGCGTGCCACCCGACCCAGCGGCCGACGTGCTGCTCGAGCACCGTGCGCTCCCGGGCCTCGGAGAGGTTGCGGGCCCAGGTGCGCAGCGGGCGGGGCGCCGGCCCGCCGAGGAAGAGCGCGGCCGCAATCGCGTCGGTCGTCCGCCAAAGCTTCGTCAGCCCCCACGCGGCGGCCACACGCTCGATCTCCGCCCGGTCGGCCTCGGTGGTCATGAGCGCGACGTCGAGGAGGTCGCGCAGCCGGGTGAGCGGACCGTGCGTCCACGCGTGCGCGGCCAGCACGAGCGCATGCCGCTCGGGCGCGGGCGCCAGCAGGCCGTCGACACCGGTCGCCGACGGCACGGCGCCTTCCAGCAGCGCCTCGGCGGAGGGCGCCTCGAGCCACGGCGGCCAGTTCGGCCGCCCGTGCACCTCGACCTCGACCGGCAGCCCGGGCCAGGCGAGCGGGACCAGGTGCGCCGCGTCGGCGTAGTAGTCGGCGCTTCCCGCCTGCGCGAACCCGACCGCGAGCAGCTGCTGTTGCACGGCTTCGGGATCGGGCGCGACGAGGTCGACGTCGCGCGAGACGCGCGTCGCCGGGTCGGGGTAGAGCGCCGCGAGCTCGGGGCCCTTGACGACGAGGAGCGGCCCCTCGACGGCGGCGCGCGCGCGTGTGAGGTGCGCCGCCGCCGCGAGCGCGAAGGCCGCGCCGAGCCGCTCCGACTCCGCCGCGGCTTCCGGAACGTCATGGCCGAGCCCACGGAGCCGACGGGCGGCGAGCGGCTCGAGCCGGTGCACGGTGAGCGCCCGCTCGTCGGGCGCCGTCCCGATGAGCCGGTCGACGCTCTCCCAGAGTCTGTCGTTTGACACTCTCACAGGAGCCTCGTAGAAGTGTGAAGACCGTGACCGCGTCCGACCGAGCCGTCGAGACCCCCGCGACCACGAGTCGGCGCCGGCCGCGGCTTTTGCCGACGCTGCGACGGGCGGCCGCGCTGGTGGGCGGCCTCTTCCTCTTCGTCGGCGCACTCCAGCTGATGAAGACCGGCGCGGCCGCGCTCGGCATCCTCGAGTCGGGCAGCGTGCTCGTCGAGAACGCGCTCTCGACGCTCGGCCTCGGCTGGCTCGGCGCGCTGCTCGTCCTCTCGGGCTCGCCGATCGCTGCGACGTCCCTCACGCTCGTCGCCGTCGGTGAGGAGTCGGGAGGCGCGCGCGGCCTCTCGGAGCTCGAGGGCTTCACGATGCTCACCGGCTCGCGCCTCGGCGCGGCCTTCGTCGTCCTCGTCGTCGCGGTCATCTACGCGGCGCGTGCCGGCGAGGGTCACCGACGCGCGCCGGTCTCGACCGCCGTGCTCGCGCTCACCGCGACGGCGGTCGTCTACCTGCCGGCCGTCGTGTTCGGAGGGCTGCTCCTCTTGTGGGAGCCGTACTCCAACCTCGAGCTCGGCTTCCCCGCCGGCTTCGTCGACCTGATCGACTTCGTCTACGGGGACATCGTCGAGTGGGCGAAGGACATGTCGCCTCCGCTCGTCTTCCTCGGCGGCATCGGCGTCCTGCTGCTCGCCTTCAAGCTCATCGACATCGCGTTGCCCGGCATCGACGACGACCGCGTCTCGCGCCGGCCGGCGTGGCTGCGCCGCAAGTGGCCCATGTTCGCGCTCGGCTCCGCGGTCGCGCTCGTGACGATGTCCGTCTCCGTCGCCCTGACGATCCTCGTTCCGCTCGTGGCCAAGAAGATGGTCCGGCAGGAGTACGTCCTCCCCTACATCATGGGCGCGAACATCACGACGCTCGGCGACACGATGCTCGCCGCGTTCGCGCTCGACTCCCCGGCCGCCGTCCGCGTCGTGCTCGCCGAGGTGATCGCGGCGGGCTCGCTCAGCATCCTGCTCCTGGCGCTCGCGTACCCGGCCGTGTGGAGCGCGCTCTGGACCACGCAGACCGCGATCACGCGCTCGAGGACGCGGTTGGCAGCCTTCACGTTCGGCGTGCTGATCGTCCCGGTTCTGATGATCGCGCTCGGGGCCGTTATCGGCTGACCGGGGCGGCACGTCGCGTTTGAGCCTAGTCGAAAGTCCAGCATGGTGGAAGAAAGCGGGCTCGCGGGCCGTCCATTCGTTCATTGCTGTTAGATCACATGACTTGTAGGTTCCGACAAGCCTGGACGCGCTAGGGAGAAGCGTGTTCGGGGGGCGTCCCGACTAGGGGGAGTGGAAATGCGGCAACATGCGGGTGAGAGTCAGGCCCCAGGCCAGGGGGTACCCAGCAAATGAGCACTGTTGAGCCTCTCGTCGGCCCTGGGCCGAATGATGGGCCGGTCGTCCTCGACAAGAGGACGCTTCACATTCTCGAGCGGCGGCGCTCGAGCGGAGTGCGCCTGCGGCGCGGCTGGCTCGTCAGGCGGATGCTCGTGGTCGCCGACCTCGTCGGCCTGACCCTCGCCTTTCTCGCAGCGACGTTCGTCTTCGAGCAGACCGCGCAGACCGACGTGGTCAGCTCGCAGATCGAGCTGCTCGTCTTCTGCCTCAGCCTGCCGGCCTGGGTCGTCGTCGCCAAGCTCTACGGCCTCTACGACTACGACGAGGAGCGCACGGACCACTCGACCGCCGACGACCTGGTCGGTGTGCTCCACCTGGTCACCGTCGGGAGCTGGCTCTTCTTCGCGTTCGCCGCGGTGACGCAGCGCGCCGACCCCGGCTTCGCGCGCCTCCTCGGCTTCTGGCTCTTCGCGATCATCGCCATCACGGCCGGCCGGGCGATCGCCCGCAGCTTCGCACGGCGCAACCTCGCCTACGTCCAGAACACGATCATCGTGGGCGCCGGCGACGTCGGGCAGCTCGTGGCCAAGAAGCTCATGCAGCACCCGGAGTACGGGCTCAACCTCGTCGGCTTCGTCGACGACCAGCCAAAGGACCGCCTCTCGAGCCTGTCGGACATCGCCCTCCTCGGCGGGCTCGACCGGCTCCCGCAGATGGTGCAGATCCTGGACGTCGAGCGCGTGATCGTCGCTTTCTCGAACGACACGCACGAGGACATGCTCGACCTGATCCGCGACCTCAAGGACCTCGACATCCAGATCGACCTCGTCCCGCGCTTCTTCGAGGTCATCGGGACGAACGTCGGCATCCACACGGCGGAAGGCCTCCCGCTCATCGGGCTCCCGGCCCTGCGCCTCTCGCGCTCCTCCAAGGCGCTCAAGCGGACGATGGACCTGGCGCTCTCGATCACGGGGCTCGTCCTCCTCGCGCCGCTCTTCGCAGCGGTGGCCGTCTGGATCAAGCTCGACTCCCGCGGCCCGGTCTTCTTCCGCCAGCTGCGCATGGGCGCGGCGGAGCAGACCTTCGAGATCTTCAAGTTCCGCACCATGAACCTGGATGCGGACGCCCGCAAGCACGAGTTCGCCGACCTCAACAAGCACAACGGCAACGGCGGCGATCCGCGCATGTTCAAGATCCCCAACGACCCGCGCGTGACCCGCTCGGGCAGCTGGCTCCGCCGCTTCTCCATCGACGAGCTGCCGCAGCTCATCAACGTCGTCCGTGGCGAGATGAGCCTCGTCGGCCCCCGTCCCCTCATCCTCGAAGAGGACCAGCACGTCGTCGACTGGCGCCGCCGTCGTCTCAACCTGAAGCCGGGGATCACCGGCCTCTGGCAGGTGCTCGGACGGGACGACATCCCGTTCGAGGAGATGGTTAGGCTCGACTACGTCTACGTCACGACGTGGTCGATGCTGAACGACCTGAAGCTGATTCTCCGCACCATCCCCGCCCTTGTACGGGCGAGGGCGTGCTAGCGACCACTTCCTGCGTCACACTGAGAGCCGGGTAGCACAATGACTACGGTCGTCTTCGCAGTCGGAACACGTCCCAACTTCGTCAAGATGGCGCCCGTCATCGAGGCGTGCGGGCGGCGCGGGCTCTTCCGCCAGCACGTCGTGCACACCGGCCAGCACTACGACGAGCGCATGTCGACGGAGATCCTGGACGACCTCGGCTTTCCCCGTCCCGACCGGTTCCTGGGCATCGGCTCCGGGTCCCACGGCGAGCAGACGGGCTTCACGCTCGTCGCCTTCGAGCGCGTCCTCCTCGAGGAGCGCCCCGACCTCGTGGTGGTCAGCGGCGACGTGAACGCCACGCTCGCGTGCGCGCTCGCCGCCTCCAAGCTGGGGATCGGCGTGGCCCACGTCGAGTCCGGGCTCCGCTCCCGCGACTGGACGATGCCCGAGGAGCAGAACCGCGTCCTCACCGACCGGCTCTCGGACATTCTCTTCACGCACAGCCCCGATGCGAACGACAACCTCGTCGCCGAGGGCATCGACCCCGCACGGATCCACTACGTGGGCAACACGATGATCGACACGCTGCGGCGCCTCGAGCGCGACGCACGCGCCCGCGAGACCTGGACGCGCTACGGCGCCGAGGAGGGCCGCTACGCGCTCATCACGCTGCACCGACCGTCGAACGTCGACGCCGAGGAGAGCCTGCGGGCCGTCGTCGACGCGCTCGTCGGGCTGGCCGCGCGCACGAAGATCCTCTTCCCGATCCATCCGCGCACGCGCGCGAAACTCGCCGCCGGGGACGGCCTCGCGCGCCTCGAGGGCGCCGGCGTCGCCTGCCTCGACCCGCTCGGGTACCTCGACTTCCTCTCGCTGGAGAGCGGCGCCGCGATCATCGTCACCGACTCCGGCGGCCTCCAGGAGGAGGCGGCCGCGCTCGGTGTTCCCTGCTACACGCTGCGCGCGAACACGGAGCGCCCGATCACGATCACGCAGGGGACGAACACGCTCATCGGCGCAGATCCGACCGCGATCGCGGACATCGACCCGGCAGGACGGACGCACGCACCGTGCGCGATCCCGCTCTGGGACGGGAAGGCCGCGGAGCGCGTCGCCGACGTCCTCGCGACGGCCCTGGGCTCGTCGCTCGACCCCCGGATCGCGACGAGCGCGTGAGCGGGCTGAGCGCGGTGGAAGCCCCGGTTCGAGCGGCGAGGTCCCGCGACCGGGCACTGGTACTCGGCTGCGAGATCGACCGGCTCGACATGGACGCGACCGTCGAGCGCTGCGCGGAGATCATCGACGCCGGCGAGCCGACGCAGCACGTGGCGATCAACGTCGCCAAGGTTGTCGCGCTCAAGGACGATCCGAAGCTGCGCGACGTCGTCGAGCGCTGTGAGCTCGTCAGCGTCGACGGGCAGCCGATCGTCTGGGCCTCCCGCCTGCTCGGCGACCCGCTTCCGGAGCGCGTCGCCGGCATCGACCTCATGTTCCGGCTGCTCGGGCTCGCCGAGGAGCGGGGCTACCGCGTCTACGTCCTCGGCGCGAAGCAGGAGGTGCTGGAGACCGCGATCGCCCGCCTCGGCGAGCGCTACCCGCGCCTCGTCGTCGCCGGCTACCACCACGGGTACTTCACCGACGACGAGAGCCCGGAGATCTGCGAGTTCGTCCGCGCGTCGGAGCCGCACATCCTCTTCGTCGCGATGAGCTCGCCGCGCAAGGAGTTCTGGCTGGCCGAGCACGCCCGCGACCTCGGCGTCCCCTTCTCCATGGGCGTCGGCGGTTCCATCGACGTCGTCGCCGGCCTCACGAAGCGCGCCCCGCGCTGGATGCAGCGCACGGGGCTCGAATGGTTCTACCGGTTCATCCAGGAGCCGCGCCGCCTCGGCCCGCGATACCTGCGCACGAACGCGCGGTTTGCCGCCTTGCTCGCCCGCGCCGTCGTCACCCGCCGACGCGGGTAGCCGTGGGCGCGCTGGACGTTCTCCGCCGGTCGGCAGCGCTACCGGCTCTCGTCGTGGGGGACACGGCGCGGCGAGCGAGGCGCCCGGGCCCGGCCGGGACAGGCGTCCCCGACGGCGCCCTCGACGCGGCCATCAGCTGGCTCGTCCGCACACACGATGTCACGGGCCGCCGCGGCTCGGCGCTCGCGTACCACCTCCTCCACGGCTGGCGGCCGGCGTTCCCCGAGACGACCGGCTACATCATCGGCACGCTGCTCGAGCACGCCGCCCGCACTGACGACGAGTCGCTCGTCACCCGCGCGCGGGAGATGGGCGACTGGGAGATCGAGGTGCAGAACCCCGACGGAGGGGTGATGACCGACGCCGTCAAGTCTCCACCCGGTCGCTCCGTCGCCTTCAACACGGGGATGGTGATCTTCGGCTGGCTCGACCTGCACGAGAGGCTCGGCGACGAGCGGTACCTCCGGGCCGCCATCCGGGCCGGCGAGTGGCTCGAGCGGACGCAGGAGGCCGACGGGACCTGGCAGGGCGAGAACGACTACGGCGGAATCCCGCACACGTACTGCTCGAGGGTCGACTGGGCGCTCCTCCGGCTCGCGGCGGCATCCGGCGAGGCGCGCTTCCGCGACGTGGCCGTGCGGAACCTCGACTGGGTGCTCTCCGTCCAGCACGACAACGGCTGGTTCGACTGGTGCATCTTCCGCACCGGAACCTTCCCGAGCACGCACGCGCTCGCGTACACGATGCGCGGGCTGCTCGAGAGCTCGGTGCTCGCCGACGACCGGCGGTACCTGGACGCCGCGGAGAAGACGGCGCGCGCCCTCATGGGCATCTTCTACACCCGCGGCTGGCTCCCGGCGACGTACGACCAGGAATGGACCGCGAGGTCGCGCTCGATCTGCATCACCGGGCTCGCACAGGTCGGCGGAGTCTGGCTTCGCCTCTACCAGGAGACGGGCGACGTCGACTTCAGGCGAGCCGGGATCGCGGCGGTCGAGCAGGCGGCGGGGCTCCAGACGCGCAGCCGCTGGAGCGCGATCGACGGCGCCGTCGCGGGCTCGTTCCCGATCTACGGGCGCTACGCGCCGCTCCAGTACCCGAACTGGGCAGCGAAGTTCCTGGCCGACTCGCTCGCCCTGCGAGAACGGATCCTCGGCAATGGGCGCTGAGACGGCATACAGCGTCGTCATCCCCGCCTACAACGCCGAGCGCACGATCGGACTCGTCGTCGAGGCGCTCCGTGCCCAGTCGCCCGCGCCGACGGAGATCATCGTCGTCGACGACGCCTCGAAGGACGGGACGGCCGACGCCGCCCGCGAGGCCGGGGCGACGGTGGTCGCGAACGAGACCTCGCGCTCGGCGGGCGGCGCGCGCAACGCCGGCTGGGCGGCGGCGACGAGCCCCGTCGTCGTCTTCCTGGACGCAGACGCGATCCCCGCGCCGGGCTGGGGCGAGGGGCTCGCGCGCGCGCTCGAGGAGTTCCCGGGCTCGCTCGTGGGCTGCGCCAGAACGTTCGACAGCCGCACCGCCTGGGGCTGGGTCGCGCACCTCCAGGGAGAGACGCCCTACCTGCCGCTCGGCGACCCGCGGACGGTGCCGTTCCTCTCGTCGTACTGCCTCGCCGTCCCGCGCGACGTGCCGTTCCGCTGGGACGAGAGCTACGGCGGCGAGGACGGCGTCTTCAGCGCCGACGCCCAGGCCGCCGGGTACCGCCTCGTCTTCGACCCGCGCTTCCAGGCGCACCACGACCACAGCCGCGAGACCTGGGGCGACCTCCGGCGCCAGCAGCAGCGGATGGCCTACGGGATCGCGCGCACGCGGCGCGTCGTCGACGAGGGTGCGCTCAGGCGCATCGCGGCCAAGGTCCCGCTGCACCACTTCGCCCTCCTGCGCCTCCCGGTCATCTACCGGCGCCTCGGGACCGAGCCCGAGCTGAAGCGCCGCTTCGTCCGCTACCTGCCGCGCCTCGTCGTGGCCGAGTGGACGCTGGGCGCGAGCGCGACGCGCTACGCGCTCTTCCCGCCGCCGACGGAGGGCCAGTCCGGGGACGGCTTCAGGTGAGAGACCTGGGCGTCAGCCCGCTCGGGCTCGGGACGATGTCGCTCACGGGCCGCGGGACGTGGGGCGAGCCGGCCGACCCCGCCGCCGCCCGGGCGCTCGTGCGCCGTGCGGCCGACCTGGGGATCGAGCTCTTCGACACCGCCGACTCATACGGGCCCGAGGTGGCGGAGAGCCTGGTCCGCGACGCGCTCCACCCGTACGACGGGCTCCTGGTCGCCACCAAGGGCGGCTTCCGCCGCGACGGCCCGCACGAGTGGCGGGCGGACTGCCGTCCCGAGTCGCTCCGCGCAGCCTGCGAGGCGAGCCTCCGCCGGCTGGACGTCGAGCGCATCGACCTCTACCAGCTCCACCTCGTCGACCCGCGCGTGCCTCTGGAGGAGTCGGTGGGCGCACTCGTCGAGCTTCAGGAGCAGGGCAAGGTCCAGCACATCGGCGTCTGCAACGTCGATCTGGGCCAGCTCGAGCGCGCCAGGCGCGTCGCGGAGGTCATCTCGGTGCAGAACCGTCTCAGCCTCGCCGAGCGCTCGTCGCTCGGTGTCCTCGACCGGTGCGTCGAGGCCGGCATCGCCTTTATCGCCTGGGCGCCGCTCGCCAAGGGCTTCCTCTCGGGCGAGTCGGGAGCGCTCGCGGACGTGGCCCGCGCGCACGACGCCACGCCCGCGCAGGTCGCGCTCGCCTGGCTGCGCCGGCGCGGCGCGCTCGCGATCCCGGGCACCACATCGGTTTCCCACCTGGAGGAGAACGCCGGCTCGCTCGCGGTCGAGCTGACCGACGGGGAGGCCCGGTCGCTCGAGGGCGATCCCCTGCTCGGCTACCGCGCCAGGCGGCTTGCCCGCAAGGCGCGGGTGCGCGCCGGGCGGATCAAGGCCGGCGTCAGGCGGGTGGGCCGGTGAGCGGCACCCGGGTCACCGTCGCGCGCACGATCGAGGAGGTCGAAGGGCTCCGTGACGTCTGGGAGGCCCTACAGCCCGAGCGGCTCACCGCCGACTTCGACTACCACCTGACCGTCCTGCGCCACGCGCCGGCGGTCGTGCGCCCGCACGTGGTCGTCCTGGAGCACAACGACAGCCCTGCGGCCCTGGCGGTCGGTCGGGTCGAGGAGATCGACCTCACCGCCCGCGTCGGCTACGCCACCGTCCTCAGTCCGCGGGTGCGCGCGCTGACGATCTCCCAGGGCGGCCTCCTCGGCGTCGACGGCCAGGCCGCCGAGCCGCTCTTCGCTGCACTGTCCGGCGCCCTCGCCCAGGACGACCTCCACGTCCTGCGCCTCCGGCTCCTCCGCGTCGGCGAGCGCGTCCACGAGCTGGCCCACAGCCGCCCCGGCCTCCTGACCCGCCAGTACCTCGGCGTCCAGGTGGAGCGCTGGCGCGCGCGCGTCCCGGCCACGTTCGACGACTACCTTGCCGCCCGCTCCTCAAAGACGCGCTCGAACGTGAAGCGCTACGCGAGGCGGCTCGAGGACAGGTTCGGCGACGGCGTCTCCTTCCGTGTCTTCAGGACGCCGGACGAGCTCGAGGAGCTCATGCGCGACACCGAGGCCGTCCACGTGAAGACGTACCAGCACGGCATGGGCGCGGGGCTGAACCGTACGGAGCTCGAGCGGCGTCTCCGGGAGCTCGCCGCCGAACGGGGGTGGTTCCGCGGCTTCGTGCTCTACCTGGATGACGTCCCGGCGGCGTTCTGGCACGGGACTGCCTATCGGGGGGTTTTCTACACGGGGCCGACGGGCTACGATCCGGCGCATCGAGATCTTCGACTCGGTACATACGTGCTCGGGAAGATGGTCGAGAAACTTTGCGGCGAGGTTGACTGGATGGATTTCGGCTCGGGTGATGCCGAGTACAAGCGGCATTTCTCCGACGAGAACCGACTCGAGGAGGACGTGACCGTTTTTGCACCGCGTCCGCGCGCGGTCGCCATCAACCTGGCGCAGACCACGGTGCGCGGCGCCTCGCGCGCCTCGAAGGCCCTCCTCGCGAGGTCGGGCCGGCTGCGCGCCGCCCGGCGCGCCTGGCGCGGGCGCCTCGCGGGCAACGGGGTTGTCGCATGACCACCGCGCGCGTCGCGCGCTCGTTCGAGGAGGTCGAGGAGCTCCGCCCGGCCTGGGAGCTGCTGCACAACGGCCGCGTTACGAGCGACCTCGACTTCATGCTCACCTACTGCCGGCACACGGCCGGCGTCATCAGACCGCACGTCGTGCTCGTGGAAGAGGACGGGAAGCCCGTCGCGCTCGCCGCGGGACGGCTGGAGGATACCCACGTCCCCGGCCGCCTCGGCTTCAAGGTCGTGCTCAACTCGCGCGTGCGCGCCCTCACGTTCGTCTACGGCGGCCTGCTCGGCGACCCGGACTCGATGCCGGCGCTCCTGTCCGCCGTGGGCGAGTCGATCAGAAACGAGCGCCTGGATCTCGTCCGCTTCCGGATGCTCGAGCTCGGATCGCCCCAGCACACCGTCCTGTCAGACGCGTCGCCCACCGTGAGGAAGCAGCGCTTCGCCACCAAGCTGCGGCACTGGCGTGCGGCCCTGCCGGGCAGCCTGGACGAGTTCCTGGCCGGGCGCTCGCGGCGGCGGCGCGAGTCCGTCAGGCGCTACTCCCGCCGGCTCGAGCGCGACTACGGGGACGACGCGCGCGTCGAGGTCGTCCGCGACGGCGCCGGGCTGGAGAAGCTCTTCGCCGAGAGCAAGATCGTTCACAAGGAGACGTACCAGCACGTCCTCGGCGTGGGCTTCTCGGACGAGAACGTGCAGCGGCGACTCGCCGAGCTGGCGGCGGACCGCGGATGGTTCCGCGGCTACATGCTCTACCTGCGGGACAAGCCCGTGGCCTTCTGGCACGGTAACGCCTACAAGGGCTCGTTCGGCGTCGTCTCGACGGGCTTCGATCCCGCGTACGCGGACGACAGGCCCGGGACCTATCTCCTGATGCGCGCCGTCGAGGACCTCTCGGCGGACGGGAGTGCGAAGGTGCTCGACTTCGGGTTCGGCGACGCCGACTACAAGCGGCACTTCGGGGACGACTTCGTCGAGGAGCAGGACGTCGGCGTCTTCGAGCGGCGCCCGAGGACGATTGCGCTCAACGCGGCGCACACCGTCCTCGGCGGCACGACGGCCGCCGGACGCGCGGTGGCCGGCGGCACCGGCGCGCTCGCGGGCTTTCGCCGGCGCCGGCGCCTCGGACAGCACACCGGTATCCTCGGGTGCTTCGTGCTCACGCTGCTCGTGTCGCTCGCGATCGCGACCGCCGCCGGGCTGGCGGCGGGCCCCAGGACGGCGATGGGGCCGGGCAAGACCGTCTCGAGCGAGCTCTTCGTCGACGGCGTCCGCCGCCCCGACGAGCCCAAGCCTCTGCGGCCCCCCGAGCTTCAGGCCGAGGGCCCCGACGACGACCGGGTGCCCCGCGCGGGGGCCCGGTCACAGACCCTGAGCATCGCGGCCTAGACGGTGAGACGACTCGGGGGGTCGCGATCGTGGCTCGCCTTGCGAAAACTGTCCTGAGATGCCTCGCCCGCTGAGGATCGCACTCGTCGCGCTCGCGGCGCTCATCCTGATCGCCCTGGCGGCGCTCGGGGCGAGCGCGGCACTCGACCGGCCGGCGCGGATCATGATGGTCAGCTCGACCGTCGACGCCCCGAAGGGCGAGGTCTGGGACGTCCTCACGGACTTCGACGGCTACGACGAGTGGAACCCGGTGATCACGTCCGCGTCCGGCGAGCCGAAGGTCGGCTCCGATCTCCACCTCGAGCTGACGCTCCCCGGCCACGAGCCCGAGGAGCTCGACGCGGAGGTCCTGATCGTCCGCGACGAGCGCAAGCTGCGCTGGCAGGACCGGCTCGTCCTTCCGGGCGTGCGCGACTGGGAGTACGAGTTCGTCATCCAGCCCCTCGAGCCCGAGCGGGTGGTGGTCGTGCAGCTCCTGCGCTCGGAGGGGCTCCTGGCGCCCTTCACGGACGAGGAGGCGGCCCGTGAGGCCCTCGCCCTGATCGGCGAGGCGCTGGCCGAGCGCGTGGCTACAGGTAGCCGAAGCGGCTGAGCGCGGGCTCGGCCGTCGCGTTCAGCTCCTCGATCACCTTCTTGCGCCGGAGCTCCCAGCGCCCGAGCGTGTCGGGGGGCCGCACCTCGGACGCGGCTTCCTCTGCGTCGCCGTCGAGCCCGAAGTGGTCGTAGATCTGCGCCACGGTCGCGGCCGGCTCCGCGCAGAGGTCCTCGAAGCGCACGCGCAGGTAGCGAGAGCCGAGCTCGCGCTCGCCGTAGTCGGCCGCGGCGAGGTTCACGCGCGTCCAGACGGCGATCGACCGCGTGGGCGTCTTCGCCTTGCGGAACTCGTCGCCCAGCACCATGTCGCCGTGCTTGGAGAGCTGCTGCTGGTTCTCCGAGAAGGCCATGTCGCGCCCGTCCCGCATGAAGTGGAGGTAGCGGACGGTCGGCATCGACTCGTTCCAGAAGCGGAGCAGGTAGATGCTTCTCGGTTCCTTCCAGCCCCAGGCGACGGCACTCCCCGGCAGGCCGGCCGCGTGGTCGGCGAGGACAGCGCGCAGGTCGGCCTCCATCTCGCCGCGCATGTCCTCGGGAAGCTCACCGGCCGCGACGTAGCGGTTGATCCAGCGGTCCGAGTAGAAGCCGAGCTCGACGGCGTCCTCGTACGGGTTCAGCTTCTCGCCCGTGTACAGGCCGGCCCGGCGCAGGATCTTCGCCACCACGCGCGTGCCCGAGCCGCCGGTCGCCCCGACCACGTTCGGGCCGGGGAGGGTCAGCTCGGGTGGGATCACCGAGGGCTTCGCGTCGTCCATTGATCGGTCTCCATTCTGTCTTGATTCAGGGCAGCGGGCGGCTCGGCCGGCTCCGCGTCGGTCTCACGTCGCGTCACCTTCCGTACGACGGGCAGGAGCAGGCTCCTCGCGCGCGGCTCGAGCGCAAAGAGGACGGCGCCGGCGGCGAGGGTCGAGCACCCGCCGGCGATGACGAGGGCCACGAAGGGCCTGAGGCTGTCCAGCACGCCGCTGAGCTCGAAGAGGAGCGCGGGCGCGATCCCGGCCGCGGCGGCCGTCAGCGGCGTCCAGAGCCAGCGCACGAGGCGCATCGGCTTCAGGCCCGTGATCCAGCACACGACGGCGATGTTCACCGGGATGACGATCGCGAGGAAGAAGCCTGCGCGGGAGACCGCCATGCCGACCGCCTGGTCACGGCTGGACGAGTCGGTGAGGAGCCAGCCGACCAGCACGACGGTCCCAGCGCTCAGGACGGCCAGGGCCCAGAGCATCACGGCGCGGAGGTGCGGCCGGGCGACGGCGAAGAGGAGCGGCCCGGTGAAGAAGACGATCGCCTTCCCGATCCCGACGAGCGCGAGCAGCTTGAGCACGTCGGCCGCGGGCTCCCACTCCGGCCCCATCACGGCCATGAGGAAGTCGCTGCACGCGGCGAGCACCGCCATGGGCGGCACGGTGAGGATGAGCGTCGTGCGGACACACGAGGCGACCGCCTCGCGCAGCGCCAGGCGGTCGTTCTGGAGCCGGGAGAAGAACGGGAGCGAGACGTAGCCGATCGGCCGCATCGTCACCTCGAGCAGGTTGTCGACGAAGCGGTCGGCGAGCCGGTAGAGGCCGACCGCCACCGGCCCGAAGAAGATCCCCATCAGGAGCGCGTCCGCGCGCCGGTTCAGGAACCCGCCGAAGTTGGCGAGCAGGACGCCGCTCGAGAAGCCGACGAGCTCGCGCGCGTGCCCGCGCGAGAAGTTGAGGCCGGGCCGCCAGGAGCCGAGCAGCCAGAGCAGCGCGAGCTGCGTGCCGGCGAAGCCGAGCTGCTGGGCGACGAGGGCCCAGACGCCCGCGTCGTTGAGCGCCAGCACGAGCCCGAGCGAGCCGCCCACGACGACGGCGGTCGTCTCACGGATCGCGAGCGCCTTGAAGCGCATCTCCCGCTGGAAGACCGCCAGCGGCACGATCGTCAGCCCTTGGAACAGGAGCAGGAGCGAGAGCACCTTGACGACGTCCTCGAGCTCCGGAACGCCGTTCAGGTCGGCCCACCAGCCGGCGAGCAGGAAGCTCACCACGGCGAGCAGGGCGCAGAAGGCGAGGTTCATCCAGAAGGCCGAGTCCAGGTGGTCGCCCGCGAGGCCCTCGCGCTGGACGATCGCCGTCTGGATCCCTCCCTCGTTGATGAGCTGGATGAGCGCGATGTAGATGAGCGCGAGCGCGACGATTCCGAAGTCGCGTGGGCCGAGGATCGCGGCGAGGAGCAGCGTGAAGACGAGCCCGAACGCGCGGTCCCCCCACGTCATCAGGAACGTCCACTTGAGCGAGCTGTGGAAGGAGCTCTGATGCTCGTTCATGCGTCGGCGCTAGGTCGCCACGGGCGGCGTCGGCGTGCGAGGACGGCCCTCCGGGGCCTCCGGGTAGCCGGCCAACCAGACGCGGCGCTCGCGCCACACCTTGCGCCAGTCGGAGCCCGAGCCGCCCCAGCGCCCGCGCGCAAACCCGAGGAGGGCGCGCAGGCCCGCCCCGGCCGCGAGCAGGAAGAGCCCGACGCGCAGCCGCAGGCCGTGCCAGTGCTTGCGCAGGAGCGTCGCCTTCCCGCTCGAGAGCAGGATGAGCTTGTCGCCGTGCGCCTTCGACGAGACGCCGACCTCGTGCGTGGCCACGGCGTCGGGCGTCACGATCGGGCGCAGCCCCATCGCCTTGGCGCGGAGCGAAAGGTCGGCGTCCTCGCCGTACATGAAGAAGCGCAGGTCGAACCCGCCGAGCGCCTCCCAGTGCGAGCGCGTGACGAAGAGGAGGCAGCCGGTGACGACGTCCACCTCGCGGACGCTGTCGCGCTTCCAGCCACCCATCACCTCGGGATCGAAGACGCGCGAGCCCCTGAACGCGGTCGTCAGGAGCGTGGCGAAGCAGAAGAGGCTCCAGACCGACGGGGCCGCCCAGCACGAGCCGGGGTCGAGCACGCCGTCGGGCCGCACCGTGCGCCCGCCGTAGATCCCGTTCTCGGGATGGCTGCGCGCGAACTGGATGAGGTGCGCGACGGTGCCCTCGTGGAGGACGGTGTCGGGGTTGAGGAGGAAGACGTAGTCCCCGCGCGCGTCCTCGGCCCCCCGGTTGCAGCCGGCGGCGAAGCCGAGGTTCTCGGGCGAGGCGATCAGCCGCACCTGGGGGAACTCGCTGCGCACCATCTCGACCGTGCCGTCGTCGGAGGCGTTGTCGAGGACGATCACCTCGAGCTCGACCCCCGCCGTCGTCTCGTAGATGGAGGCAAGGCAGTCCCGCGCCGCCTCCCGACACTTGTATGTGACGATGACGATCGAGACGTCGAGACTCACGCGCTCGTCGTCACCTGCGGCTCGGCGCGATCCTGCTCGTCCCCGCCTCCGGCCTCGGCGTAGTCCTCGCGCCGGCGGACGATCCGCGCAGGGACGCCGACGGCCACGGAGCCGGGCGGTAGCGACTTGGTGACCACCGAACCTGCGCTGACGACGCTGCCGTCGCCGATCGAGACGCCGGCGCCGACGAACACGCGGGCGCCGAGCCAGACGTCGTTGCCGATCTCGACGTCGCGCTCGTTGCGCTCCTGCTCGGTGATCTTCGCGTCGGGCGCCAGGCCGTAGTCGGAGGCGGTGATGAAGACCTCGGGGCCAAGGCGGCAGTCGTCGCCGATCGTGATCCGGCCCTCGGTGTCGCCCGCCCAGAGGTATGCCCGCTCGCCGACGCGCGTCCGTGCGCCGATGACGATGCGCTCGCCGTTGCGGAGGGACGTGTTCGGGGCGAGGGTCGTCTGCGGCCCCTTGGTCAGCTTCCGCCGCGGCTTGACGTGCGAGTAGCTGTAGTAGTGGAGAAGCCGGACGACCTGGAAGTACGTCATCGGGTCCAGCGCTGTTGCAAGGACCCTGGGCAAGCGTCGGCCGTCCATCATCTCCTCCAAGTCACGTCCTACGCCATTTACGGCGCTCTGCCAAGTCCAGGGTAGATGGTCCAGACCTTCGGCGGAGGCGCCGCGCCGGGCCGTGCGCGAGACTTCCAGCGGCACCGCGCTACACTCCCTCAACACTCCTCCAGAAGTGTCATGGCATCCGGCGACGTCACACTGAAAATTCCGCGGCCGCTCTACGAGCGCCTCCAGCAGGTGATCGAGGGCACCGGCTTCCACTCGGTGACCGAGTTCTGCGTCTACGTGCTCCGCGATCTCGCGTCGAGCCACGCTCCGAGCGTCGACGAGGAGAACCTCACCCACGACGAGGTCGTGGCCATCCGGCGCCGCCTCAAGTCCCTCGGCTATCTCGAGGACTGAGCCGTGAGCGCGGGCGCCCCCGAGACGGACGCCGGCCGCCCGTCGGGCGACTCGCGCCCGCTCCGCATCCTCTACAGCTTCCCGGACACTCTGGGGGCCCCCGGGATCGGCGTCGCCGCCCGGCACCACACCGAGCAGCTCGCGCGGATCGGCCACGAGGTGCACGTGTACTGCACCGCGGTCGCGGGCCCGCCGCCGGTCGTCCACAGCCTCGTCACGACCCTCACCCTCGCGGGCCGGCGCGTCCCCCATCGCGCCCTCGGGCGGCAGCGGGCGTACCGCTACCACGACCGCCGCGTCGCCTGGGCGCTGCGCCGCGCCGCGGGGAACATGGACGTCGCCCACGTCTGGCCGCGCGCGACGCTCGCGAGCGCGGCGGCGGCGAAGCGCATGGGCACCAGGGTCATCCGCGAGGCGCCGAACACGCACACGGCCTTCGCCTACGAGCGGGTGGCCGAGGAGACCGCGAAGCTCGGGCTCACCGCGGTGGCGGGCCACTCGCACGAGGGCGCCGAGGAGGCGCTGCGGCTCGAGGAGCGCGAATACGAGGCGGCCGACATGGTCGCCGTGCTCTCGCCGTACGTCCGCCAGACCTTTCTCGACCGCGGCTTCGGCCCCGAGCAGCTGGGCATGCACGGCTACGGCTTCGACCCCGGACGCTTTCCGGAGCCCCAGGACGTGACCTCGAAGGAGGGCGAGGGCCTGCGCGCCGTCTTCGTCGGCCGCTGCGAGCCTCGCAAGGGCCTGCACTACGCCCTCGATGCGTGGCTCGAGTCGGGCCTGGCCGAGCGCGGGACGTTCACGATCTGCGGCAACTTCTACCCGGGCTACCGCGAGGTGCTCGAGCGGCAGCTCAGCCACCCGAGCGTGACCGTGCAGGGCTGGGTCGACGACCCCGGAAAGCTCATGCGCGAGAGCGACGTCTTCCTCTTCCCGTCGGTCGAGGAAGGCAGCGCGTTCGTCACCTACGAGGCGCAGGCGAGCGGCTGCGCGCTCGTCGTCTCCGACGCGACCGGGGCCCGCTGCGAGCACATGGAGTCAGGGCTCGTCCACGAGGCCGGCGACTTGCCGACCCTCGTCGAGCACCTCCGGCTCGTGGACGGCGACCGCGACCTGCTGACCAGGCTGCGGCGGAACGCGGTCGCGTCGCGGCCCAACCTGACGTGGGAATACTCCGCGCGCGAGATCGCCGGCCTCTACCGTGAGGTGATCGAACGATGAGCAAGGTGATGATCATCGGGCTGGACTGCGCGGAGCCCTCGCTGCTCCTCGAGCGCTGGCGCGACCAACTGCCCGTGCTCTCCGGCCTCATGGAGCGCGGGGCGCACGGCCGCCTGACCTCCGTGATCCCGCCGATCACGGTGCCGGCGTGGTCCTGCATGATGGCGAGCCGCACCCCGGGCGACCTCGGCGTCTACGGGTTCCGCAACCGCGCCGACCACTCCTACGACAACCTCTTCATCGCCAACTCGACGGCGATCAAGGAGCCGCGCCTCTGGGACCTCGCCACGCGCGCAGGGAAGCCGTCGATCGTCCTCGGCGTTCCCGGCACCTACCCCCCGCGCCCGCTGAACGGCGTCATGGTCAGCTGCTTCCTGACGCCGACCACGGACAGCCAGTACACGTTCCCGCCCATGCTCAAGCGCGAGATCGAGCAGACGGTCGGCGAGTACGTGCTCGACGTGCGCGACTTCCGCACGGACGACAAGGACTACCTCCTGCGCCAGGTCTACGAGATGACCGACCGGCGCTTCGCACTCGCCGAACACCTCCTCGACACGCGCCCGTGGGAGCTCTTCGTCATGGTCGAGATGGGCATCGACCGGATGTACCACGGCTTCTGGAAGATGATGGACCCGGAGCACCGCAAGCACGTGCCGGGGAACCCGTTCGAGAACGCGATCCTCGACTACCACAAGCACGTGGACGAGCTCATGGGGCGCCTGCTCGAGCGCGCCGACGAGGACACTGCCGTCTTCGTCGTGTCCGACCACGGCGGGAAGCGCATGGACGGCGGGATCCGCGTCAACGAGTGGCTGCGCCGCGAAGGCTTCCTCGGGCTCCTGACGGAGCCGGGCGAGGCCATGCCGCTCCGCGAGGCCGGCATCGACTGGTCGAAGACGGCCGCCTGGGGCGAGGGCGGCTACTACTCCCGCATCTTCCTCAACGTCGCCGGCCGCGAGCCGGAGGGCACGGTCCCCGCCGAGGACTACGAGCGCGTGCGGGACGACCTCGCGGAGCGCCTCGCTGCGATTCGCGACGAAAACGGCGAGCCGCTGGCGACCCGCGTGCACGTCCCCGAGCGCGTCTATCCGGTGGTGCAGGGCGTCGCGCCCGACCTGATCGTCCACTTCGGCGACCTCCTCTGGCGCTCGGTCGGGACTGTCGGCGGCGACGAGGGCATCCACACGTTCGAGAACGACACCGGGCCCGACGACGCCAACCACGCGCAGGAAGGCCTCTTCGTCCTGGCCGGGCCGGGCGTTTCCCCTGGGCAGGCTGAGGGCGCGCACCTCCTCGACGTCGCGCCGACGGTGCTTCAGCTGCTAGGCCTCGACGTCCCCGCCTCCATGCGCGGGACGAGCCTGCTCTCGAAGTCCTAGGGGTTAGGAGTCCGTGGGTCGCGGGCCCAGGCGCCGCGCCTGGAGGCCGAGCGCGGCGATGGCGAAGAAGACGAGCGTGCACTGCACGAACGCGAACGCGTCGAAGACGAACATGCTGACGCCGAACGCGCCGATGGCGGCCGCGCAGACCGCGGCCAGCTCGCTTCGTGGCCCGGGCACCCTGCGGGCAAACCTCCCCAGCGTCACGAGGCTCCCCCAGACGAACCAGGCCGTGCCGAGGATGCCGAGGGCACCGAGCGACACGAGCGTGCCCAGCCATTCGTTGTCGAAGAAGATGACCGCGCCCTCCGCGCCCTCGGCGGTCTGGGCCGCGCCGGCCTCGCCCGTGGTGAGCTTTTGGCCGATGCCGTTGCCGACGAGGGGCGAGTCGCTCCACACGCGCAGGCCGGGGCCGACGTCGGCGAAGCGGCCGGAGCCCTGCTCGCCGGAGCGCGTCGTCAGGTCGCCCGTGAGCCCTTCCTGCGGGAAGAAGGCGTGGTAGATGCCTCCGAGCGCGCCGGGCACGGCGAAGTGGATCGCGAAGGGCAGGATCAGCAACAGGGGCCAGAAGCGCAGCACCTGGCGGCCGCGGACCCAGAGCCCGACCACGAGGAGCGCGATGCCCATGATCACGGTCGTGCGCGAGATCGTCGCGACGGCGCCCATGGCGCAGATGGCCGCGGCGACGCCCCACATCTGCGCGCGCAGGCGGGTCTTCGCGCGGCCGATCAGGTAGAGCGCGAGCGGGAAGGTCATGAAGAGCGCCGCCGAGAGCGCGATTGGGTGCTGCGCGGAGGCGTAGACGCGCACGTTCCCGCCGCGGACGTCGAACACCGCCCGCTGCTCGCGGATCAACGCCGGAATCCACTCATGCAGGTGGTCGAAGTAGTTGTAGCCCGACCGGGACTCGTAGATGGCCGCGAAGGCGACGATCGCCGCGCCGAGCACGAGCGCGCGCACCACGGTGTCCATGGCCGCGTGCGTCTTGATCGTCGACGCGACGAGCACGAAGACCGCCAGGAAGCCCAGGTAGTACGACAGCGCCTTGAACGCGCCCGGGTCACCGGGGGCCGTGCCGATCTCGTCGTAGTTGAGGATCGCCGAGACGATCGCCGTCGTCGCCAGGATCGCGAGCGGGATCCCGAAGCCGAGGAACTCGAGCTTCGCGCGCCCGGCGATGAGGGCGGCGATGAAGACGATGACGAGCCCGGCGAGGACGAGACGGTAGGGCTCGAGGTTGAACGGCAGCGAGATCGGCAGCCGATAGCCGCGTGCGGGGATCAGCCAGATGACCAGGGCGAACGCGGCGATGGCGTTCGGCCAGGTGAGCGTCGGCGTCGCGAGCTCGCGCATGGCGAGGACCGCGGCGACGAGGAAGATGACGGCGCCGCCGAGCGCCTCGTTCGGTCCGATCAGTGCGCCGCCCAGCAGGCAGACGGACCCGAAGGCCGCGATTCCGATGGCCGTCGTGCGGCGATCGGCGGGCGCAGCGACGGTGGACAAGGCCTAGGCCGTCTTCTTGACCTTGACGGGCTGCTCGATCGGCGCAACGTCCGAGCGCTGCGGCCGGGGCTTGCTCGGCACGAGCCGGTCGAGGAGGATCGCCAGCACGCAGAACGCGGCGAAGACGACGGCGAACACGAGGATCGGGAGCGTCGTCGACGGGCCCTCGGAGGCGAGGGCGCCCTGCGGAATGGTCAGCTGCTCGACGACCATGCGGTCCTCGGGCCGGATCTTGTCGTCGACCTGCTCCTGCTGGAGCCAGCCGATGAACGCCTTTCCGGTCTTGTCGGCGAGGTTGATCGCGTCCTCGGGGGTGCCGGCGACCGAAACTAGACGTATGACCGGGATTTCGGAGAGCTCGACTCGGTTCGCGGTCACGACCGACGTGGCGCCGGTGGCGGAGACCGTGCCGGGAAGCTCCCCGAACTGCTCGCGCCGGTAGTCGGCCACGCCGTCGGACTCGATCAGGAACGGGTACGTGTTGGCGTTGCGGATGATCGTGTTCAGGTCGGGCGCGGACACGAACGGCACCGTGTCCGGCCCCTCCGACCCTTCTTCCGAGTCGCTGTCCTCGTCGGCGCCCGTGTCCCTCGGGATGTCAGTGGTCACCTGGCTGCGGTAGTGCGGATTGCTCGCGCTGTTCACGAGCAGACGCGCCTCGGCCGTGTAGCTGACCTGCTCCTTCTCCTCCAGGCTCGGCGGGAAGAAGCTCACCGTGAAACGGGCCGAGAGGGCAGCAAACATCGCGAAGAGGAGGCCGATGACGAGCACCCACCAGAAGCGCTTGAGGGCGCCGGCGTAGCTCGCGACGTTCGTGGCGGCGGACGAGGCCGCGCTCGACGCCGCCTGGCGACGCGGGCGGTCTTCGACCGCGAGCGGCTGGCTCTGACGTCGCGGGTCGGTCGGCTGACCACAGCTCGGGCAGAAGCGATCGTCGTCGCGAGTAGATTGGCCGCAGTTAGGACAAGTTTTCACTGACACCGCCTGGGAAGCCTCCCCGTGACAGCTCTCCCGCTGCCTCATTTCCCATGGGAGTCCATTCAGTACGCTGGTTCCTAACTTGTAGCGGGAGTCTTGCCGGGTGTCCAGTCCAGTCCTGACCGTCATCGGCCTCGACTCGGCGACGTTCGACGTCGTCGATCCGATGCTGGACGCAGGCGAGTTGCCGAACATCGGACGGGCGTGCCGCGAAGGGGCCCGCGGCATCCTGCGGTCGACCACCCATCCCCTCACTCCACACGCGTGGTCGACCATCGTCACGGGCGTGAATGCCGGCAGGCACGGCATCTGGGACTTCACCGAGCGCGACGAGACCGGATACCAGCTGCGGCTCGTGAACGGCAGCTTCCGCCGGGCTCCGGCGGTGTGGGACCGGCTACGGCGGTCGGACCGCCGGCTGGGCATCGTCAACGTCCCTTTCACGTGGCCGGCGCCCGAGGTGAACGGCTTCGCCATCGCCGGCTTCGACGCCGCCGCCCGCGAGCAGGGCCTCACCTTCCCCGCCGAGGTCGGCCGGGAGCTGCGGAACCGGTACGGCTCGCTCGAGCTCGACAACAGGTTCCCGATCAAGAACGGGCAGTTCGACCTCGAGCTCGTGCGGCGCGCGGCCTCGCAGAAGCTCGACATCGTCGAGTGGCTGGCCAGGCGGTTCGACCCGGAGCTCCTCTTCGTCGTCTTCATGGCGGCAGACCACGTGCATCACATCTGCTGGACGGACTGGGAGGAGAAGGGCCTCGAGAGCCCGGTCGCGGACGTTTACCGCGTTCTCGACGAGGCGGTCGGGCGGCTCGCAGAGCTCAGCGGGCCCGACGCGAACCTCATGATCGTCTCCGACCACGGCGCCGGGCCGCTCCACGGCGTCGTGAACCTGAACGCGTGGCTCGCGCAGGAGGGCTTCCTCTCGTACGCGAGCGGGGGCGGCGTCACCCGCCGAAAGCTTCTCGGCGAGGCGCTTGAGCTGCGCCGGCACCTGCCCGAGAGCTGGCGCTATACGGCCAAGCAGCGGATGCCGAAGCTCCG
>DASSCF010000065.1:0-40440 GCA_035698025.1 Gaiellaceae bacterium
GGGCCCGGGCGGCTTGCCCGGGCCGGCGTGCGCGGCGGCGACACGCGTGGGGTTGCCCTCCTCGTCGAGGAGGTCGACGAGGCACCAGTCGGCCAGGTCGCGCACGGCCAGCTCGGACACGCGGCGCAGCGTCGCCTCGTAGTGGCGCGACGAGCCGAGAATCTCACTCGCCCGCGCGAGGACGTCGAGCTTCCGCTGCCGGTCGGCCGCCTCGGCCGCGGCCGAGCGCTGTGCCGCCTGGAGGCGGTCGCGCTCCTCGCCGGCCTGCCTGCGCTCGCTCACGTCGAGCAGGAAGCCCTGGACGTAGAGCGGCCGTCCGTCGTCGTCCCGCACGGTGACGGCCTCGTCCCGCACCCAGACGACGCGCCCGTCGCGCGAGAGCATCCGGTACTCCGTGCGGAGCGGGGCGGTCGAGGCGGATGTCTCGTCGATCTCGCCTGTCACCCGCTCCCGGTCCTCCGGGTGGACGAGCTGGAAGTAGAGCCCGGGCTGGGCCAGCCACTCGCCGGGCGAGTAGCCGAGCATGGACGACACCTGCGGGCTGATGTAGAGGCACTCGCCTCGCTCGCCCAGCGGGTGCACGTAGGTGACGGCCGGCAGCTGCTCGGTCAGCGCGCGGTACTTGGCCTCGATCTCGCGCCGGCGCGCGTCGATCCGACGCGGCTCGCCGACGTCGGCGGCGATCAGGAGCGCGCGGGGCGCGTCCTCCTCGCCCTCCCCGCCGAGCGGCGCGACTGTCAGCGAGACGGCGATCTCGTCCCCGTCCTGGCGTTGGTGGGAGGCCGTGGGAATGTGGAGGTGCTCGCCCGCGTGCACGGCCACGAGCGCGGGTGCGACGACGTCCTCTCCGCCCAGGATCGAGAGAGGGCCGCCGACCGCGTCGTCGGCGCTGTAGCCGTAGAGCTGCTCTGCGCCCCGGCTCCAGCTGACGATTGTCCCCTCGGCGTCGACGGCGACGATCGCTTCCGAGCTCGCATCGCGCACGGTCCCCAGCTCGCGGGCGAGGTGCGCCCGGGCCCTCGCCGTCCGGCGTCGAGTCGTCGACAGCCAGCCGGCGAGAGCGCCGACCGCGAGCCACGCGGGGAGTCCGATCAGAGGCGGGAGGTCGTCCTGGGAGACGAAGAAGTAGTGAAAGCCCCAGCCGGCGCCGGCGACGGCGAGGCCGCTCCAGACGCCGCCCACGGCGCCTGCGAGCGCGGCGATGAGGATGCCCGCGGCGACGGCGATGCCCGGGTGGTCGTCCGGCCACCCGCTCGGCACGTAGACGGCAGCTTCGAGAATGACCCCGATCGTGATCGCGGCCACGCGGCGCGTTTGCGCGGAGGGGCTGGCCGCAGCCCTCTTCAGGGCTTCCATCTGACGCACGCGTGAGTGGTTCGGCTCTGCCGTGTCGGCTCCTTCCCCCCGGGCAGACTGCCGGTCCAGCGCCGCCATGGCATCACCCTTTCGAGTTAGGCCGCACTTGCGGTGTCTAGAGGCAATGCCGATGAATCAAAGGCGACGAAGATCCTCAAGAACACCTCTTCCAGGAGAGCAGGCCGTGTCGACAGACAGGATGCGAGCGTTCGAAGAGGCTCCCTGGATCAGCCTCTTGCCCGACGATCAGCGCGTCGCACTCGAGCGCGTGGAGGCCGATCCAGCAGAGGAGGAATGGGCCGCCCTGGTGGCCGCAGACCGGGGGTTGGAGGACGATCTCACACGGCCGAGCCGCTCGGCCCGCTGGCCGTCCCGCTCGCGGTCGGCGGGCTTCTCGCGGCGATACTCCTGGCCCTCGACCCTTCGGGTGTCGCCGATCGCGGCCGCGCGGCCGGCGGGTCGAGTGCGACCGGATCCGGCGAGGTTGCGGCCGTCACCGAAGTGCCCGAGCGGAACCGGGTCGTGCTCGCCTCGAGCCTCTCTCCGCCCGCCGCAGGCGCGGGAGCGCCCACGAGCGCGGGCAGGCCGGGCGCCGGAGGCGGGAGCCCGTCCAAGCCCCAGGAGCCGCCCGCCGGCGGTGGCGGCGGGACGCAGACGCCGCCGCCCGGCTCGACGACGCCTCCCGGCCGCGAGGTCTCGGTGCCGGGCATCGAGGTGCCGTCCGTCCGGGTGCCGCCGATCTCGGTGCCGCCCGTTCAGGTTCCGGGCGTGCAGCTTCCGCCTGTGCAGCTCCCGCCGGTGCAGCTCCCGCAGCTGCCGCCGCTCCTATCACCCCCCGGGCAGTAGCCCGGACAAGGGAGGAGGCGGTCTAGGAAGACCGCCTCCTGTGGGGAGAGTGGGCGGCCGGGATAAACCGCCCTCGGATCACGTCTTACAGAGCGCTTGCGGCCAAGCCTGCTCAGCGTGATCCTCCCTTCCAAGGAAGCCGAGGGCGCAGGAACCTTGCACCCCCTTTGACCTGTTCGAGGAGGGTCGTCTAGGGGAGGTCGAGCTTCGGCACCTTGACCTCCACCACCGGCTTCAGCGTCTCGGTGAGGGGTGCCGTGACCTCTTCCACGAGGTCGTTCCCCCGCTGCTCCAGGTCCTCGACGAGAGGCGAGGTCGGGAGCGACGAGGTGACGCCGCCGAGCGTCGCGCCGAGGTCGACCGGCTGCGCCGGCGGGGTTACCACGGGCTCGGTCCCGGGCCTGGGGCCCTGGACGCCGGCCTTGGGCGTCGGCTTGGCGGACTTCGGGTCGACGAGCGGAACCGACGGCTGTCCGACGGCGGGAGCCGTCGCCGGCGCGGCCGCGGCGGGAACGACCGTGATGGACTTCGAGGCCGGCTCGGACGCGTTGCGCGGGGCGTCTCCGGCGACACCGCCGAGCCCGATGCAGACGACCGCGGCCGTCGAGGCGGCGATGCCGGCCACCTTCGCGCCGGAGCCGAGGCCGAGGAGCGACTTGAGCGCGGAGGCGAGCGAGGCGAAGTCCAGTGCGAGGGTGCCCGTGCGCCGCTTGCTCGGGAGCGTCGGGTGCTCGAGGCGCTGGGCGAGGGACCGCCGGGCGCGGAAGATGAGCGTCTCGACCGCCGAGCCCGTCAGGCCGAGCTGCTGCGCGATCTCACGGTACGAGCAGCCGCGCCACTCGCGGAGGATGAGCGCGCGGCGCTGGAGGTCGGGCATGTCGGCGAGCGCCTCGTCGAGCCCGACGAGCTCCTCGAGCGCGCCGTTCCGACCCGGTGCGACCTCCTGGAGGACCTGCGGGTCGCTCAGCACCTCGTGGTCACGCCCGCGCCCGCGCGCGCGCGCGCGGCAACGGCAGGCGTTCTGGGCGATCGTGAAGAGCCAGTTCGCCTCGAGCCGCGGGACGACGCCGCGCTCGAGCGCGCGCAGGACGAGCAGGAAGGTCGTCTGCGTCGCATCCTCGGCCTCCTCGCGCTTGCCGAGCTTGTAGAGGCAGTAGCCGTAAACGCGGTCGTGGTAGCGCTCGTAGAGCGACGCCGCGGTGGCGGAGGGAGAGCGGTCGCCCGAGCGCTCGACTGGCGCGAGTGCCGGTGCGGGGGCGGCCTCCAACAGTGCTGGGGCTGTTTCGGCGCTCATTGACTCCTCTTTGAATGTAGGCCACGTATTGCCTCTGGACAAGCTGTTCAAACCCGCACAAGCACGAATCCCCCGAATGCACCGGTCGAGGGACGAAGGCGCCGCAGCGCCGGGGCGGGCCGGGGGGCAGGCGAGCGGCGGGACGCGGGATTGTCGCGCGGTACCCGGCGATCCACCATGACTCCATGGCGCAGACAATCCTTCTGGCGACGACCACCGCAGCGTCCGCGCTCATCGCCCGCGCGCGCAGGTGCTCTTCCTGTCCGGGCACCTCGGGGAGCACCTTCGCCGAGGACGTGGCCAGAAGCGAGGGGTCTTTCCTGCCCAAACCCCTTGCTGCAGCCGATTTGAGGCAGGCGCTGGACGGTGTCTCGTCCCTGCAGGAGCCGCGCCCGCCGCCCGATCCGGCGGCCGGCTCCGCTCACTCGACCGAGTGATTTCTTCCGAAACCTGCGCAAGTTTCGGGCCGCCGCGGCCCCCTTAGGCATACACACCGCGACAGGAGGTTCGAAATGACCGCAGGTTTGGACAGCAAAGAGCAGCCTTCCGACCGCTTCGGCGAGCGTCGGGGCGGTTCGCTGGCCTGCGTCGTGGCGGACGACCATCCGGTCGTGCTCGAGGCCGTGTGCGCCCTGCTCGAGAGCCGCGGGCTCGTCGTGCAGGCGCGGGCCAGGGACGGCGAGGCGGCGCTCGCGCTCATCGCGAAGCACCGGCCGCCGGTCGCGCTCGTCGATCTCCGGCTGCCCGGCATGAGCGGCTCCGAAGCCGCGCGTGAGGCCCAGCGCCTCTCGCCCGAGACGGCCGTGATCGTCTACACGGGCCAGAGCGACGTCGCCTGCATGACCGAGGTGCTCGACGCCGGCGCCAAGGGCTTCGTGCTCAAGGACGCCCCGCTCGACGATCTGATCCGCGCGATCGACATGGTCGCCGACGGCGGCGTGTACGTCGATCCGGCCCTCGCCGGCGTCTTCGTCGACGCCAAGGGCACCGGCAGGCTCACCACCCGCGAGCGCGAGGTGCTCCGCCTGGCCGCCGACGGTCTCTCGAGCGAGAAGATCGGCGAGCGCCTCTTCCTGTCCCCCCAGACCGTCCGCGGCCATGTCGGGAACGCCATGGGCAAGCTCCAGGCGCACACCCGCACGCAGGCCGTGGCAACCGCTCTGCGCGAGCGGCTGATCGCCTAGGGAGCCACGATGGCCGCGGCGACTCTTTCCCTTGCAGAGCGCCTGGGAGGCCGCCGGGACGGGCGGTCCGTCTCTGAGCGCGCCGGCATGGCGCGCGCGGGGTTCTACCTCCTCGCCGTGGGCGGCCTCCTCGCGCTCGTCTCGCTCGCGCTGCCGACAGACGAGGCGCGGAACGGCACGGCCATCTTCGTCACGGCGACGATCGCCCTCGCGCTCTCGCTCGTCCCGCTCGTCGGCTTCGACCGCCTGCCGGTCGTCGCCTTCGAGCTCCTCGCCTGCGCGGGCACGCTGCTCGTCAGCTCGGCCCTCTGGTACGGCGGCACGGACGGCTACGAGCTCTTCTACTTCTGGGTCGCGCTCTACGCGGCGTACTTCCTGCCCCCGCGGAAGGTCGTCGGCCAGCTCGCGTTCATCGTCTCGTGCTACGGGCTGGTCGAGCTCGCGGCCCCTGGCCCGGGCGTGACTCCGGTGCACTGGCTCGTGGCCGCGGGGACGCTCTCGGTGGCCGCCGGGCTGGTCCTGCTCCTCAAGGCGAACCTCGTCGGCAGCATCGAGCGTCTCGAGGCCCTGATCGAGGCCTCGCCGCTCGCGAGCATCGAGCTCGACGGCGAGGGACGCGTGCGCGGCTGGAATCGCGCGGCGGAGTCGCTCCTCGGCTGGAGCTTCGACGAGGTCGTCGGCCGGCCGCTGCCGGTCGAAACCGGCGACGCGCTCCTGGCCGACCTGGTCAGGTCGGGGCCCTCGCGCGTCGACCACGAGCTCACGTGCGTTCGCCGGACCGGCGCGGTCTTCGACGCCTCGCTGTACACGGCCCCGGTCGGCAACGGCGACGGTCTCGTGGGCGGCCACATCGTCCTCCTCGCCGACACGACCGCTCGCAAGGAGCTCGACAGGCGGCTCGCGCACGCGAGCAAGATGGAGTCGATCGGCCGGCTGGCCGGCGGGATCGCGCACGACTTCAACAACCTGCTGCTCGTCATGCGCAGCCACGCCAGCCTGCTGCGCGAGCGCCTGGGCGAGATCGTCGCGGACGAGCTCGACGAGGTCGAGCGTGCCGCGGACGACGCCGGACGCCTCGTGCGCCAGCTGCTCGCCTTCAGCCGCAACCGGGACGTCGAGCCGGCGACCATCGACGTGGATGTCGTCCTCGCGCACGTGGAGTCGATGCTCCGGCCGCTGATGCACGAGGACGTCGAGCTCGTGCGCAGCCCGAGCGTCGTGCCTCCCACCGCGCTCGCCGATCCGACCCAGGTCGAGCTGATCGTCGTCAACCTCGCGCTCAACGCCCGCGATGCGCTGCCCGAGGGCGGCACGATCACGGTCGGGACGGAGATCGTCGAGCGTGACGGCGAGCGCTGGGTTGCGGTCCGCGTCTCCGACACGGGCGTCGGCATGGACGAGGACACGAAGGCGCACATCTTCGAGCCCTTCTTCACCACCAAGGACGAGTCGCTCGGCACCGGCCTGGGGCTCTTCATCGTCCACGAGCTCGTGGAGCACGCGGGCGGCGACATCGAGATGTCCAGCGCGCCGGGGCAGGGGGCGACGTTCAGCGTCTTCCTGCCGTACGTCGAGCACATCATCGACGACGCGGTCGTGCCCGTCCCGGCCGAGCCGGACCTGGACGACGCGCTCGCGGTCGGGATGGAGACCGTCCTCGTCGCCGACGACGAGGAGGACGTGCGCGAGTCGATCCGCGCGGCGCTCGAGCACTACGGCTACACGGTCATGAGCGCCGCGGACCCGACGACGGCACTCGTGCTGGCCCGCGACTTCGCGGAAGACATCGACCTCGTCCTCACCGACCTCGTCATGCCGGACATGAACGGCCGCGAGCTCGGCCGCCGGCTTGCGGCGATCGCCCCCGACCTCCCCGTGATCTACATGTCAGGCCGCTCGGACGGCTCGCAGGTCGTCGACCACGAGCTGCTGTTCCTCGCCAAACCCTTCTCGCCGCCCGCGCTCGCGTCGAAGATCCGCGAAGCGCTCAGGGAGGCGAAGGAGGCCGCGGTCAGGAGATGAGGTCGGTGGAGACTCCGCTCACGAGCCGGCTCCTCGAGCGCCCGGTTCCCGAGAGCGTCCCGCTCGAGGGAGAGGTCGACGTCATCGGCCCGCTCCTGCGGGCGAGCGCCACGGCCGACGTGGACGGCGGGAGGCACGTGAACCGCGTCGGCCGCTACGCCGGCCTGACGGCGAAGACGCTCGGCCTCGAGTGGGCCAGGTGCAGCGAGCTCGCGAGCTCGTGCCGCCTGCACGACATCGGCAAGCTCGGCGTCCCGAACCGGATCCTCCTCAAGCCGGCGGCGTTGACGCCGGGAGAGCGCCGCATCGTCGAGCAGCACACCGCGATCGGGTACCGCATCCTCGCCGGCTCGGGGTCGGAGCTGCTCGACCTGGCGGCGACGATCGCCCTCACGCACCACGAGCGCTTCGACGGCGGCGGCTATCCCCACGGCCTCGCGGGCGAGGAGATTCCGCTCGCGGGGCGCATCGCCGCCGTCGCCGACGTCTACGACGCGCTCACGAGCCGGAGGGTCTACCGCGACGCGCTGCCCTCGGAGGAGGCCACCGCGCTCATGCTGGCCGGCTCCGGATCGCACTTCGACCCCTCCGTGCTCGATGCCTTCCTGCACGCGGTCGGCGTCGGCGCGCGCAACTAGGGCGAACGCACCGGCTTCCCCTGCATTCGGGGGATTCGCCGCCAGGAACCGGCTTCGCGAGGGTCCTCCTCTGCGTACACGAACGGAAGGCACCGGTGGGCACTGTCCGGCGCCCTTCCGCGAAGGAGGTACGCAATGAACGGGATTCGCATTCTGATCGCACTGGCAGCCGTCGCGCTGGCCGCATTCGTGGCTGCTGCTCCCGCTTCCTCGCAGGCGCTCGGCGCCGGCACACCGCTCCTCGGCGACAACGGCGTCGGCGTGGAGCTGCCCGACCTCGGCGGCGGCTCGGGCGGCGGTTCCGGCGGCGGTGGCGGCGGTGGTGGCGGCGCCGCTACCGGCAACGCCTCGGCGGGTGACGCGTCCGCCAACGCCGACGTCGCGTGCATCGACGCAGACGTCCTCGGCATCACCGCCAAGGTCGGCAGCTGCGGCTCGGTCGTTGGCGGCGCCGGTGGTGGCGGCAACGGAGGCGGCGGTGGAAACGGCGGCGCCGCGGACGCTGATGCGGACGCGGGAGACGTTGGTGCCGATGCCGGTGTGGGCTGCATCGATATCGGGCTCGGCGACCTTGGCGACGGCGTGCAGGTCGGCTCGTGCGAGGCGATCATGCCGCCCGCAGAAGAGGGCCCCGACGGTGGCTCCGGCGAGCTTCCGGCCGACGCCGGCGAGGTTGTCGCGGGCGCCGATGGCTCGGGCGGCGCTCTCGGCGACGAGGCGGACTGCATCGCCTTCGACGAGGCCTCGAGCGCGGGCACGCCGTACGGCATTCCGCCGTGGCTCGCAGGCATCGTCGGCGTGGCGATGTTCGCGCTCGGCGCCGCGGTGACGAGGCGTCGCCGGCCGGAGGCGGAGGACGTCGCGGTCTAGTTCCGCTCCAGGCCGGTCAAACGAGGGGCGGCCCGACGATCGCCGGGCCGCCCCTCCGACTGTCTACGGACGGATCCGCTCGACCGTGCCGGCGCCTGGGCCGAACACGGTGCCGGTCGTGACGTTGACCGCCCCGTCGTAGCCGACGGCGACGCCGCCGGGCGCCATGAGCGTCCCGGTGGCGAGCTCGGTCTTCGTGCCGCCCTTCACGGCCCAGAGCGCGCCGACCGGGGGCTCGCCGAAGACCTCCACGCCGAGCAGACCGTTCTTCACGATCTCGAGGACGTACATCGTCCCGTCGCGCCCGAACGCGAGGTCGATCACGCCGGTGAACCCGGTCGCGACCGTGCGGCACGGGCCGGTGGTCGGGCTAGCCGGGTCACAGGTCGCGTTCACCGCGCCGGGCTCGATCCGCCAGATGCGCGACGCGCCCTTCGGGAAGGGGAAGCCCTTCAGCTCGGACACGTAATACGCGCCGTCGGGCCCGATGGCCACGGCGGTCGGGACGGCCTCGACGGGCACGGGCGTGCCCGGCGGGGGGCCCGGGAACGGGAGCCCGTCCGGCCACGGCGCGAGCTCGGTCTTGAAGCGAGCAACGGTGGTGATCCTCCGGCGCGTGTCGATCTTCAGGAGATCGTTGTTGGCCGCGTCGGTGAGGAGGACGCCCCCGCCTGCGAGCAGCGCGAGGCCGTTCGGATTGGACTCGCCGGGGATCCCCTCCTGGTCGTCGGGGTCCGGATCGGTCGTCTGGTAGGCCGCGATGTCGACAGACTCCACGATCGCGCCCTTGCGGTTCAGGCGCACGAGGCGTCCGAACCCGCTCCCTTCCTCGGGCGGACCGCTCAGGACGGCCCACACCTTGTTGAGGGACTTGAACGCGACGTCCACCGGGCCGTTGCCGGTCTCCGGGTCGACCGGGAGCGTCGCGAACGTGCGGACCATCGGCGCGCCGCGACGCCGCGGCTCGACGAGGGTCAGCTTGCCGTTGCCGGACTCCGCCACGAGGACGCTGCCCCCACCCCCGGCGGCGATGCCGCGCGGGTTGTCGAGGCCCTCGATGAGCGTTCCGGCAGGATCGGGCTTCGCCGCTGCTGTCGAGGCGAAGACCGAGAAGACGACGAGAATCGCCGCCGCTGCGCTCAGCGCGTAGCGACTTCTTGCCACAGATGTACCCCTTCCTCTGGTGTTCGAATTGCGAGCCTCAAGCCGATCATCTCGGCCTACGGGGCGCAACTGTGCCTTCGGATAGGCTCCGGCCGGAACACGCGCATGCGCTCGTTTCTGGCCGCACTTTCGCTCGGCTGCGCGCTCGCTCTCGCCGCCGGGTGCGGCGGCGGAGAGGAGTCGGGGGCCGGAGCCTGGGTCGGCGGCGTGTGCTCGAGCGCTCAGGAGTGGCGCGAGAACCTGACGTCGCTCGCGGTCGACGCCCAGGTGGAGGGTCTCTCGTCCGAGTCGGTGATGACCGCCATCGAGGGCGGGGTCGAGGCCACCGAACGTTTTCGCGACCAGCTGAACGACCTCGGGCCACCGGACACCGAGGCCGGCGACGAGATCGAGCGCGAGCTCGACGAGCTGGCCGACAGCGCCGTCGAGACCGCGGAGGAGGCGCGTGAGCGGGCCGAGGCCCTGCCCGAAGACCAGAGCGTGCCCGAGCTGATCCAGTCGCTGATGTCGATCGCCCGCGACCTCCAGTCCGTCGTCGGCGAGGCTCAGGCGACTTTCGCCGAGCTCCAGGAGCTCGAGCCCGGCCAGGAGCTGGAGGAGGCGTTCGAAAGCTCCGAGGACTGCCAGGAACTGCGCGAGGATGGCGGCTAGCGAACCGGCCGCGAGCCCGGCGCCGCGGCCGAGGCTCGCGCTGGAAGTCGCCCTCGCGGTCTCCGTGGCGGTCGCGTTCGCAGACTCGTCGATCGTCGTCCTCGCGCTGCCGGAGCTGTACGTCGACTTCCAGACGTCGATTCCGGGCATCTCGTGGGTGGTGACGGCGTACAACGTCGCCGTCGTCGTCGCCTCGCTCGCGCTCCTGCCCTTCCTGCGCCGGGTCAGGCCCGCGTGGCTCGCGTTGGCCGGGCTGCTCCTCTTCCTGACGTCCTCGGTCGTCTGCGCCCTCGCCGACGGCCTGGAGACGCTGATCGCCGGGCGCGTGGCGCAGGGGGTCGGCGCCGCGCTCGTCCTCGGGGCGTCGCTTCCGCTCTTCGTGGCCCTCGGCGATCGGCGCGAGCGGGCGATCGGGATCTGGATCGCGGCGGGGACTCTCGGCACCGCCGTCGGGCCTGCTCTCGGAGGGGTCCTCACGGAAGCGTTCGACTGGCGCGCGATCTTCGCCGTTCAGGCGCCCCTCGCTGCAGCCGCGATCGTGGCCGCGCTCCACCCGCGGGCGCGGGCGCTCCCGCCGCCGTCGCCCGTTGCGGAGCGCGTCCCGCTCGGGGCTGCGCCGGCACTCGTCTTCCTCTTCGCCGCGCTCGTCGGCGCGCTCTTCCTCGCCGTGCTGCTCGTCGTCACCGTCTGGGGCTACGGGCCGCTCTCGGGCGCCGCCATCGTGAGTGCGCTGCCCTTGGCGGCGCTCGCCGCGCGCCCGCTCTCGCGCCGCCTCCCGAGCCCGGCCGACCTGGCCGGCGGCTCCGTATTGCTGGCCATGGGGCTGGTCGGGCTCGCGCTCCTCCCGGCAAGCGACCCCGCCTATGCGGTCCCGGCGCTCGCGCTGGCCGGCGCGGGGCTCGGGCTCGCCCTCCCACCGCTCACGCGGGCATCCATCCCTGATCATGGCGAGTCGGGGCGCAGCGCGGTCGTGTCGGTCGGCGTGCGGCACCTCGGCCTCGTCGTCGGGCTCCTCGCGGTGGCGCCTCTGCTCGCTGCGGAGCTCGACGAGGCCGCCGACCAGGCCACGATCAACGCCACTGCCGTCATCCTCGACGCACCCCTGCCGATCCAGACGAAGATCCCGGTCGCGCTCGACCTCTACGACGAGTTCCAGGCGACGCCCGAGGGTGAGATCCCCGACCTCGCGCGTCCGTTCGACGAGCATGGGGCGGAGGACGACGAGGCGGTGAGCCAGACCCGCGACGACCTGCTCGACTCCGTGCAGGCGGTGCTCACGCGCGCGTTCCGCTCGTCGTTCACGCTCTCGGCCGTCTTCGCGCTCCTCGCGGGCGCTGCGGCCGTCGCGTTCGCCCGGAGGTCACCGGCATGAGCCGGGCACGCCAGGGTTATCTCGCGCTTGCCGCGCTGCTTGTCGCCGGCGTCGTGCTGATCGCGGTCGAGCTGAGCAACGGCGCCCTCGACCACGGCGAATCGACCGCGGCGGATCCGTGCGCCGACCGGCCGCCCTTCCCCGGCGACGGCTTCGAGGCCACGCTCCAGCGCATCGCCCTCGACGGGCTCGACGGTGCCGCCTGCGAGCTCGGGACGACGCGCGAGGAGCTCGTCCTCTCGTTCGACTCCCAGCTCGGCGACGACGTCGAGTGGGACGAGGAGACGCTCGAGCAGGCGCTGCGCTCCGGCCTCGAGGAGGCGATCGACGACGCCGAGGAGCGCGGCACGCTCGGGGGTCTCGAGGCAACCATCCTCCGCGAGCTGGTCTCGCGCGCTCCGCTCGACTGGCTGCTCGAGGGCGGCGCCGACCTCGCCGATCTCTTCGGCGGGATCTTCGACCGGCGGTGACCGGCGGCGCCTCCGGCGCCGTATGGACCGCGTGAGGGAACCTTTCCCCAGCCGACCGGGTCTGAAGGTCATGCGAACGCTCGTCCCGGCCACAGCCCTGCTCCTGGCCCTCCTCAGTGCGGCCTGCGGCTCGAGCGAGCCCGGGGCGGTCGGGGGGAGCACCGGCGCGGATGTCGACGCGCCGCCGCCGACCGTCCCGGCTCCCGACCCCGCGCAGCTCTACGAGGCCGACGGGACGGTCCTCGAGGACTCGAGCCACGGCCCGGAGCTGTGCCTCGGCGGAGTCGCGCTGTCGCTCCCGCCGCAGTGTGGGGGCGTGCCCCTGGCGAACTGGGACTGGGACGCGGTCGACGGCGCGCAGAGGGGCTCCGGCACAACCTGGGGCGAGTTCCACGTCGTCGGGACCTACGCCGACGGCGTGCTCACCGTCACGGACGTCGGCCCCTTGCGGCCCGGCGACCTCGGCGCCGGCTCCGGCACGGTTCGGAGCTTCACCACCTCCTGTCCCGAGCCCGCGGGAGGCTGGCCGGCCGCGGTGCCCAGCGTCTCCATGGAGGAGGACTTCGGCGCCGGGTCGGCCGTCGCTCAGGCGCGGCCCGATCATGTCGCGCTGTGGGTCGACTACGCGGGCGGCCTCACCGGCGAGGAAGTCGACCAGGCGATGGTCGACGGCACACCGATCGCGAAGATCATGAACGTCGTCGTGACCGGTGACGTTGCCGAGACCGAAGCCGCCATCCGCAAGGTCTGGCGCGGCCCGCTCTGCGTCGTCCAGCACGAGGGGCCCACGCAGAAGGAGCTCCAGGCCATCCGCGCCGAGGCGGAGACGTTCATGCAGGAGGAGCTCGGCCTCGAGGTGACGTGGTCGCAGGAAGGCGACGTCGGCCTGGCCGCCGAGGTAGGGGTCGTCATCGACGTCGGCGGCGCCGGCCAGGCCGCGCTCGACGAGCGCTACGGCCCGGCACGGTGAAGCTCTTCCCCGGCCTCAGGCCCGTCGCCGACTAGCCGGTCGAGGTTCACCCCGCCCCGGTTTCCGAAGGGGCGAGGGGCGGGTTTCCCCGCCCCTCGCGTTCGTTGCGTGTGTCTAGCGGTCTACTGGTCTGCCCAGTAGGCAGCCGCGCCGACCATGGGCCACTCGCGCTCCGGATCCGCCCTGTAGAGCGGGTTCATCGCGAAGTTCACGAGCCGTGCCGTGCCGGCGGTGTTGCTGCCGTGGACGACGAAGGGCGAGCCAGGAGCGGACGTCGCCGTCGGGTTCTGCCACATGCCCGAGATGAAGAAGTTCGTCAGCGGAAGCCGCGCGTCCACGGAATAGGTCGCGGGCACCGCCGTGAACCAGCTCGGCGGGTCGACGATGGCATAGTCCTCGGCCGGGTACGCGCCCGCGATCGGGCTGGCCGCACCCTCGTTGAGCCAGCGGACGATGCCGCTGCGTCCCACGCCGCCGCCGCTGTCGGTGGCGACGGTCAGGCCGGTGGTCTGGAGACCCGCGGTGAGGAAGTTCGCACCGTTGGTTCCGGAGCCGATGTAGCCACCGCCGGCGGCGAAGAACGCCGTCAGACGGGTGCGTGCAGTCGGCTGCGCCGCGCTCGGCCAGGCCCCGGTGTTCCAGATCACGTCGTAGTTCACGAGCGGATCGGTCGGGGCCGAGTTGATCGAGGCCGTGGTCATGAAGTCCACCGGGAACCTGAGGTTCCTGAGGGACCACACGTCCTGGTTCACCCCGCCGGTGATCGCGAGGATCCGCGGGACACGGTCGATCGGATCGGTCGAGGACGGGAAGTCCTCGGTGACGATCCGGCGGAACAGCAGGCCGTTTTCGCGGCCGGCCGTCGCGAGCTTCACGCGGGTGGCGTGGTCGGCGCCGAAGAGCACCGTGCCCGCCGGGAGCGTGCCGCCGGTCTTGGCCGGGAACGCGACCAAGGCCATCCTGGCCGTGAGGCCGCCTGCCATCAGGTCGTTGAGCGCCCGCACGGCGGTCGGGGAGTCGATCTCCAACGCGTAGGCCTCCGCGCGACCAGCCTCGACGCCGCCGTCGGGCGTCGTCGTCTTGCCGATCGGCGTCGTGACAGGCGCGAAGCTCGCCCCGTCCGGGATCTCGAGCGTGTCGGCACCCCAGAGGTAGCCGTGGCTCCACGCGGCCGGAGGCGCGTAGAGGATGCTGATCCGGGTCGAGACGTCGACTCCAGGATGCAGCGCCGTGTCGGCGAGCCCGCGGTGCGCCTGGTCCATCCAGACCACGTACGAGCCCTTGTCGAGCGACTTGCCGTTGAAGGACGTGTCGTTCCGGAGCGTGTCCACCTTGATGCCGTTCCGGAGCAGCCAGTCGACGAGGCGCTTGGCCTCGGCGTCGGACCGCTGGCCGGTGCCGACGGGGATCACGTACGCCTTCGGGAAGTCCTTCATCCAGTTGTTGTCCACGTCGAACGGAGGCGGACAACAGGCCGGCCGGGGCTCGTCCTCGACGCCGCGGCGGTAGCGCTCCGCTTCGTCGTAGAGCATCCCGTTGCGCTCGTCGACGACGTACTCGAGCGTGGACGTGGTCACGGTGTACTGCGCCAGGTACGCCGCGAGGCGTCCCCTCGGCGGGTTGGTCGCGCCGGGCATGCCGCAGCCCGTGCCGGTCGACTGGCACATCTCGACGGTGGAGCCGTCGAGGCCGATGTGCTGTGCGTACATCGGGGTGTAGAACGGGCCCCAGTCGTCCCAGCTCTCGGCGACCGCCGGACCGGGCATGGTGCCGTCGTCGCAGACGCCGCCCTCGCCCGCCGGTTCGGGATCGTCGCCGTCGGCGCACCAGTCGTTGATCGGGCGCGTGACGTTGAGGCCAACTGCCTCCATGGCGGCCTCGTTGAAGTCGATCCGGTCCTGGTTCCACTTGAGCCAAAGGTCGTACTCGATGCTCGGGTTGTGCGGCTTCGTCGTCGCCTCGATCAGCGTCGGGGTGACGTAGCCGTGCAGGTCGAGCACCTCGACCGGCAGCCACTTCTGCATCTGTGCGACGGACGCCTGGACCTCCGGCTGCGACTGCGTGAGGAAGTCACGGTTGAGGTCGAAGCCGTTGCCGTTGGGGCGCTGTCCCGCCACGCGGCCGTCCGGGTTCTGGATGACGTTGAAGACGAGGATGACGTGGTTGAGGATGTCGTCGAACTTTGGGTTGACGCCGTACGGGGTCGTCGCCAGCTGCTCGATCAGCTGCATGTTCGACTCGACGCCCTCGTACTCGTTCCCGTGGATGGCGCCCTGGACGTACACGGGCACCTTGATGTCGTCGCCCCACTGGTCGAGGAGCCTCTGCGCCTCGGCCGGGTTCTCGAGCGCGATCCCGCGGTACTTGACCCAGCGGTTGTAGTCGCGGATCTGGTCAGGCGTCTCGAGCGGGTTGAAGACGACGCCGTACATGTCGCGGCCGAGCGCCGACTTGCCGATGACCTCGACGGTCATGCGGTCGCCGATCTGATCGGCCTCGATCTGGTCGAGCGTGCACCCGATCGCGTAGTACGGAATGTGCGGGAAGCTTCCGACCGGGTGGCTCGGAGACGAGCCGTCCGGAAGGCTGCCTGCCGCGTCCGGCACCGGAGTGCCGCACCAGGGCGGCGTCAGCTGCGCGCCGGCATTGCCCACCAACCCGAGTGAAACGGTGAGCGCTGCCAGCGCCAGCAAGACGAGCCTCTTCAGTCTGCCTGGCAAGTAGAGCACCTCCTCGTAGGTACGAACGAAGTTCGTTGATGCCTGTTCGCGTGCATGCGGCGCGGTGCGCGGGAGCGCCGGGTCGAGAAGACCGTGAGACCGCTCAACTCGTCCCGGAGCACGCGCGGCACCCCCTCCATCGCCGCAAGATCCAAGAGGCCATTGAAAACCTCTGCGCAGAGCGTGTCAACCCGCTTCGGATGCGGAGCAGGCTTCGACTTCGACATCAACCAGATCTCCTACTTGCCCGAGCGCGACCAGGCGGTCGACTTCAGCGACTCCTACTACGACGTCGAGCAGGCCGTCGTGACGCTTGGGGACTCGGAGTTCGCCACCCCACGTCGCTGGCCGACCTCAAGGGTGCGGCTAGATCTTCACCGCTCCAGCGAGCCGCGGACGCAGCAGTTCCTTCAGCGCATCATCGAGGCCGGCCGGCTCTGGCCGGCGACGCCGCTACGAGCCGTTGGCGTCGAAGGCGTTCGCGCGCGCCTGGGAGCCGCCGTACCGGCGCCGCTCGGCGATCTCGATCGACGTGATCGTGTCGGGGCGCAGCCAGCGGCCGCGGATGCGGGGCCACTCGGTGGTGCCCGCAAGGCGGTCGGCCATCTCCTTCGCGCAGGCCTCGGCCTCGGGCTCGCTGTGGAACGAGTCGATCTCGACCCAGTCGCCGCCGTCCATGTTGAGGACGACCCTGTAGAGGCGCTCCTCGGCCCAGGTGTCTTCGGTTGTGCTCACGCGCTAGGTATCGGCCGGAGAGGCCTCCGGCTGGAGTCCCGCTAGCTCGACAGCTGCGCGCGGAAGGTGAACAGGCGCGCGTCGTCGAGCGGGCGGCCGAAGCACGAGTAGAACGGCGGCCCGAAGCTCGTCCAGCAGGCGAGCCGCGTGCTGCCGTTCGAGAGGACGAGGTCGACGCGCTTGATCGTCCCGCGACCGAAGGCGATGCGCGGGTTCGACTGACCCGTGGCGCTCTGCTTCAGGTACCGGACGCTGACCGAGTTGTCCGTCTTCACGATTACGAGCGAGGCGCGTGTGTCGCTCCTCGGGAGCGTGATCCAGAGCCGGAGCGAGCCCGTCGGCGACGAGCGCGGACCGGGCACGAACGAGAAGTAGCGCGTGGCGAGGTGGTTGATCTTCCACGACTGCGTCCGGGCGCCGCGCTGGTTGGTCCCGAGCCCCCAGGTGCGCGAGGTCGGGGCCGAGGGATAGCCGGCGGTGGAGGCGTCCGCGTAGTCGAGGCGCCGGTTTGCGATCCCGAACCGCGCGAACACGTCCGCGAAGACGAGGCCGCGCTCCGTGAGCTCCTTGCGCACGGCGAGGAGCGAATAGTCGTCGGCCGGCTCGTCGCCGTCCGTGTTCGGATCGGGGTCACGGCTGTCGGCGCGCTCCCAGATCTCGCGCAGGATCGCGGGGTCCCCGCCCGCCACCTTCTCCTGGAGGTAGCGCCAGAAGATCCACGCGCCGTACTCCGAGTCCCCGAAGCCGCCGCGGTCGAGCGAGACGGCCGGGTGGGTGATCGGGCTGAAGAAGTCGAGGAAGAAGACGTTGTCGTCGATGGCCGGGTAGACGGTCTCCTCGATGTTCGTCGCCGTCCCCTCGAGCAGCCAGACGTCCTCCTGCCAGTCGTACGCGAACTGCGAGGCGTGGTGGAACTCGTGCGCGGCCGTGACCGCGAGGAACTCCTGCGGCGTGTGTGCCGTCCCGAACTGGTCCGGGTGGTAGTCGTTGTCGAGGACGCAGTAGGCCGACACGGCGAAGATCACCGGCGAGTCGCCGTTCGGGTCGTCCGTCGTGCAGTAGCCGAAGACGAAGTCGCTCCCGAGGTCGTCGAGATAGACGTCGAAGCGCGCGTCCAGGCCGTTGTCGGCCGAGGTGAGGTCGGAGAGCGGCGCGCGGTAGCCGAGGGCGCCGATCTCCTGGGCCCAGACGTTCTCGAGCGTGCCGAGGGCCAGCTCGACGTAGTTGGGGACGCCGTCGAGGTCGTCGTCGGTCGGGTCGGGCGCGTCGAGGTCGCCGGGGAAGTCGACCCAGTGGACGCAGAGCTCCACGCCCGGGATCGCGCTGCACGCCGGGCTGAAGATCGACTCGGTGTGCGTCCAGCCGTTCCCGATCTCGACGTCGCCGCCGGGCGGCCTGGCCAGGATGCGCTTCGCCTGCCGCCGGTCGGCGCCTGCGAGGTCGTCGACGCGCAGGGCGAGGTCGCGGAGGTAGAGCGTGACGTCGTGGCGCCCGGCGCGATCGACGTGGCCAAACTCCTCGCGGGACTCGGGCAGCTCGAAGACGCTGGCCGCCCGCTCGAGCGCGTACTCCGCCTCGTTCAGCTCGCCGGTCTCGAGCGCCTCGGTGAGCGCGTCGTCGGGCGCGGCGGTGAGCGCGGGGAGGGGCCGGGGCTCCTCCTGCGCGAGCGCGGCCGGGGCGAGCGCCAGCGGAACCACGGCCAGACAGGCCGTGAGGCCGAGCAATCTCAAGGTTGGTGCCGCCTGCCGCATGTGATTCGGGTCAACTGTAGCCAGCTATCGGCGCAGACCGGAGCCGCCGTTAGAGTGGTCTCGGTATGAGTGTCATGTCGCGCACGACCCCCGACACCCGCACCATCGAGGTCCTCGACCACGGTTTCGTCCGGCTGGACGAGTCGATGGCGAGCGATCTCTCCGTCGTGAACGCAGCGCGGGTGAGCTTCGCGCGCCGCAAGGAGGAGATGGACGACTCGGATCGCGGCCTGATCCGCTTCCTCCTGCGCGAGCGGCACGGGACGCCGTTCGAGCACAACGCGTTCCGGTTCCACGTCCGCGCCCCGATCTTCATCGCGCGCGAGTGGTTCCGCCACCGGGTCGGGTCTTTCAACGAGTTCAGCATGCGCTACGCGAAGGCGACCGACGACTTCTACGTGCCCGAGGCCGACGACGTGCGCACGCAGGTCGGCAAGCCGGGCGCGTACTCGTTCGAGCCGGTCGACGCCGAGCTCGCCGAGTCCACCCGCGAGGAGCTGCGGGCCGTCTACGAGGCCGCCTACGCGGCCTACGAGCGGCTGGTCGAGCAAGGGGTCGCGCGCGAGCTCGCCCGCGCGGTGATGCCCGTCGGCTCCTACACCGAGTTCTACTGGACGGTCAACGCGCGCTCGCTCATGAACTTCGTCTCGCTGCGCGCAGCCGAGGCCGCCCAGCGCGAGATCCGGCGCTACGCCGACGCGTGCGAGCAGTTTCTCGCCGAGGAGATGCCGATCACGTACCAGGCGTTCGTGGACGCCGGACGCGTCGGGCCCTAGCTAGACCTCGGGGATCTCGGCGGCGAGCAGCGGCGGGGGGGCGTCAGGTCTCGCTCCGAGCGAGATGTTCCAGGCGTCGAAGTCACGGAACTCGTACGAGACCGTCATTCGCACCGTAGTCTCGCCCTCGCCGACCGAGAAGTACCCGCACGTCGCGGCCCACTCGCCGTCCTTCTCCAGCCAGAGCGCGTAGAACTGATCGCCGGTGTTCTTCGGGAGGCCGGAGACCTGGAGCACGAGCTCGACATTCCCGCTGTCCGGATCGCGCTCACCGACCTCGACGACTGCCGCGGCTCCAGGAGCGTCCGCCGTCGGCTGGAGCTCGACCGAATACGCGGCGCTGAACTCGTCGGCGGTCCAGCGGCCGAGGCCGAAGGCGGCGACCGCGATGAGCGCGGCGAAGGCGATCGCGACCGCGAAGCGGCGGCGCGTCGGCGGACGGCGCTCGAGCGGGACCGCAGCCACGGCCTGCGTCAGGGACGCGGGCACGTCGTGAGGCGGCGCCGGCACGCTCCGCAGCAGCCTGTCGACGCGGCTGAGCTCCTCCAGCTCCTCCGGCGGCAGGTTGCTGCCGACGAGCTCGCGCAGGTCGACCGGCTCTTTCATGCTCTCACCTCATCTAGCAGGCCGGACAGACGTGCCAGGCCGGTGCGCGTGCGCGTCTTGACGGTGCCGAGCGGGACGTCGAGGTAGCTTGCGATCTCGGTCTGCGAGAGCCCGCTCCAGTACGCGAGCTCGAGGACCGCGCGCTCGCGCTCGGGAAGCTGCTCGAGCGCCGCGTGCACCCGCCACGTGAGCCAGGAGCTCTCGGCGAGCTCCTCCGGGCCGGCCTCGGCGGAGGCCTCCTCCGGAACCTCCACGACGGGCTCGCGGCGCTGGCGCGCCCGGTCGATGATCGCGTGCCGCGCGACCGCGTAGAGCCAGGCCGATGCCGAGCCGCGTTCGGGCTTGTAGCTGCGGGCCGAGCGCCAGACCGCGGCGAACGTCTCCTGCGCGGCCTCCTCGGCGCGGCCGTTGTCGCCCAGCTGGCGCAGGGCCATCGCGAGCACCGGCCGCGCGAAGCGGCCGTACAGCTCGGTGAACGCGTCCCTGTCGCCTCCGGCGACGCGTTCGATCAAACGCGAGTCGCTCTCGGCGGTTGCCACGAGGGCAGACATACCTTTCCGCGATACGAAACACAAGCCCCGACCGGATTGTCTCCGGACGGTTGCCGGGCGCTCAGGTGAGCAGTCGGCCGCCGTCCACGACGAGCGTAGATCCCGTCACGTAGGGGGCCCGCACGAGGTACGAGACGGCCTCCGCGACGTCCTCGGGAGTGCCGATTCGGCCCAGGACCGTCTCGGCCGCGCGCCTCTCTTCCTGGCCGGGCTCCGCGGCCACCGTGCCCGGGGCGACGCCGCAGACGCGGACGTCCGGGGCCAACGCGCGCGCGAGGACCCGGGTCAGCATCGCCTGGGCCGCCTTCGCCGCGCTGTGGGGCGCGAAGGATGGCCACGGCTGGTAGGCGGCGACGTCCTCGATGAGGACGATCAGGCCCAGGCCGGACTCGCGCAGAAGCGGCGCCGCCGCCTGGGCGAGGAAGAAGCTCCCCTTGGCAGTCGCCCCGAACGCCGCGTCCCAGTCCTCCTCCGTGACGGCCTCGACGGGCTGCGGCACGAAGCCCTCGCCCGCGGCGTGGACGACCAGGTCGAGGCCGCCGAGCTCCTCTGACGCGCGCGCGACGAGCGCCCGCGTTGCCTCGGGGTCGGAAAGGTCGCCGTCGCGCCGCCCCGCCCCGAGCACGCGGAAGCCGTCGGCCTCGAGCCGCTTTGCGATCACGCCGCCGACACGCCCGGTGGCGCCGGTGACGAGAGCTGCGTGGGAGTCGCTCATGCGGGGAACGATAAGCTCCCGCGCGCAAAGCCGAGCAACCGGAAAGGGTGAGGATGGCGACGTTGGCTTTCAACCGCGAGGAGATCGCGGCCCGCGAGCTCAAGCCCGAGCTCCTCGAGATGGACGGCATCTCCCGCGCCTCTGTCGAGGCGCACTACAAGCTCTACCAGGGCTACGTGGCCAAGCGGAACGAGATCCTGGCCAAGCTCGGCGAGGTCGACCTCGCCGCGGCGAACCAGGTCTACTCCGAGATCCGTGCGCTGAAGGTCGACCTCACGTTCGCGATCGGCGGCGTGAAGAACCACGAGATCTACTTCGACCACCTCGGCGGTGGAGGCGGGAGCCCCGACGGCGCGATCGGCGACCTGATCGCCCGCGACTTCGGCAGCGCCGACAACTGGCGCGCCGACCTGAAGGCGACCGGCATGGCCGGCCGCGGCTGGGCGTGGACGGCGTACGACTGGGACGAGCAGCGGCTCTTCAACTACGTCGGCGACGCGCAGAACACCTTCCCGATCTGGAACGCGACGCCGCTCGTCGCGCTCGACGTCTACGAGCACGCGTACTTCCTCGACTACCAGACCGACCGCGGGTCCTACATCGACGCGTTTCTCGAGAATCTCGACTGGGACGTCGTCAACGGCTGGGTCGCGGCGTACGCTATCCACTCATAGTCGACCTTCTCCTCATCGCCGCGGGCTACGTCCTCGGCAGCATGCCGTGGGGGTACTGGCTCCCCCTCGTGCTCCGCCGGGTCGACGTCAGGACGCTCGGGAGCGGGAACGCGGGGGCCACGAACGTCTGGCGGACGCTCGGCTTCAAGATGGGGCTTGCCGTCGCGCTCCTCGATATCGCCAAGGGCGCGGTCGCGGCGCTGCTCGGTCTCTGGCTCGGCGGTGACCTCGTCGGAGTGCTCGCTGGCGTCGCGGCGATGGTCGGGCACTGGCGGCCGCTCTTCCTCGGCTTCGCCCGCGGCGGGAAGATCGTCGCCACGACCGGCGGCGTCGCGTTGGCGCTCGCGCCGTTCGCGGCGCTCTCGGCCGCCGGCGTCTGGATCCTTCTGTTCCTCGCGCTCCGCTACGCCTCGGTGTCCTCGATGGCAGCGGCGGTCTCCCTGCCGCTCTTCGCGCTCCTTTACGGCGCCTCCTGGCCCGTGGTCGCGTTCACGAGCGGGGCCGCGCTCGCGATCATCGTCCTCCACCGGACGAACATCCGCCGCCTCCTCGCCGGCGAGGAGCAGAAGATGAAGCTTCGCCGGCCGCGCCTGGGCGCGTCGAACCCGCCGCCGCTCGGGTCGAAGCCCTCCTAGACCGCCCGGAGCCAGTCGCCGAGCTCGGTGTGGGCCGGCGAGTGGCCGCCGTTCGCGAGCTCCGCGCGCAGCTCGCCGACGGTGCCGAAGCGCTCTGCGAGCACGTCGTGGTTGTGGATGGTCTCGAAGTTGACCTGGCGGGCGAGGACGAAGTCGTCGTCGCCGAGCTCGCCGTAGGCGTCGAGCGCGCTCTTCACCATCAGCCGCACGGAGTCCTCGACGAAGCGCGGCGAGAGATGGGCGTGCTCGACGACGAAGAGCTCGTCGGGCCGCTTGAGGAGCTCGTAGATCGGCGAGCTCATCGATTGCTCGACGATGTCGACGAGATCCTCGGCGTCGAGGCGGAGCTCCGTGCCGAGGTAGAGCGTCCCGCGCCCGCGCTGGTTGTGCGTCGCCAGCGGCACGAGCTCGAGGATCCGCTCCACGTCGGCGTTCTCGAAGCCGGCCTCGCCCAGGCGTTCTGCCGCTTGGTCGCGCACGAGCCCCTGCGCGCACGGGCAGGCGTTGATCCCGGTGGCCTCGACCCCGACCAGACGACGCGAGGCCGTTCGCGATGCAGCTGCGATGCCGAGGAGCGAGACGAGCTCCTGCGTCCGCAGGCCGGTCACCGGGGTCGAGCGCTCGATCGGGTAGCGCGCCGCGATCCGAACCTCGGCGCGCAGCGCGTCCTGGCGCGCGACGATGTGCCGCGCGATGTGCTCAGCGAGGCGCTCGACGAGGAGCATCTCGCCGATCACGAGCTCGTCGATCGCCTCCTCGAAGAGCTCCGGGAAGCGCGACATGTGCACGCCCTTCTGAGCGGGATCGAGGTCGACGAAGCAGTCGATCTCGGCCGAGACGAGCGCGTCGCTGCCGCCGTGCTGCATGCGAACGGCCTTCTGGACCCCAGTGACGCCGGCCCGGGAGAGACCGAGCTGCACCTCGGGGACGGACGCCTGGAGGTCCGCTGTCGCGGTTACTCTCCGCTCCACCCGGCAAACGTAGCATCCACGTGACGTGACGAACGACCGCCAATACGCCGAGCTGGTCTCGGTCGCCTGCCATGACATCCTGACGCCGCTCGCGACGGTGTACGGCTTCGCGCGCACCCTCGAGCGGTCCGAGCTCGAGCCGCCCGCTGACCGTTACATCGACATGATCGGCGCCGCCTCGTCGCAGATCGACGAGCTCGTCGACCAGCTCCGGCTGGCGACGCGGATCCAGCTCGGCCTCTACAAGCCGGTGCTCGTGGAGACGGACTCGCTGGAGCTTGCGCGCGCGGCGGCGGAGCGCCTCGAGGAGGGCCGCGTCGAGGTCACCGGCGAAGGAGCGCCCGTCCTCGTCGACCCCGACCACACGGTGCGGGCCCTCGCTCAGCTCGCACGGGCCGCGGCCCGCTTCGGCGGCCACGACACGGTCACGCTCGAGGTGCGGGGACCGGAGCTCGTCATCGCCCCACTCGCACGCCCCGCCGAGCCGGTCGTGCTCGGTGAGGAGCTGCGGGAGCTCGCCGCCCCCGCGGCCGCGATCCTCGTGCGCGCGCTCGGGGGGACCCTCGAGGCGCGCGACGAGACTCTTGTGATCCGGCTCGCTGTTCCTAGCGGTTCCTGAACGGATCGACGTAGACGTCGTCGATCTGCCACTTCGCCCCGAGCCCGACGGGCCGGAAGCGGAACGCGACCGCGAGCTCGCCGTTCCTGTCCAGGAGCGTGAGCAGGTCGGCGAGGACGACGCCCGGGAGCGACGGGTGCCAGTTCGAGCCGCCGGTGTGGACGCCGGCCGGCACGACGAGCACCTTGCCGGTGAGCGGGTTTTCGACCAGCGCCTCGACGAGCAGCGTCGAGAGCAGGATCGAGCCGCGATTCTTGGCGAAGTACCGGAAGGTCGGGTGCAGGAGCTGGACGCACATCGGGCGCGTCGTCGCGGTGCTGCCGGACGGAAGGTAGAGCGAGCGCTTGTCGGTCTTCGAGCCGACGAAGAACGGCTCGTTCTCCGTCAGGACCGTTGCGCCGCCGGTCAGCTTCCAGTCGGTCGCGCCGGCCTCGAGGTTGCCGTTGGGCGCGAGCACGTAGCGCATGGGGTCGAGCCAGCGCAGGAACGGCTGGGATGCCGTCCGTCCCGCGCAGGAGACCGCGGAGTCACCGAACGAACCGGCCTGTGCGGGCGCCGCAAGGGCAAGCGCGCAGACAGCAACAAGACCGCACCGCAGAAAACCTCTTTGCACCGCAAATCCTCCCTGGCCGCTGAGTCCTCTCAGTGTTGGGATGACGCACGGGCGCTTCCATCCCTCATCGGGGGGAACGACGCTGATCACCCGATCGAGGGACATCCGCGTGTAGCTCAGCCCCGACACTCCAACAAGATGTCCGTGGCGACGCCCACCGCGGCCGACCTCGATCCCGAGGCCGGCGGGCTCATCGAGGACGCGCGCGCGCGCGCGTCCGAACGCCTGGCGGCGAGTGACTCGCGCGCCACGATGATCGGTGCCCTCGCGTTCGTCGCGGTCGCCGTTCCCTTCGCGTTCCTGGCGCCCTCCGACCGGGTCGTCGAGCCGGGCGTGCTCGCGCTGCTCGTCGTCGCCTACGCGCTCGCCGCGCGCGTGGAGTTCGAGGTGGGGTCCGGCTTCGCGGTCCCGACGCAGGTCGTGTTCGTCCCGATGCTCTTCCTGCTCCCGGTCGCGCTCGTGCCGCTCTGCGTCGCCGTCGGCTTCTTGCTCTGCTCCTCGGCGGAGTTCGTGCGCAGGCGCGTCCACGGCGAGCGCGCGCTGCTCGAGGTCTTCAGTGCGTGGCACGCACTCGGGCCCGCGCTCGTCCTCGCCGTCGCGGGCGAGCCGGCGCCGACCTGGGACGTGCTGCCGCTCCTCGCGCTCGTGCTCCTTGCACAGTTCGTCTTCGACTTCGCCAGCTCGGCCGTGCGCGCCAAGGTGGCCTTCGACGTCTCCCCTCGCGCGCAGCTCCGGCTCACGGCGCCGGTGTACTTCGTGGACGCGGCGCTCGCGCCCGCCGGCTTCCTCTTCGCGGTCGTGGCGTACGACGAGCCGTTCGCCATCCTGCTCGTCGTCCCGCTGCTCGCCCTCTTCGCGTTCTTCGCGCGCGAGCGGCACAGCCGCGTCGACCACGCGCTCGAGCTCAGCCATGCGTACCGCGGCACGGCGTTCCTGCTCGGCGACGTCATCGAGGCCGACGACGCGTACACCGGCAGCCACAGCCGCGACGTCGTCGAGCTCGTCGTCGGCGTGTCGGCCGAGATGGGCCTGGACGCGCGCTCGCAGCAGGACGCGGAGCTGACCGCGCTCCTCCACGACGTCGGGAAGATCCGAATTCCCGCCGAGATCATCAACAAGCCCGGGAAGCTCACCGACGAGGAGTGGGAGATCATGAAGACCCACACGGTCGAGGGCGAGCAGATGCTCGCCAAGATCGGCGGGCTCCTCGGACGCGTCGGCCACCTCGTCCGTTCGTGCCACGAGCGCTGGGACGGCAAGGGCTACCCGGACGGCCTCGCCGGCGAGGAGACCCCGCTCGTCGCCCGCATCGTCTGCGCCTGCGACGCCTACAACGCGATGACGACCGACCGCCCGTATCGCAAGGCGCGCTCGGCCGAGGAGGCTCTCCACGAGATGGAGGTCTGCGCGGGCACGCAGTTCGACCCGGACGTCGTCGCCGCGCTCACCCTGGTCGTTCTCCGCGGCTAGCGAGCTCTCCGTAGCCGGATAGAGCTCGTTTCCGGCCGGGGCACCCCTTCGGGTGAACCGGCGCTTGATCCCCCGTTTGTGGCCCCAGGCGCTGCCTCGAAAGGCCGATCTCAGGAGTGCATGAGCCGCCGCACTCTGTCCGCTTGCCCGCGAAGGGCTGCGGTCACCACCGTTGTCGCCTGTGTCGCCGTACTGGCATCCGCCGGCCCGGCGTCTGCAGCCGCGCCCCGTCCTGCGCAGCCCTCGCCGCTCCGTGTCGTCTCCGTCTCGACCGACACCGTCGTTCTTGCGTGGAAGCGGACCGCACGTCGCTTCGCCGTCTCGAAGAACCTTCGCCGCCAGGCCGTCGTGCGCACGCGGGTCTACACGTTCCGGAACCTCGCCTGCGGGCGCTCGTTCCGCTTCGGCGTCCGCGCGATCAATCGCTACGGCCGGCTCTCCACGACCGCGGCCATCCGGGCTGCCACACGCCCGTGCCCGCCGGTCGACGGGCCGCCCGTAGTCGTCCACGCTCCCACGCTGACCGGCATTGCCGTCGTGGGGGAGGCCCTCACCTCCTCGGACGGGACGTGGGGCGGCGCCGCCCCCTTCACCTACGCGTACGAGTGGCTCCGCTGTGACACCACGGGCTCGACCTGCGCAGCGATTCCCGGCGAGGTGTCCTCGACCTACCTGATCGCGGCGGCGGACGACGGCTCGCGCCTTCGCGTGCGTGTGACGGCGACGAACTCGATCGGGTCGGCGGACGCCTACACGGCGGCAAGTGGGATCGTCAGCGTCGCGCCGCCTCCTCCGCCACCGCCTCCGCCCCCGCCGCCGACCTCGGGCATGTGCACGGGCACGGACATCAGGTACACGTCGACGGCCTCGAGCGCGCAGATCGTCTTCGACCTCGGGTCGAGCACCTATGCCTGCGGCCGCTTCGCGAACGGCGACTGGTACGTCGTCGGCCCGGCCGTGATCCGGCAGATCACGCCGGCCATCGTCGGCTCGGGCGGCAGCCTGCGCAACGGCGTCGACGTGAACCCTGCGGTCACGTCCGGGAACGCCCAGCGCTGGGACGGCCGCCTCGAGGGCGTCCAGAACCCGTCGGTGTCCTTCCCGTACACCGCGCAGCCGGGGCAGTCGATCGTCAAGTACGTCTCGAACAACCCCGGCGGCTCGTGCCCGGATCGGCGCTGCGGTCGTTTCGCGGCCGTCCTCACCGTCCTCGCCTCCGCTCCTGCCAGCCCGGAGACGACGTTCCGGCCGCCCTACTGGGGCTCGTACAAGCCGCTCATCTCGACGAACAGCCTCGATCTCAGCCTGCTCAGACGACTGGGCTCCAGCGCGGTCCCGGCGAAGATCAGCCGCAGCGAGGCGATCCGCCGCACGACGCACTTCCGGCTCGACAACAGCCCGAGCGGCGTCGCGTCCGGCGGTGAACTCGAGCCGATCGACGCCTACCACGAGGGCGAGGCCTGGGGTGCGGACGTTCTCAGGGCCGACTCCGAGGTCGCCTTCTGGCTCCTGCTCGACAACGCGTGCGCGAGCCCGCCGTGCTCGGCGGCCGCCGACCAGGCGGCCAAGCTGCCGGTGCTGATCGGCTTCGTCCAGAACGGGATCGACCTCTGGGCGGGGACGCGCGGCGGCCTCAACATCACGCGCGGCGGCGGCGGCAACTCCGCCGGCAAGCTCCTCCTCGAGGCCTTCGCCGCGACGTTCCTGCGGGACTCGCAGATAGCCGCCGACATCGCTGCGGCTCCCGAGCGGAACTTCTGGGAGACGTTCAGCCTCTACCGCGGCGTCAACGGCAAGGCGCTCTGGGGCCAGATGTGGCACAACGGCGACTTCGAGGCCTGGGAGGAGTCGTACTGGGACGATCTCGACGCGTGCACGAACTGCAGCACGCGCGACCCTTACGGGCTCGTCGACGGCGGCGCCCGGCCGGGAACCTCGTACCAGCGCAACACCATGCTTCCCACGAAGTACATGGCCCTCGTGCTTCGCCTGATCCCCGCGATGGCCGTCTACTGGCCGGACCAGCACGAGACCGTCGTCATGGACTATGCCGACCGCGTGGTCGCCGCCGGCGCGCTCACGATCCCGGATACCTGCGCGAAGAAGGAAGGCACGTACGGTGTCAGCTACGGCCCGAACGGCAGCGGCGGGTGCATCCGTGGCGCAGCCCGCGTGCCGCAATACCACGGGGACACGGTCGACGGTGAGGGCACGGGCGCGCGCCGCAGCACGTTCGGCGACCAGATGTGGGCCGCGTACCGCTGACCCGGCGGGAGCGCCCGACTACCTGAGCAGCCGCGAGAGCCGCCGGTCCTTCAGGACCCGGCCGCCGGTCTGGCACTCCGGGCAGTAGAAGATCGTGTGCTCCTCGAAGTCGACCCGGGCGAGCGGGGTGCCGCAGTTCGGGCACGGCTCGCCCAGGCGGTTGTGCACCTTGTACGTCTTCGCGTCGCCCGCGCCCTCGAGCCGGAGCTCGAGCCCGTAGGCCATCAGCTCGCGGATCGTCGCCGCGAGGCGCTCGACCTCCTCGTCGGAGAGGTCCGTCGTCAGCGCGTACGGGGAAAGCTTCGCGCGGTTGAGGATCTCGTTCGACCAGGCGCGGCCGATCCCGGCGAGCGCCCGCTGGTCGCGCAGGAAGGGATGAAGCCGCCGGCCCTCGCGCCGCGCGATCTCCGCGAGCTCGTCCGCCTGGATCGTCTCCGCCTCGGGCCCGAGGTGCGCGAGCTCGGCCTCGATCTCCTCCGGACGGAAGACGCCCACCTTCGCGCGCTTCTTCGGGCCGCCCTCGGTGAGGATCAGCTCGCCGCCGTCCTCCAGCCGCAGCCGGAACGCCGGCGTCTTCGGCCCCTTCGCGCCGGGCTCGAGGAAGCGGACGCGGCCCGCGCTCATCAGATGGATGTGCAGGACGAGCTCGCCGTCGTTGGTGGGGAAGAAGAGATGCTTGCCGCGGCGGCGCGCACCGGCGAAGCGTCGGCCCTCGAGCGCCGACAAAGGCGGGTCGAACGTCTTCAGCGTGGCCACGTGTGCGGGGCCGGCCTTGGCGACCGGCGAGCGCGCGAGCGGCTCGTCGAGAATCCGCCGCGCCGCCTCTACCTCGGGAAACTCGGGAATAGTTCCTCCTCGTGGACGCGATCAATGTAGCCGTGACCCGGGGCGCGCTCGTGGAGTCGCGCCACCTCGTCCACGCGGTCGTCGTGCGCGACGGGGAGGTCGCCGAGTACTGGGGCGACCCCGACGTCCTCAGCTTCGTCCGCTCCGCGGCGAAGCCGTTCCAGGCGCTGCCGCTCGTGTCCTTCGACCTCCCAGAGGACGAGCTCGCGATCGCCTGCGCCTCGCACGAGGCCCTTCCGGAGCAGCTCGTCGCCGTGCGCGCGCTCCTCGCGCGTGCGGGCGCCTCCACCGACGATCTCGAGTGCGGAGCCGAGCACGGCTCGAAGCTCCGGCACAACTGCTCCGGCAAGCACGCCGGCTTCCTCTTGCTCGCGCGCCGGCGCGGCTGGCCGACGGAGGGCTACCGCCTGCCCGACCACCCCGTGCAGGAAGGGGTACGGGCGCTCGTCGCCGACGTTGTGGGCCGTGACCTCGAGTCCGCGCTCGACGGCTGCGGCGTCCCCACCTTCGCGCTCTCGCTGAAGGAGATGGCGCGCGCCTTCGCCGGCCTCGTCCGCGGCGAGCCGGCCGGTGCGAAGGCCGTCGTGGCTGCGATGACCGCGCACCCGCAGCTGATCGGGGGCCCCAAGGCCGTCGACACGCTCGTCATGCGCGCGCTCCCCGGCTCGGTCGCCAAGCGCGGCGCGGAGGGCGTGCTCTGCGTCGGCCTCCCGGACGGCGCGGGCGTCGCGCTCAAGGTCGACGACGGCGCCAACCGCGCGGCCTACGCCGCGGCGGGGCTCGTGCTGGAGATCGACGAGCTCAGGGAACGGCCGGTCCACAACAGCCGCGGTGAGACAGTCGGCACGATCTCCGCGACGGCCTGAAAATTCATACCCAACTTTTCCACAAGCGTTGTAGAATCCGCGGCCGGGTGCGGCTGTGAGCCGGGGGACGAAGGAGATCTCTCCGGCTCTTTTCGTTCCGTTCGACAACGTTGCACGGGTAACGAGAAAGGCGGGTCAATGCTCCAGGTCGACATCTCTCTGCCCGACATCGAGGAGCTGCACAAGCTCGTCACGGATGGTCAGGACAAAGGGTTCCTCACCTACGACGAGATCGTCGCAGGGCTCGAGGAAGTCGATCTCACCAAGGAGCAGGTCGAGGACTTCTACACCTACCTGATCGACCACGGCATCGAGCTCATGGAAGGGCTCGAGCACAAGACGCCGCCGCACGAGCAGCCGGCGCTGGCCGAGGAGGAGAAGGTCCCGAAGCTCGACCTGACCGTGGAGCCCTCGCTCGATTCCCTCCGCCTCTACCTGCGCGAGATCGGAAAGGTCCCGCTGCTGACCGCCGACCAGGAGGTCACGCTGGCCAAGCGCATCGAGCGCGGGGACATGGGCGCGAAGACGGAGATGATCGAGGCGAACCTCCGCCTCGTCGTCTCGATCGCCAAGGGCTACCTGGGCCGCGGCCTCTCGTTCCTCGACCTGATCCAGGAGGGCTCGCTCGGGCTCATCCGCGCGGTCGAGAAGTTCGACTACCGCAAGGGCTTCAAGTTCTCGACCTACGCGACCTGGTGGATCCGCCAGGCGGTCACGCGCGCGATCGCGGACAAGGCGCGCACGATCCGCATCCCGGTCCACATGGTCGAGAAGCTGAACAAGGTCGTGCACATCGAGCGCCAGCTCGTCCAGCGCCTCGGGCGCGAGCCGCTGCCGGACGAGATCGCCGAGGAGCTCGAGATGACGACCGATGAGGTCCGCGAGATCCTTCGCATGGCGCAGCTGCCCGTCTCGCTCGAGAAGCCGATCGGCGAAGAGGAGGAGTCCGAGCTGGGCGACTTCGTCCAGGACGAGGCTGCCGAGTCTCCGTTCGACTCGGCGTCCCTCAACCTCAGGCGCGAGGACATCGACCGGGCGCTCGAGTCGCTTCCCGAGCGCGAGCGCAAGGTGATCGAGCTTCGCTTCGGGCTCAAGGGCGAGCAGCCCCGGACGCTCGAGGAGGTCGGGCGTGCCTTCGGCGTCACGCGCGAGCGCATCCGCCAGATCGAGAACAACACCTTGAAGAAGCTCGAGGGCCTCCCCGAGGCCCAGGGCCTCAAGGACTGCGTCTAGCTCGAGCCGGCCGCGCAGGCCGCAGGGTCCGGCCGGTACGTCGGCTCGGACGACATCACGCTGACGTAGCGCCCGCCGACCGAGCCCGTCGAAGGCGCTTCGAACGCGACCTCCCACGGCCTGTCGGAACAGACGGCGAAGGTCACCTCGCGGGTCGCACCCGGTGCGACGAGGATCTCCTCGGATGCTTCGCCCTGCGGCGTGAAGGTCACCCGCCCCTCGCTCTCTGCGGGAGCCGTGACCTCGAAGCTGAGTGTGCCGGCGAGGCCCTCCGACTCGCTCTCCGGCCAGAGGTTGATCGAGCCGAGCAGGCCGATCCAGCCGTCCTCGTAGCGCCCGGGCGCGTAGAGGCCGAGCTGCTGTGGGCCGGTGGAGCGTAGGAGACGGTAGGCCGGCGAGGTCGCGACCTCGTGCGAGGAGCGGAAGCGGACCGTGTCGCTGAAGCCGTCGGCCATGAGCGGGCGCGTCACCGGCTGCCCGCCGGCGAGAAGCGTCCCGTCGTCGGCGATCGTCAGCCTCGTGACCGCGAACGCGTCCGGAGGCTCCGCGTACGGCAGGAGGTAGACGTCGTCGACCGAGCGGTTCCAGAAGAGGTACTCGGAGGCGATGCCGCGATGGCTCGAACGTGTCTGGAGCATCGCGACGTCTTCGACGCCGGAGGTATCCACGAACGACGGGTGCGCGCCGAGCAGGCTGTCGTGCAGCCGCTCCGCGCTCTGGAGGTTGAACGAGACGGCCGCCCCGTACGTCGCCGCGCAGACGGCGAGCGCGATTCCCAGCGTCGCCGGCGTGCCGAGGGCCGGTCGACGAGACAGGAGCACGACGCATCCGGCGAGAACGGTGATGGCGAGCGCGATCAGAAGTGACGCGAGCGAGACGTCGCCGAGCGCCTGCTCGAAGCGCGATGTGGCGAAGAGGACGGGCGAGCCCGTCTTCCCGTCGGCCGCGGAATAGCCGGAGAACGGCACGCGCACGGCGAGCAGCACGAGCCCGGACGCGAGGACGCCGTGGGCAAGGCGGTGCGGCCAGCCGCGGGAGGCGTAGAGGACGAACAGGATCCCCACGAGCGGTACGACGTAGAAGAAGTAGCGCTCCTGGAGCCGGCCCTCCAGGCCGTACCCGCCGGCCTCGAGCAGAAGGACGCCGATCAGCATCAGCGACAGCGCGCCGAAGGCCAGCTCCTCGCGCGTGCGCGGGTGCCTGAGGGCGAGCCAGAGGCCGATGAGCGCGCCGGGCGCGAGGACGACACCGGACGCGTACACGAGGAACATCGCGTCGAGACCCACCCACTTGGCGAACCCGAGCGAGAAGAAGTCGATGTCGAGCACGCCCTCGTAGAAGCCGAGGGCCCGGCTCGGGCCCACGATGAAGAGGCCGAGCGCGGGAACGAGCAGGAGCGCGAGCACGAGCCACTGCTCCTTCAGCGCTCCCCGCAGCCTGCGCTCCCGCGCGCCGACCAGCACGGTGGCGGCGAGGAAGCAGACGGGGAGCACGGCGAACTGAACGCGGGCGAAGGTGGCGAGGCCCGCGAGCGCCAGGAAGGCGAGCTGGAGGCGCGGGCGGGGCCGGACGAGAGCGACGGTGCCGACGGCGACGGCCCCGAGCACGAGCGGATAGGCGAACGGCTCGGCGACGACCCAGCCGCTGTAGACCATGTCAGGCACGAGGACGGTGAGCGTTCCGAGGACGAGCGCGAGGGGCGTCTTGATCCCGAGCCGGCGCGCGAGCAGGAAGACCGGCACGACCGCGAGCGACATGATCAGCGCGCCGATCGTCTGCACGAGCCGGAACGAGGTCTCCACGTCTCCGACGAGCCAGGCCGGTGAGGTGAGGATCGGCTGGAGGAGGGCGGGGAAGCTCGCGGACGCTCCGCGGATCAGCGGTCGCCCAGCCTCCGAGATGGAGCGGGCCAGCTCCCCGTAGATGTACTCGTCCGGGAAGAAGGTCGGTGTCGCCCGATGCCAGGAGATGATCGTGCGCAGCAGGAAGCTGCCGGCGACGAGGCCTGCCAGGATGGAGGCGGTGCGGGGCTGGACGCGCGCGAGCGTGGCTCGGTGCGCCTGCACCCGTTCGGCGGTGCGTGCGGCGACGGACACGCTCTCTCTATCGGCGGGCGCCGCGCGAGTATTAGGAGAAGCGGTCTACGAGTTCGCCCAGCGCATGAGCGCCTCGCTCGCGCGCTCGAGCCCGCGCCGGTGGACGAGGGTCGCGAGCGCCGCTGCGGCGACCTTCGGCCGCCGCCCGTCGAGGCCGGCGAGACAGGCCAGCACGGCGTGCGCCTCCTCGAAGCCGACGTCGCGGACCTCGTCGCAGTAGCGGGCGTGCCAGCGGAGCGCCGCGCGCCGGAAGCGGCGGGGGTCGTCGACCAGCAGGAGGACGAGCTCGAGCGCATCCGGGAGGCTGACGAACTCGAGCTCGGTCGCAGCAGAGAGCGCGAGCGTCGGGTTCCCGGAGTCGAGCGCGCGGCGAAGCTGCGCGTAGGCGGAGCCCTTCACGGACACGAACATATGTTCCTATGCGAGCGGCGCAGGCACAAGCCCGCGGTCAGTCCGCGAGCTCGGGGTGCCTGACGTGAACGCGGTGCTCGCGGTGGGCGATCGCCTCGTACGCGACCACCGAGGAGCACACGGCGCCCACGAGGGCGAGCGCGGCGAGGGCCGGAATCGCCGTCGCGACCGGGATGAGCGCGAGCAGAGCGAGGCCGCCGATCGTCCGCCGGCGGAAGACGCGGCGGGTCGCCCGGAACAGCGACACCACATGCCCGAGGAGATACAGGGCGGCGCCGCCGCAGAGCGCCGCCGCGGGCACCGTCGCAAGCGTGTCGTCGACGTGGTGGAGGGTGTCCTCGAGGCCGAAGGCGAACAGGACGATGCCGGCGACCATCGGCAGGTGGAGATAGCTGAAGGACGCGAGGGCTTCCCGGACCTGCTCGACGCCGCCCGCCTCCACGAGCCGCATCCGCTGGAAGATGGCGGCCACGTCGAAGTAGAGCCACCAGAGCGCGGAGACGACCACGAGCCCGAGCCCGGCGGCGATCATCACCCGCGGGACGAGCTCGAACCCTGCGCCGACCCCGATCGCGATGAGCGACTCGCCGAGCGCGATCAGGATGATCAGCCCGTGCCGCTCGGCGAAGTGCTCGGGCGCGATCCGCCAGCCGTCGAGCTTGTTGAACGCGGGCCCGAGATAGTCGACCGCAAGGGCGACCACCCACGCCGCGATCTGCGCGTCGCCGTCGAGGAGTCCGGCCACGACGAGCAGCAACGCGCCGAGCAGCTCGGACGGCGCGAGCCGCAGGAGCGCGCCACGGAGGTCTGGGTCGTCCTTGCTGACGATCGCATAGAGGACGATGTGGAGGACGCGGACGAAGAGGTAGGCGAAGCCGAAGAGGAGCGCGTCGTCGCCGAACGCGCCGGGAACGGCCAGGGCGGCCGCGAACACGGCCGCCATCGCCGCGAGCATCGCCAGCCGGACCCCGCCCTCGTCGACGTCCAGCGTGCTCGTGAACCACGCGAACCCGGTCCACGCCCACCAGAGCGCTGCGAGCACGAGCATGCCCCGGAAGATCCCGCCCCAGCTCGGGTCGTCGACGAGCAGGGTCGTGACCTGCGTGAACCCGAAGACGAACGCCAGGTCGAAGAAGAGCTCGAGCGGAGTGACTCGATGCTCGACGTCCGCGTTCTGCTCGAGCTCGGGCTCGGACACGCGCGGACCCTAGCCCGGCGAAGCCGGGTCAGTCGCTCGGTTCGACCAGATCCTGCTCGTCGGCCGCCTTGAAGGCGACGAAGAGCCGGCAGTGCGGGCACTTGAACCCGAGGTTCCGCTCGGTGCCTCCGAGCAGCTCGGCGTCGAACTGCTTCCCGCAGTGCGGACATTCGACCTGAAACTGCTCGCCGGCCTCCGGTTGCATCCCGCAGCCAAGGTTAGCCTGTGGCCATGAGCCCCCAGCGGCGCATCGCCCTCGTCTCGGTGGGCGCGGCGGTCGTTCTGATCGCCGTCAAGCTCGTCACGGGCCTGGCCACCGGGAGCCTGGGGTTCCTCTCCGAGGCGGCGCACTCGGGCACCGACCTCGTCGCCGCGCTCCTGACGCTCTTCGCGGTCGGCGTCGCTATCCGGCCGGCCGACCCGGGCCACCAGTACGGGCACGGAAAGGCCGAGCACCTCTCGGCCCTCGCCGAGGCCTCGATCCTCGTCGCCGCGTCGCTGGCGATCATGTACGCCGCGATCCGCAGGCTGGTCGACGGATCGGCCGAGGTCGAGGCGACCTGGTGGGCCTTCCTCGTCATCTTCCTCGTGATCGCGATCGACGCGGCCCGGACGACGGTGTCCCTGCGTGCGTCCCGTCGGTACCAGAGCGCCGCGTTCGGGGCGAGCGCCCTTCACTTCGGCAGCGACCTGGCCGGCTCGACGGCGGTGCTCTTCGGGCTCCTCGCGGCGCGCGCCGGCTATCCGGGCGGCGATGCGATCGCGGCGCTGTTCGTCGCCGTCCTCGTGCTCGCGGCCGCAGGGAGGCTGATCCGCCAGAACGTGGATGTGCTGATGGACCGCGCGCCCACCGACGCGCTCGAGGCCGCCCAGCGGGCGATCGAGACGCTCGACCCGGTCGTCACGCTCCGCCGTCTGCGGATGCGCCGCGCGGCCGGCCGCCATTTCGCCGACGTCGTCATCGGTGTCTCGCCGGGCGCGGCGGTGGGACAGGGCCATGCAGCCGCCGACGCCGTCGAGGAGGCGGTCGAGCGCGCGGTGCCGGGCGCCGATGTCGTCGTGCACGTCGAGCCCGCAGAGGCGGGAGCCGAGTTGACGGAGCGCGCGCTTGCGGCTGCCCTCCGCGTCCCCCGGGTGCGCGAGGTGCACAACGTCGCCGTCCTCGACCTGGGAGGCCGCAGGGAGGTCTCGCTCCACCTGAAGCTGCCCGGGTCGCTCACGCTCGCCGAGGCCCACGACGTTGCCGAGCAGGTCGAGCGCGAGATCCGCGCCGACCTGCCGGGGGTCGACGCGGTACAGACGCACCTCGAGCCGCTCTCCGCGCCGGCGTCGGCCGAGGCGCCTGCCGACGGCGAACTCGAGGGCGAGTCCGCGGATGTGCGCCGGATCGTGCGCGAGACGACCGGCGCCGACCCGCGGGAGCTCCGCTTCGTCTCCACCGACCGCGGGCTCGTCGCCTTCCTGACGCTGGCGATGGAGCCCGAGCAGGCGCTCTCAGCCGCTCACGCGAGCGCGAGCGAGATCGAGGAGCGGATCCGCCGCGAGCGGCCGGAGGTCGTGGACGTGATCGTCCACACCGAGCCGTAGGCGGGGCTCAGCTCAGCGCGTGATCCCGCCGAGCCAGCGGTCGGAGCGGTTCGGCGGCATGAGGCTGACGAGGATGAGGATCACCGCGGTCGACCCGAAGTACGTGTAGAGCGACGCGGTCCCTTCGAACTGGTTCGTGACCGTCTGACCGAAGGCCATGAGCCCGAAGGTCAGCATCGCCACGGCGAGCCCGACCTGCAGCAGGGACTTGTCGCGGTGAGGCAGGAACTCGAGCCTGGCGAGGCTCGCCACGAGGATCACGGCGACGGCGAACTCGAGGATCCCGAGGATGATCCAGGCGGCGTCGGTGCCCGGGAACGTATCGATGAAGGTGCCGGAGAACTGCTCCTTGATCCCCGGCGGCGCGTTCCCGTCGGAGTCGAAGAGCTTGTCCTTGCCCGAGTAGAGCATGAGCCCGCCGACCATCACGTAGACGCCGATGAGCGTCGTCCAGTAGGCGATGCCGTCGAAGATCGTTCCCTGTCCGATGATGGCGAACGGCTTGTGCGGGCCCGTCGTCATGGCGCTCCTCCTGTGCTGATTGAGGCGCGGTTCGACGGCTTGGCCCGCGCTCCTGCGAAGGGCATACGATCTCGAACGCCAACCGACGAGGGAGCGCGCATGATCCACACCACCGGCCCGAGCGTCGAAAATCGTCCGATCGAGAGGTATCTCGGAGTCGTCTCCGCGCAGGCGATCATGGGGACGCACATCGGCAAGGACATCACGGCCGGCTTCCGCAACATCGTCGGCGGCCGCTCGAAGTCCTACGAGAAGGAGATCGCCCAGGCGGTCAGCGAGGTGATCGACGAGCTCAGCGGGAAGGCGCAGGAGGTCGGCGCGGACGCGATCGTGTCGATCGACATCGACTACGAGAGCGTCGGCGGCCAGATGCTGATGGTCGCCGCGAGCGGCACTGCGGTGAAGCTCGGCTGACCGCCGGACAGCCCGGCTACGCACCTCCGGGAGCGCTGCGCACGTTTCCGGACACTCGCGAGTCTTTACCTACAGCAGTGCTGAGCTAGCGGGCGAGAGAAAGGGGAGACACGATGCGGAAGCTGACGGGGGTGGGCGCCGGCCTGGCGCTCCTACTCGCGGTAGCCGGACTGGCGGTGGCGGGAGACAACGGAAACTACTCGGTGCACCTGAACGGCGACACCGAGGTGCCTGCGAACTCCTCGCAGGGTGTCGGTCAGGCGGTGTTCCACCTGAGCCCGGACGGCACGTCGCTCGACTACAAGCTGATCGTCGCCAACCTGGACAATCCGGTCGCGGCGCACATTCACCTCGGCCCGCCGGGCGTGAACGGTCCGGTGGTCGCGTTCCTCTTCGGTCCCGCTGCGCCCGGAGAGGGGACCGCCAACGGCGTGCTCAGGACCGGCACGATCACCGCGGCAAATCTCGTCGGGCCGCTGGCGGGTCAGCCATTCTCGGCGCTCGTCGATGCGCTGAACTCGGGCAACGCGTACGTCAACGTGCATACGAACGACGGCGTTCCCCCGAGCGGCACGGGCCCGGGCGATCTCCCGGGCGGCGAGATCCGCGGGAACTTCTAGGTTCCGTCAGCGACGACCAGAGTTGAGAAGGGGCGGGCCTCCGGGCCCGCCCCGGTCGTTCGACCTCGTTCCTGACATGATGGGCTTCGGTGCATCGGTTCATCATCACCATCGAAGGACCGGGCTGGACGGAGCAGGACGAGGTGGAGCTTCCGGGCCCTCCCGACGAGGGTGAGCCGATCGAGACGAAGGTTGGAACCTGCGTCGTCACCCATGCGGAGCTCATCCCGGAGTCCGCCCACGGCACGATCGTCTGCCGCTTGCCCTAGCCGGCAGCCTCGGCCTTTCCGCAACGAGTGAACCGCTCTGTCGAGCGGCCTCGCTCCAAGGCGATGAGTTTCGCCCACGCCGGCGGTCTAAGGTGGTGAGATGGCCGCGAGCTCTCCAACAGCCCTGAAGGATCTCGAGCTGATCGACGCCGCCCGCGCAGGGGACGAGGAGGCGTTCCGCCGGATCACCGAGCCGCATCGCCCTGCGCTCCTCGCCCACTGCTACCGGATGCTGGGCTCGCTCCAGGACGCCGAAGATGCCTGGCAGGAGACGCTCCTGCGAGCCTGGCGAGGGCTGACCGGCTTCGAAGGCCGAAGCGCGACTCAGACGTGGCTCTACCGGATCGCGACCAACGCGTGCCTCGATGCAATCGCGCGGCGGCCGAAGCGGGTCCTCCCGATCGACTACGGACCGGCGAGCACCGATCACGACCCGGGCGTGCCGCTCACCGAGGCCGTGTGGGTCGAGCCCTACCCGCATGAGGCGCTCGGGCTCGACGACGGCCGCGCGGGGCCGGAAACCCGCTACGAACAGCGCGAGGCGGTGGAGCTCGCCTTCATCGCGGCACTGCAGCACCTCGCGCCGCGCCAGCGTGCCGTGCTCATCCTCCGGGAGGTGCTCGGCTTCTCGGCGCGCGAGGTGTCGGAGCTCCTGGAGACGAGCGTCCCGTCCGTCAACAGCGCCCTCCAGCGTGCGCGCAAGACGCTCGAGACCCGGCTACCCGACCGCAGCCAGCAGGAGACGCTGCAGGCTATCGGCGACGACCGGGCCCGCGAGATCGTCGCGAAGTACATGGACGCGTGGGAGAAGGCCGACGTCGAGGCCCTACGCGCGCTCCTGACCGAGGACGCCACCTTCTCGATGCCCCCGTGGCCGGGCTGGTGGCGCGGGCGCGAGACGATCCTCGGCTTCGTGGAGGAGGCACGGGAGTTCTGCGCCGAGTCGCGCGGGATTCCGATTCGCGCCGGTGGCCAGATGGCGATTGCCTACTACCACAGGCATGCGGACACCGGCCGCTACGTGCCCGCCGCGATCGACGTGATCTCGCTCGACGGAGACCGGATCAAGGACATCACCGCCTTCGTCGGCGCTGAGTTGTTCCCGCGTTTCGGACTCCCGCCAGAGCTCGTCTGAGCCCGGCGCCGAACTCACGGGTGAACGGCGTGATCGGACGCAGGTCGCTTTCGCTGCGCCAGTCGCCGTCGGAAGGCACCTCGTCGTCGCGCGCGGAACGCTTCGAGGTCGTCCTCGCGCCGTCGAGCTTCGCGCTCCTTCGCTCCCGCGAGCTGGGCGTCCCGCCACGCTGGATCGCGTCGTCGAGCGGGCGGCGTAGTACGTCTCGGCTACGGCCCGATTCTGACGCGTCGAGGGCGATTTCCAGGGGAGCGTCTAGGGGAGCGGACCGCGAGCTTTTCTGGCTCCTCCGGAACGCATGAACCGCTCTCTCGAGCGGCTCTCGCGTACCTAGGTCGGGAAGGTTGTAGGAAAGCGCCCGCAAGGCGCGACGATCAGGCCGCGAGGAGCGCGGCGAGATCGACTTCCCGTCCGTCGCTGGGGACGTGCGGTATACGTGTCTGACGTGACGGAGAGCGTGATCGAGGGAGACGATCTCCCCTCGCGCTCCGACTTGACGCTTCCCTAGTCGTCCTCGATCCTCGTCTGGATGAGTGGGGACGAATGGGTCGCACTCGTCGGAGTCGCGTCCGGCGCGATCGTGGGCATCGGAGGACTCGTCTTCGCTTACTTCAACGGAAGGGCGGAACGAGTCCACGCGGAACGACTCGCTCGCAGCGGACGACTCCACGAACAGCGCCGACTCGCCTATACGGAGGTCGCGCGGCAACTCGAACGGCAGCGTCTCTTCCTCGAACGAACCCAGACGCTGCTCCCGATGCCTGCCCCTCCGTTGCCGCTGGACGACGATGAGTGGACAGCTCTCAACGGACTCGCCGCGATCTCGACGTCACCTGAGGTCGAAGCCGCTCTGAGGGAGACGGTGCAGACGGTGAGCGTGTTCCAGGGTGCCGTCTCCGTCTATCGGCGCGAGGTGGAGAACCCCAGAGCCGCCAAGGCAGCGCACCGCAGGGGGAAGTCGGCTCTCTTCGAGATGGAGCAAGCACGTGGTCGCGCGGCAGCGGCCATCATTGAGGCTGAGCGCGTCATGCGCGAGGAACTCGCGACTCTCTGAATTCAGCGCCGGTCGTCCGCGAGCGCGAGATCGAGGAGCGCGCGCTTCGTTTCCTCGTCCAGTCCGCCGTTCAGGACGTAGCGGTCCCCGATCAGGAGGACGCGTCCGCACAGGATCTCGTCCGCGAGGGTGACGCGAAGGCTGACGCGCTCCCCGAAGTCGGGATCCGCGCCTCCAGCTCCGCGAGCGACAGGCCGGGGAGCGTCGCGAGCGCGCGTAGGCGAGCGCGTCGCTCGCGTTCCATCGTCGCG
>DASSCF010000066.1:0-2760 GCA_035698025.1 Gaiellaceae bacterium
CAACCTGCTGAAGTTCCGGCGGGAGGACGGCGACCTCGACGTCGAGGCGTTCGAGCACACGGTCGACACGGTGTTCCTCGCCCAGGAGATCCTCGTCGGCTACTCGAGCTACCCGACGCCCGAGATCGAGCGGAACGCGAAGGCCTACCGCCAGCTCGGCCTCGGCTACGCGAACCTCGGCGCGCTCCTCATGTCGCGCGGGCTTCCGTACGACTCGGAGGAAGGCCGGGCCTTCGCCGCCGCCGTCACCGCGCTCATGACCGGCCGCGGCTACCGCAAGTCGGCCGAGGTCGCCGCGCGCATGGGCCCGTTCGCGGGCTACCAGCCGAACGCCGGCGCGATGCTCGGCGTCATCTCGAAGCACCGCGCGGCAGTCGGCAACATCGAGCATGCGCACGCCGTGCCGGCCGACCTGCTCGCCGCGGCGCGCAAGTCGTGGGACGAGGCGCTCGACCTCGGCGAGGTGGCGGGCTACCGCAACGCGCAGGCGAGCGTGCTCGCGCCCACGGGGACGATCAGCTTCATGATGGATTGCGACACGACCGGGGTCGAGCCGGACTTCTCGCTCGTGAAGTCGAAGAAGCTCGTCGGCGGCGGCGAGATCACGATCGTGAACAAGACCGTCCCGATGGCGCTCGACAAGCTCGGCTACGCACCGGAGGAGCGCGAGCAAATCGTGGCATTCGTGGACGACCGCAACACAGTCGTCGGCGCGCCCTTCCTGAAGACCGAGCACTACCCGGTCTTCGACTGCGCCGTCGGCGACCGCGCCATCCACTACATGGGCCACGTGAAGATGATGGGCGCCGTCCAGCCCTTCATCTCGGGCGCCATCTCGAAGACGGTGAACCTCCCCGAGGAGACGACCGTCGACGAGGTCTCCGAGCTCCTCATCGACGCCTGGAAGCTCGGCGTCAAGGCGATCGCCATCTACCGCGACAACTGCAAGGTCGCCCAGCCGCTCTCGAAGAAGAAGGACGCACCGGCGATCGCACCGGTGCCCGTCCCCAAGCACGAGCGCCGGCGCCTACCCGACGACCGGACGGAGATCGGCCGCAAGTTCCGCGTCGGCGACTACGAGGGCTACATCCACGTCGGCCTCTACGACGACGGCACGCCCGGCGACATCTTCGTGGACATCGCCAAGGAGGGCACGACCCTCGCCGGCCTCATGAACTCGTTCATGATCTCCGTCTCGCTCGGCCTCCAGTACGGCGTGCCGCTCGAGGTCTACGTCTCGAAGTTCGCGCACATGCGCTTCGAGCCGAGCGGCCTCACGAACGACCCGGACATCCGCGCCGCGAAGTCGCTCGTCGACTACATCTTCCGCTGGATGGGGAAGAAGTTCCTCGACACGGACACCCAGCAGGAGCTCGGCATCCTGAGCCCGGAGGTCCGGCAGCGCCTAGCCCAGGCTCAGGACATCCTGGAGAACGGCGCCGCAAATGCCGATGCGGAGGCCGCCGCCTCGCCGCCCCCGGGCCAGACTGCCCTCTTCAATGCGTTCGAGGACGCGGTGGAGTGTGCCAAGTGCGGCGGCCGCATGGTGCGGACGGGCAGCTGCTACACGTGCCGGGACTGCGGCCAGAACACCGGTTGTAGCTAGGTAGGACCATGAAGCCGGATGACTCATCCAAGGCGCCGCTTCAAAGGGTCGCGCAGGTGGCGGAGACGCAGCACGCGGACCAGCCGAGCCTGACGAAGACGCTCGAAGACATCGAGAGGATGTGCCGCGTGATGGAGCCGTCGGTGCTCCCCGCGCTCGCGCGGATGGCGCAAACGCGGGATCGGAGACGTCCGGCGGAAGCCTTGGCTCCTGTCCCGAGTGCGCCGATCTCTTCGCGGAGGAACCTCAGCGTGATTAGGTGGTGCAGTTCCAACCAGGCCGCCTCGGGATAGCGTCTCGAGCTCGAGCCCGGAACCTTCGCAGCCAATCTGAGACGAGCGCCGTGCCCGCGAGCGCCCAACGTAGTTCGGTTACCCGCACCCCAGGTCTAGCGCCACCCACCTCCCGGAATGCCCCGCCGCCCGGCAACGTTGGGGGCACTCATGGACTTGAAGGCGAGTAGTTCGCGGGAGGACTCATGACTCAAGCAGCCGCAACAGCAGCAGCTGCTGCTGACCCCAGGCGCTGGAAGGCGCTTGCTGTACTGGGCGTCGCGTACCTCATGGTCGTGCTGGACGTCTCGATCGTGAACGTGGCGCTTCCCTCGATCCAGACCGATCTCGGGTTCACGACGGAGGACCTCCAGTGGGTGGTCTCCGGCTACGCGCTGACCTTCGGCGGGTTCCTGCTGCTCGGCGGACGCGCCGGCGACCTGCTGGGGCGCCGGTTGTTCTTCATGATCGGACTCGGGCTGTTCCTCGTGACCTCGCTCCTGGCGGGGTTGTCGACGTCGTCCGAGATGCTCATCGTCGCGCGGCTGCTCCAGGGCGCCGCGGGCGCGATCCTGTCCCCGTCGGTCTTCTCGATCGTCACGGTGACGTTCCAGGAGGGCGCCGAGCGGAACAAGGCGCTCGGGATTCTCGGCGGCATCGCCGGCTCGGGGGCCGCCATCGGCGTCCTCCTCGGCGGCATTCTCACCGAGTACATCGGCTGGGAATGGATCTTCTTCGTCAATGTCCCGATCGGGCTCGCCGCCCTGGCACTCGTGCCTCGGTACGTGACCGAGAGTCGCGCGGACGGGCTGACGAGGCACTTCGACACGGCCGGCGCGGTCACCGTCACCGGCAGCCTCATGGCCCTCGTCTACGGCCTCA
>DASSCF010000067.1:0-14288 GCA_035698025.1 Gaiellaceae bacterium
AGGCCGACCTCGCGGAAGAGCCCGGAGAGCGTCGACCCGGCGCGCTCGCCGACGCGGAGCGCCTCGCCGCGCCAGCGGCCCACGACCTCGTCGACGACCTCCTTCGCGTCCTCGCGGCTGACCTTGCCGCGCCCGACCAGCTCCTCGACGAGCTCGTCGGTGCGATCCTTCGTCAGGGCGACGACGCCGACGCCTGCGAGGAAGAGCTCCTCGGCGGTCTCGCGGAGCGAGCGCTCCGAGTCGCTAGCGGGCTCGGCCATGTGGCCTCGCACGCCTTCGCTTGCGGCGCGCCTCCCGACGGGCGGCTGCGCCGTCCCCTCCGCCTTCTGCCGGCGCGGCGCCGGCCGTGACGGTCTCCGGCTCTTCCTCCACGGGCTCCTCGAGCTCCTCCTCGGCCTCGACGGGCTCGTCGGCAGATGGTCCGTCGCTCTTCTCGCCGACGGTGTCGAGCTTCTCCTGGAGGCCTGCGTCCTTGCGACGCGCGTACTCGGGCTCGCGCTCCTTCAGCACGGCGAGGAACGGCGTGGCGATGAAGACGGTCGAGAACGCGCCCGAGCCGATGCCGATCAGCAGTGCGAAGGCGAACTCCTTCAGCGTCTCGCCGCCGAACAGGATCAGCGAAGCGATCGGGAGGAGCGTGATGAAGCTCGTGGCGAGCGAGCGGCGGATCGTCTCCCACAGGGACTGGTTCGCGATGGCCGCGAAGCTCGACTTGCGCATGAGCGGGATGTTCTCGCGCACGCGGTCGAAGATGATGATCGTGTCGTACATCGAGTAGCCCAAGATGGTGAGGATGGCGGCCACGGTCGCGGCCGTCACCTCCCACCCGACGATGGCGTAGACGCCCATCGCAACCGTTACGTCGTAGAACAGCGCTCTGAAGATCGGGAGCGCGAAGACGAACTCGAAGCGGATCGTCACGTAGATGACGATCAGGATCAGCGAGACGACGATGGCGAGGATCGCTCCCCGCAGAATCTGGTCGCTGAAGCTCCCCGACACGTTGCGCGCGCCGATCGCGTCGGCGTCGAGATCCCGCTGCAGCGCGGTTGTGAGCTCGGCCTGCTCGGCCTCGGTCATCGTCTCGGTCTTGATCTGGAAGGACTGGTAGCCGCCGTCCGTCTCGCCCCCGCGGCCCTGGATGACCGCGTCGGCAAGGCCGACCGAGGCAACCTCCTGCCGCACCTCCTCGACCGTCGCGGGCTGCGGGGTCTCGAACGAGACCTGGCTGCCACCCTCGAAGTCGATCCCGAGGTTGAGGCCCTTGAAGATGATCGCGCCGACCGAGATGACGAGCGCCGCCGTGGCGATCGAGAACCAGATCCGGCGCTTCCCGACGAAGTCGATCTTCTGCCACTCGGGAATCTTCTCGGCGCGGGCGCCCATGAACCTGGGGTTGTCGAACCAGCGGAAGCGGGCGAGAACGCCGAGCATCGCGCGCGTGGCGAGGACGGCCGTCAGCATCGAGAGCAGCGTTCCGACGAGGAGCATGAGGGCGAACCCGCGGACGCCGCCGGTTGCCGCCGCGAAGAGCACGAAGGCAGTGATCATCGTGACGACGTTCGCATCGACGATCGTGGCGAAGCCCTTTCGATACCCGGTGGCGATCGCGGCCCGCACGGACTTGCCCGCGCGGACCTCTTCCTTGATGCGTTCGAAGATGACGATGTTCGCGTCGGCCGCGACGCCGATCGTGAGGATGATCCCCGCGATGCCCGGCAGCGTCATCGTCACCTGGAAGGCGAGGATGGCGCCGTAGAGGAAGATCCCGTAGACCGCGAGGCCGACGATGGCGACGACGCCGAGGAAGCGGTAGGCGACGAGCAGGAAGATCGCGACGGCGATGAGGCCGACGAGCGCGGCGATCATGGCCTCGCGGAGCGAATCCTCACCGAGCGTCGCCGAGATCTGCGTGCGCTCGACCGGGACGAACTCCACCGGCAGGGCGCCGGTCTGGAGGACGAGCGCCAGGTCCTTCGCCTCGTCCAGCCCGTCGAGCCCCGTGATCTCCGCGCTTCCGCCCGCGATCCCGTCGCGGAGCTGCGGGTCGGTGAAGTCGATGATCGGGAACGAGCGGATCTCGTCGTCGAGGACGATCGCGAAGCTCTGCGCGAAGGCGCGCTCCTGGTCGCGGCCGTCGGCGCCGGCCGTGTTGGCGAGGGTCTGCCCCCGGTTGGCCAGCTCACGGGTGATGTCGTGGAACCTGTCCCCGCCCTCGTCCGTGAAGTCGAGGAGGACGTTCGGCTGCCCGTCCTGGCCGAAGTCCTGGCGCGTCCCGTCCGCATTGAGGTCGTCGCCGGTCAGCGCCGGGCTGGGGTTCTCCTCCGCGTCCGGCTCGTAGCGGTAGAGGTAGTACCAGGGCGATGCCGCGGAGACGCCTCCGGGGCACGGCCGCGCGGCAGCGGCCTCGTCGTTCGTCGTGTGCCCGCAGGTGAGGACCTTCTTGCCCTCCGGCACGACGTAGTACTCGGCGCCCTCGGGAATCTCGCCGCCCTCGATCTGCTGGGCCAGGGCTGCCTTCGTCTGCGCGGGGCCGGCGAGCCGCGACTTCGACTCGGAGTAGAGGTACCACTCGCGCGCGTCGGTGCCCTCCGGGAGCGCGTCCTCGGCCGTGAGCAGCGGCAGGAGCGTCGCGCTCGGCTGCGGCTGGCCGGTCGGGTCGCCGCTCTGCGAGATCGGGTCGACGTCGCCCTGGAGGTCGTAGAACTCGAGCTGGGCCGTCTGGCCGATGATGTCCGCCGCGCGGCCCTGGTCGAAGACGCCGGCGAGGTCGACGACGATCTGGTTGTCGCCCTGCGTGCGGATCTCGGGCTCGGAGACGCCGATCTTGTCGACGCGGTTCCGGATGATCTCGACCGAGCGGTCGAGGTCGTCGTCGGTGAGCTCCTGACCCGCCTCCGGCCGCGCTTCGAGGACGACCTCGAGGCCGCCCTGGAGGTCGAGGCCGAGCGTCGGCGAGCGGAAGAGGCTCAGCACTCCGACCGCGGCGATCGCGCCGAAGAGAGCGATCAGGATGAGGAGATAGCGGCGCACGGGTGCTGCGGTTTCCGCCTAGCGGCGGACCTGTTCCTCCGCCGCCGGCTCGATGTCGTCGATCGACTCGGCCTCGGGCGCTTCGACGGGCTCAGGCGCCTCCTCGGGCTCCTCAGCCGTTACGGCGGCCTCCTCCGAGGGCGCCATGCTCGCGATGGCGCGCCGGGCAACCGCGATGCGGACGTCGGCATCGATTTCCAGCTGGACGCGCTCTTCGTCGATCCCCGTCACCTCGCCGTAGATCCCGCCGGCCGTGATCACCTCATCGCCGATCGAGAGGTTCTTGAGCATCTCCTGGTGGCGCTTCGCCTGCTGGCGCTGGGGACGCACCAGCAGCAGGTACAGGAACACGAGCATCACGAGGAAGAAGAGGAAGATTGGATCCACGTACCTGAGCCTCCTAGACCGGGTCTCGACCGCGCGCGCCCGTCCCACGCGGGGCGCCGCGAGGACGACTGACACACAATTGTGCCGGAAAAACGTAGCAGGCCGTGAGTGGCACTACTCCGGTGCGACGGCCACCGCGGGCGGCGGGCCGAGCCGCTCGAGCGCAGCCGCCTTGAACGCCGTGAATTCGCCGCGCTCGATCGCCGCACGCGCCCCGGCCGTGAGGTCGAGGAGGAAGCGCACGTTGTGCTCAGAGAGCAGCGCCAGGCCGAGCAGCTCCTGCTGGTTCACGAGGTGCCGCAGATACGCGCGCGAGAAGCCGGTGCACGCGCGGCAAGGGCACCCTTCCTGGAGCGGTGCAGGATCGCGTGCGAAGCGGGAGTTGCGGAGGTTCAGGCGGCCTTCCCATGTGATCGCGGAACCGGTGCGCCCCAGCCGGGTCGGCAGGACGCAGTCGAACATGTCGACACCGCGTTCGACCACCTCGAGGATCCCGGCCGGATCCCCGATCCCCATGAAGTAGCGAGGCTTGTCGGCCGGAAGGAGCGGTGCGCTCCAGGCGACGGTGTCGAGCATGAGCTCACGGTCCTCCCCCACGCTGAGCCCGCCGAGGGCGTTTCCGTCGAAGCCGAGCTCTGCGATCTCCTCGATCGACCGGCGCCGGAGGCCGACGTCGGTGCCGCCCTGGGAGATCCCGAAAAGGAGCTGGCCTTCGGCGCGCGGCGAGGCGAGCTGGCGCGCGGCCCACTGCGTCGTCCGCTCCGCGGCCCGGCGCAGCTCGTCCTCCGTCGCCCCCGCCGGGAGGCAGATGTCGAGGCACATCGCGATGTCCGACCCGAGCCGCCTCTGGATCTCGGCGGCCAGCTCGGGCGTGAAGCGGGCTGCCTCGCCGTCGTAGACGGAGCGGAACGTCACCCCGTCGTCGTCGGCGGCCACGATCGTGTCGCGGAGGGAGAACACCTGAAAGCCGCCGGAGTCCGTCAGGATCGGCCCGTCCCAGGCCATGAACCGGTGCAGGCCGCCGAGCTCGCCGATCAGCTCCGCGCCGGGCCGGAAGTGCAGGTGGTAGGTGTTGCCCAGCAGGATCGTGGTTCCGAGCTCGCGCAGGCGGACGGGGTCGAGCGCCTTGACGGTCGCCTTCGTCCCCACGGGCATGAACGCCGGCGTGGGGACGTCGCCGTGCGCCGTGCGGAGGACGCCGGCGCGCGCCGCACCCTGGATGGCGGTGACCGTGAAGCTCACGACACGATTCCGCGCGTCTCTTGGCTCGATCCGCGCGCCACGGGTGCGGTTTTCGGCGTTACCGTCGAAAGCGGGTGGTGGGACGGGGTGCCCCGGAGATACAAGAGAGGTTCGGTCACACGAGGAGCATCGCATCGCCGAAGGAGTAGAAGCGGTACCGCTCCCCGATCGCGAGCCGGTAGAGGCGCCGGGTCTCCTCGACGCCGGCGAAGGCCATGACCAGCGCGAGCAGGGTCGAGCGCGGCAGATGGAAGTTCGTCACGAGCGCGTTCACGCGCCGGAAGTCGAACCCCGGGGTGATGAACAGCTCCGTCCTTCCCTCGAGCGGCGCCCCGCGGGCCAGGGATTCGAGCACCCGCACCGTCGTCGTCCCCACCGCGACGACGCGCTCCGCCTCGCGGATCCGCTCCCACGCGTCGGGCTCGACGCGGTAGCGCTCGCTGTGGATCTCATGGTCGGCGAGGTCCTCGACGGTAACGGGCCGGAACGTGTCCAGCCCGACATGCAGCGTCACGCGCTCGACATCCAGGCCGCCGAGGAGCTCGGGCGTGAAGTGGAGCCCGGCCGTCGGCGCCGCCGCCGAGCCCGGGTCCTCCGCATAGACGGTCTGGTAGCGCTCCGCGTCGGCGAGCGGCTCCGTGATGTACGGCGGCAGCGGTGCCTCGCCGTCGGGCTGCCCATCCAGGCGGACGAGCCATCGGCCCCCGCCCGTGTGCTCCACAAGCTCGACGGGGCCCAGCCTCGTCCCGGCCCGCAGCCGCCGGGTCGGCCGCGCGAGCGCCTCCCAGAGGCCGTCCTCCACCGGCTCGAGGAGGAGCACCTCCGCCTCTCCCCCCGTCTCCCTTCGTACGCGGATGCGGGCGGGGATCACGCGCGTGTCGTTGACGACGACGAGCGCCCCCTCGGGAAGCTCCGAACGCAGGTCGCGAAAGCGGCGGTGCCGGACGGCGCCGGAAGCCCGTTCGGCCACCAGCAGCCGGGATTCGTCCCGCCGCTCGAGCGGTCGCTGCGCGATCAGCTCGGGCGGGAGGTCGTAGTCGAGCTCCGCGGTTCTCATGCGATCCGACGCCAAGAGTAGAGTCACCGCCGATGGATCGCGACGCGCTGGATCGCGCCCGGGGACGGATCGCCGAGGCACGCAAGGAGGGGCCGACACGGGCCGACCTCGAAGCCGCGCTCGAACGCGCGGAGGCGGGTCTCGACGCGCTGGCGCAGACCGCGGCCGAGCTCGAGAGCGTCGTCCCGGAGCGCCTCGGCGCAGCCATCGAGGAGGGCATGCGAGCGGAGGTGCTACCCGTCGGCCGGCACATCGCCGAGGTACGCGGCCTCACCGGCCAGATGGTCCGCCGTCTCGAAGCCCTGCAGGCCGAGGTCGCGGCCGAGCGGCGCGAGCGCCTCGAGGACCTTGCGGTCCTCGTCGAGCTGATCGGCAGCGGCTGGCGCTCGGTCGAGCGCCGGCTCGACCGGGCCGAGCGGATCCTCGATCGCATCGAGCGCGCACTCGAAGAGCAACCTGGCGCCGCGCTCTACCGCATCGACAGCCGCCAGGCGCAGTAACCGGCCTACCCGGCCGGCAGCCGTAGCTCGAAGCGCGAGCCGCGGCCGACGACGGAGTCGAGCTGCAGGTCGCCCCCGAGCGCGTGGGCGAGCTCGAGCGAGATGGCGAGCCCGAGCCCGGTGCCCTCGTAGTTCTCGGACACGAACGGCCTGAACACGCGGTCGCGGTCGACAGGCGCGATCCCGGGCCCCGAGTCCGAGACGGCGACCGAGGCGAACCCGTTGTCCTTCGAGAGCGCCAGCGAGATCGACCCGCCGTTGGGCGTCCACGAGAACGCGTTCGACAGGAGATTGGAGACGATCTGCAGGACGCGGTCGCCGTCGGTGTGCAGTACGGGGCTCGCGCCCACCGAGAGGTCGTAGCGGATCTCCCGCCGGCGTGCCTCCTCGGCGAAGGAGTTGTATCCCTGCTCCACGAGCCGGTCGAGCTCCACCTCGTGCTCCTCGAGCGTGAAGCTGTGCGCCTCGAGGCGGGCGAGATCGACGAGGTCGCCGATCAGGCGCGCGAGCCTGTCGGTCTCGGCGCGGATCACGTCGAGCGAGGCCTCGCGGGACTCGGCGTCGTCCGCCAGGCCCTCACGAAGCGCGGCGACGTGGCCGCGGATCGCGGTCAACGGCGTGCGGAGCTCGTGGGAGACGCGGACGAGGAAGTTGCGCTCGTGCGCCTCGGCCGCGGCGAGCCGCTCGATCATCTCCCGGAACCGCTCCGTCAAATGGGCGATCTCGTCGCTCGAGCCCGACTCCGGCAGCTCGGCGCCGTACCGCCGGCTGGCGACCTCGTCCGCGGCGCGCGAGAGTGTCAGCACCGGCTTCGTCAGACGCCGGGTCAGGTACCAGACGAACATGACCGCGATCCCGAGGCCGGCGAGGAACGCGAGACCGAGCCGCTGCGAGAGGTCCATCCAGCGCTCCTGCAGCTCCGCCCGCGGCTTGGCGACGACGATCGCCCCGAACGTCTCGCCTCCGAGGCGGATGGGGTACGCGGCGGCGAGGTAGGCGCGGTCGGCCCCGGGAGGATGGAACTCGAGGGTCTGCACACGGCCGTCGTCCAGAGCGTCCCGGTCGAGCAGGTCGAGCGGCAGCTTGCTGAGCCCGGACGCCTGGCCCGGGAAGATCTCGACGCCCGCGTAGTAGATCTCGGAGCCCGTCGCCTCCTCGAGGACGGGCGGGGCAAAGCGGGGGGCCGGGCCCGTCTCGTCGATGCTCGCGTTGGCCTGGAGCGTGTAGAGCTCAGCGAGCCCCTCGGCCTGTCGCTCGAGCTCGGCCAGCGTGCGCGACCGGGTGTCTTCCTGGAAGAACCGGACGGCGATGGCCAGGGTGACGAGCGCGGCCACGAGCACGCCCGCGAAGAAGATCGCCGGGAGCTTGAAGCGCAGGGAGCGCAGCACGGCGGCCCCCTATGAGACTTTCGCGGCCTTCGGCTCCGTCGAGACCTTGTAGCCCACGCCCCACACGGTGACGATGGGGCAGGCTTCGCCCAGCTTGCGCCGCAGCTGGCGGACATGGACGTCGACGGTGCGCGTGTCGCCCGCAAACGTATAGCCCCAGACCCGCTCCAGCAACTGATCGCGGGTGAGCACCAGGCCGCGGTGGTCGAGCAGGTCCCAGAGGAGGTCGAACTCCTTGGGCGCGAGCTGGATCTCGTCGCCGGCGACCGTCACCTCGCGCCGGCCCGCGTCGATGCGCAGATCGCCGTGCTCGAGCACCGAGCTGACGAACTCGCGGCGCTCCGGGCTCGAGCGGCGCAGGATCGACTTCACGCGCGCGACGAGCTCGCCCGGGTTGAAGGGCTTCGTGAGGTAGTCGTCGGCGCCGACCTCGAGCCCGATGATCTTGTCGATGTCCTCGTCCCGCGCGCTGAGCATCAGGATCGGCACGTCCGAGCGCTGGCGCACGCGCCGGCAGACGTCGATGCCGTCGAGGTCGGGCAGCATGAGGTCGAGGATGATCAGCGCCGGAGGATCGGCGCTGGCCTTCTCGAGGGCGTCTCCGCCGGTGCCCGACACGCGCACCGAGAACCCGGCGCGCTTGAGGTACATCCCGACGAAGGACGCGATGCTGGATTCGTCCTCCACGACGAGGATCGACTGCTTCGTCCCGGTCACAGCGCCGTATCCTGGCACACGCTCCGGTTGGCGAGCGTTGGTCACCGTCGCCACAGCTCGAAGGTCCGCGCGGTGCGCGGCCAGTACCTGAGCGCGCCCCCGGCGATCCGGTATCTGCCGCGCGGGCCGGTGTCGTACGCGTCCAGCGTGAGCGAGCCGCGCGCGCTGCCGGCCGCGGAGATGCGGCGTCCCGTGATGACCGCCTGCCACGGGCCTCCGGTCGACCCGCTCCAGACCCGGCAACGGACGTCGGAGCCGCTGTACTGCATCGTCGAACGGCTCACACGAACACCGCGCTTGTTGCAGCTGCGGTTCGGCCGGCCGCCGCCGGGGAGATCGACGACGCGGATGCGACCGAGCGAGACGCGGATGAGCACCGAGCCGCGACGGCCGATCACCGCGCGGCCGTAGCCGGTGCGGAGCTCGATGAGCTCGGCCCCGGGCGTACGCAGGGAATAGCCAGCCTGCCCGTATGAGGCATCGGCGGCCCACATCGCGAGGGCCGCGACAAAAATCACAACAATCGTGCGCCGCATTCGCGTCGAACTATCTTCGCATGCCGTGAGAATGCGATTACGGCGATGTAAAGAAAATGTAAGCGACCTCCATGCCAACACTCACGCGGGCAGGAACCGTCCGGGCCCGCTCGTACCATCGAAGGATCGGTCATGGACGAGCGATCCCGTCACGATCGCACGGTCCGCCTTCTGGAGGCGCGTCTCGAAGCCCTCGCGATCGCCTCGGCCCGCGGGCCCCGCGGCGCACGCGGCCTCGACCGCGAGATCGTCGCCGCGGCGGCGGCGACGCGACACGCCGTCGAGCTCGAGATCCTCTCCTCCGCGGAGGCCGGCGCGATCTGGTCGGCGGTCGCAGAGCGGCATCCGGCCGCAGTTTGGTGCCGGACGAGCCCGCTCGCGGCCTAGCCGGAAGACCTAGGCGACGAGCCTGACGGTGCCGCGGAGGCCGACCGCGTTCTGCACCTCGTGCGGGCGGTCGGTTCGCTGCCAGCCGTCGCGCGTGGCCTCGGGCTCGCAGAGGTGGCAGACGACCCGCGCAACCTGTCGTTCCTGGATGCTGCGCCAGTAGCGGAACCGCTCGCCCGCGAGGAGGTTCCGGCGGCAGAACGTACAGAGCGTCACTGCCCTGCGACTGTACGGGTGCACTCGGACGACACCGGGCCGTTTTCAGCGACCGTCGTCTAGGGCATACTCCCGGGGCAATGCCCAGGCGGCAGGGGTTTCGCACCCCGGAGCCGGACGCCCAGGGACCGGCCAAGAGTGAGGAAGACGTGACTGAACGGGCCCGACAGGCGGTCGAGCGACTCTCTGCGCGTCTTCCGGGAATCCAGGTCTATTGCCACCGGCGGGTCGGAGACGCGCTGCGCGTGATCGCCTCCGTCGGCGGGCTTCGCCTGATCTACGAGATCCCCCGCGACCAGGGCGGCATCTGCTGGCGGGCGGCCGAGTCGGGCAAGCCCCAGCTCGTCGAGGACGTGCGCCACGACCCGGACTACCTGGCGACCGACGAACGCGTCCGCTCGGAGGTCGCCTATCCCGTTCAAGGCGTCGACGACACACTGCTCGTGCTCGACGCCGAGTTCACGGAGCGCACGTTCACGCCCGAGGAGGCGGAGGCCGTCGAGGCCGAGGCCGCCCGGCTCGCGTCCGAGCTGGACTAATACGCGAAGAACCCGCGGCCGGACTTGCGTCCGAGCAGGCCCTCGTCGCGCATGCGCACGAGCCGCTCGGGCGGGGCCATCCGCGGCTCTCCGAGCGCGTCGTGCAGCGCTTCGGAGGCGTGGACGTGAATGTCGACGCCGATCAGGTCGATCAGCGCACAGGGGCCGATGGGCCAGTTGACGCCGCGGGTCATCGCCTTGTCGAGGTCCTCCGGCGAGACACCGGCCTCGTCGAGGACGCGGACGCAGTCGTTCAGAAGCGGGATGAGGATGCGGTTGACGACGAAGCCCGGCGTGTCGTTGCAGCGGATTGGCTCCTTGCCGAGCCGATCCGCGAGCCCGTAGGCGGCCTCGACGGCCTCGTCGGACGAGAGCTCGGTGCGCACGACCTCAACGAGCGGAAGCACCGGCGCGGGGTTGAAGAAGTGCATGCCGACGACGCGCTCGGGGCGCTTCGTCTCCTGCGCGATCGCCGTCACCGAGAGCGCGGAGGTGTTCGTGGCGAGGATCGCCCGTTCCCCAACGACCTCCTCGAGCGCGCGGAAGGTCTCCCGCTTCGCGTCAGGATCCTCGACGATCGCCTCGATGACGACGTCGCAGTCGGCCAGGTCGGCGAGGTCCGTGGTCGTCGTCAGGCGGGCGAGCGCCGCGTCGCGCTCTTCCGCCGTCAGCCGGCCCTTCTCGACACCGCGGCCGAGGTAGTGGGCGATCCGCTCGCGGGCACGCTCGCCCAGCTCCTCGCTCACCTCGCGGCCGACGGTCTCGATCCCGGCCTGGACGCAGACCTGCGCGATCCCGGCGCCCATGGTGCCGAGACCGACCACGCCCACCTTCCTGACCTCCGCCGCGCTCATTCGACCGTGATTCTCACCTGGAAGTCCTGCGGCCCGTCGGCGCATCCGTCCTGGCCGGCGCAGGCGGCCGTCCCGGAGGAAGCGATCGTCGCCTCGCCCGGCTGGTCGGCTATGACGACCCACTCCGAGAACCCGGGATCCTGGATGTAGTTCACGACGGCGAGCGAGACGGCGTCGCCGTCGACGACCGGCTCGTCCCAGATCCAGTCGCTCGAGAGGCGCAGGGTCGTTTCGCCGCCCACCGGGAGCGAGAACGCGGCGCCCGAGTCCGCCTCCGTGATGATCTGCGGCGACGGCCGGGGCTCCTGGCCCGCGCCGGTGCTCGCGGGCCCCTCCGCGGGGCCGGTGGTCTCGTCCTGCGAGCAGGCGGAAAGCGAGACGAGGGCGAGTGCGAGTAGGGCGACGCGAAGCACGTCAGCCACAGACTGCCGGACGGCGGCGCGGCCTGCGTCATGCTTGAATAGCGGCATGGCGGTCACCGCGCGCGAGCAGAAGCTTCTCCTGGGCGGCGAGTGGATCGAGACGGGCACGTGGCGCGAGGTTCGCTCCCCGTACTCGGGCGAGGTCGTCGGCCGGGTCGCGCAGGCGGGCGCGGACGAGACACGGCGCGCGGTCGATGCGGCGGCGACCGCGATGGCCGAGCCGCTCCCGGCGCACAGCCGGGCCGAGATCCTCGACCGGACGGCACACCTCATCGACGAGCGCCGCGAGGACATCGCGCGCACGATCTCCGACGAGGCGGGGAAGCCGATGAAGGCGGCGCGCGTCGAGGCTGAGCGAGCCTCGTCCACGTTCCGCTCGGCGGCCACGGAAGCCCGCACGCTCACCGGAGAGGTCGTGCCGATGGACGCCTCGCCCGCGGGCGTGGGCAAGGTCGCGCTCACGGCGCGCGTCCCCATCGGGATCGTCGGCGCCATCTCGCCGTTCAACTTTCCCTTCAACCTCGTCGCACACAAGGTCGCGCCGGCTCTGGCGGCCGGCTGCGCCGTCGTGCTCAAGCCGGCGAGCCAGACGCCGCTCTCTGCCCTGCTCCTCGCCGAGCTCGAGGCCGAGGCCGGGCTGCCCGCGGGGTGGCTCAACGTCCTCGTCGGCCCGGCGTCCGAGATCGGGGACGTCCTGGTCGAGGACGAGCGCGTGCGCCTGATCAGCTTCACGGGCTCCGCCGAGGTCGGCTGGAAGCTCCGCGAGCGCGCCGCGCGCAAGAAGGTGCTGCTCGAGCTCGGCAACGCGACGCCGCTGATCGTCGAGGCCGACGCGGACGTCGAGGAGGCGGCCACCAAGGCGGCCGCCAACGCCTTCTCCTTCGCCGGCCAGAGCTGCATCTCCATCCAGCGCGTCTATGTCGCGCGCGGCGTCTACGACGACTTCGTGGCCAGCTTCCTCCCCAAGGTGGAGGCGCTCCGTACCGGCGATCCCGGCGACGACGAGACCGACGTGGGCCCGGTGATCGACGAGGGCGCGCGCGAGCGGATCCTTGCCTGGATCGAGGAGGCGAGCGACCAGGGCGCGGAGATCCTCACCGGCGGCGAGACGGCGGAGGGCGGCGTCATCCGGCCGACGGTGCTCGCGAACGTCTCGCCGGAGATGAAGGTGTCCTGCCTCGAGGTGTTCGGGCCGGTCTGCACGCTCAGCCCGTACGACTCCCTCGAGGAGGCCTTCGAGCTCGCAAACGGGACCGAGTACGGGCTCCAGGCCGGCATCTTCACGAGCAACGTCAAGACGGCTCTTGCGGCCGGGGCCGCGCTCGAGTTCGGCGGCGTGCTCGTCAACGAGGCACCGACGTTCCGCGCCGACCAGATGCCGTACGGAGGGGTGAAGGCGTCGGGCAACACCAAGGAGGGCCCGCCCTACTCGGTCCGCGAGATGACCGAGGAGCGACTGATTGTCCTGTCGCGCTGAGGGCCGCTTTGCGGCTCGGGGGCGGTCCAGGGTGTCCGTTAGACTCGCGTGCTGGCTGCGATGCCTGGACGCATGAATCCTTTTTCCGATCGCCCCGGCGAGTCCGTCGAGCCCGGCGAGGAGATCGTCGAGGTGGTCGAGGTCGTCGAGCCCGCTCCGCCGCCCGAACCGGACCTCGTCCGCCTCCAGCGCGAGCGGATGGCTCTGACGCGCCGGCGCGAGATCGAGATGCGCGACGTGGGCGGCCTCACGGTGGAGATGGTCAGGCGCGACCACTGGAAGCCCGACCTGCTGATCTCGCGCGCCGGCGAGGTGCTCTCGCTCGAGCAGCGCATGCACGAGCTCGACTCGCTCCTCGCCGCCGAGGCGACGGCCCGCACCTTCCCGCATGTGGCCCACTGCAAGTGCGGCGCGCCGCTGGCGCCCGGCGTCCACTTCTGCTCGCACTGCGGGAGGCCCGCGGCGACCACGCCCGCCGTGGTCACCTGCGCCCACTGCGGCCGGCCACTCCCCGCCGACGTCAACTACTGCCCGGCGTGCGGGAACACGGCCGCGCCGAGCGAATACGCTCCGGCGCCCGACCTTAGCGCAGACGAGACCTTGATCCGACCCGATCCCGACAACCCCGAGGCCGGCTGGTGAGCACGCAGCCGCCCGAACCGCCGCCCGGAGAGGGTCAGCCGCCGGCCGACACGGCGGCGGAGGAACGCCGCTGCCCGCGCTGTACCGCGCCGTACGAGCCGCTCCAGGAGTACTGCCTCGAGTGCGGCCAGCGCCTGGTGCCGCTGCCGAGCGACAGCTACACGCGCACGGTCGTCTGGTCGCGCGAGTCGCCGGTGTGGCTCTGGATCGCGCTCGTCGCGCTCCTGCTCGTCGCGCTCGCGGCGGGCGCCATCGTCGCGCTCGCGGCGACCGACGACGACGAGCCCACGTCCGCCGCGGGCTCCAGCGAGGACACGGTCCCCGTGCTCCCGCCGACGACCGGTCCGATCACCGTCCAGCCGCCGACCGGCGAGTCGACGATCACGATCCCGCCCTTCCCGACCACGTCGACCGGTTTCACGACGACGTTCCCCACCACGCAGCCGACGACCTTCACGACCTCGACGAGCACGACCACGACGGGCGGGAGCGGGACGATCATGTCCTGGCCGTCGGGCACGGACGGGTTCACGGTGGTGCTCAAGTCGACGCCCGTCGGCGAGGGCCGCGGCCCCGCAGAGTCCGCCGCGCAGCAGGCGCTCAACGCCGGCCTGCCCGAGGTCGGCATCCTCAGCTCCTCGAACTACTCGACGCTGAACCCCGGCTACTACGTCACGTTCACGGGCGTCTACGACACCCAGAACGAGGCCGAGAACGCGCTCCCACGCGCCCGCTCGTCGGGCTTCCCGACGGCGTACGTCCGCGAAGTCGCGGATTGAGACGTTTGTAACGCCCCGCGCTGGGAAACTTTGTAACACCGTGCCGAAGCGTGTTAGACTGGCCGCCGGAGCGGTTCGGGGGCGCTCCCTTAACCCGATGTTAACAGCGTTT
>DASSCF010000068.1:0-33808 GCA_035698025.1 Gaiellaceae bacterium
ATTTGCTCGAGACGCTGCGTCAGTCGGAGTGACGCTGACGTCTTGGTCGCGAGTGCGCTATCTGGACAGGACGAACGCGGCAGCCGCCCCCATGAAAGGAAGGCCGTACTCCTACGCCGTTTCGCCCTCCCGCACTTTGCCGCGCCAGGCGCCTGTTTCTTCGTCGCGGTTCTCGATCAGCTGCTTGAATCGCTCGAGATCGCCGTGCACCTGACTCTTGACGACGCCTAGGAGATCGCCGGCGACGTTCTCTGCCGTCGAGTCACTCTCGACATCCATCTGCACGTTGACGCGGGTTTGAGCGTCGCCCATCGGCTCGAAGGTGACGACGCCGTCGTTCTTGACCTCGCCCTCGATCGTCTTCCAGGCAACCTTCTTGTCGGGCTGCTGCTCGGTGATCTCGGTCGTCCACTGACGACTCTCGCCGCGGATCTCCGCGACCCACTGAACGTGTGTTTCGTCGAGCTGCTGAACCGACTGGATGCCGTCCATGAACTTCGGGAAGTCCTCGAACTGCGTCCACTGGTTGTAGGCCTGCTGTACGGGAACCTGAACCTCAATCGTGTCTTCGATCTTCGGCATGAGCTCTCCTTGGGTTGGATGAAACGAGCTGTGCCGGAGCAAACGCCCCGGCACAGCCTTGAAGCGCGTCTTAGCGATCGTCGCGGTTGTCCTCGCCGCCGACGTACCTGCTGCCCGACTTGGCCAGCCCGCGGCTGATGATGTAGCCGATCGAGACGGCGGCCACGAGCGTCCAGGCGCGCACGTCGCCGAGCGAGTCGGATACCCAGGCGGCGATCAAGATCGCCGCGTTGACGCCGACCATCGCGAAAAACTCGGTGGTCTTGAACGCACTCTTGGTCTCGTCGCCATGCGCGAGACGTGTCTGGCCGTACGACGCCGCCATGGGGCGCCGTTCGACGGTTTCTGTTGCTGCCATGCCCTGCCTCCTTGTCGAGTAACTGTCAGTGAGGAACTGGACGTTCCTCGCACCACCGTGACCCGATAGAGGCAGACCCCTGAAAAGCCCTCTCCGACCAGATCCGAGTAGTCAGACCGTTCTGTCCACTCCTAGACACACCTAAACCTCGGACGCGGCCCCGTCCCTAACACGCGTGCCCTCACACACAGACAGTTCTGTCTACTGCTAGTATTTTCCAGATGATCGCCACTACCCCCACCACTCGTCCGGAGCCTAAGCAGGGTGCTCGCGAACGCATTCTCGGCACTGCCTACGAGCTCTTTTCCCATCGCGGCATTCACGATGTCGGTATCGACGAGCTGGTCAAGCGCGCCGGCGTCGCTAAGGCGACGCTCTACAACCACTTCCCCTCCAAGGACGAACTCGTGCTCGCCTTCCTGGAGCAGCGCGAGCGCATCTGGACCTATGGCTGGGTCGAGAGAGAGGCACGACGGCACGGGGCAACATCGGAGGATCAGCTGCTCGCGATCTTCGACCTGTTCGACGAGTGGTTCCAGCGTGACGACTTCGAAGGCTGCTCCTTCGTCAAGACCCTTCTCGAGGTCGGCGACCTCGACCACCCCGTCGGCCGTGCAAGCGCCGACTACCTTGAGAACATCCGTTCCGTCGTTCGCAGCCTCGCGCTCGAGGCCGGACTACGCGACCCCGACGCCTTCGCCCTCTCGTGGCACATCCTGATGAAGGGCTCGATCGTGCAGGCTGCCGAGGGCGACCGCGACGCGGCGAAACGCGCGCACGCGCTCGGTCGCCTCTTGATTGAACAGCACCGATGACAAGACCCGCGCCGCCCCGCATAAGCCTTTAGTCGGCGTCCGGTTGAGTGCCCGTTCCAGTCGACGACCGAGCTACGGGCGCTTTTCCCTATCGTGACCGCGTCAGGCCGTGCTGTCGTACAAGCCGAGAGCGTCGGCGAGTAAGCCGTGGCGGTTCGTCACCCAATCACACGCCGGCTACCGTTCGCGGGGTGTGACTGCGCCGAGCCCTCTCGACGGTCGCTGGAGTGTCCACCGGGTCAGCGGCCTCCTGCCGCCGTTCGGTGTCCGCAAGCGGATTCAGCAGGGCAGAGGCTGGACGCTCGTCGGTCCGGTTCCGGTCGCCTCCTTCGACGTGCGCGGGGCTACTCTGATCTACCGCCGCCTACCGGTTCGCGACGAACTCGAGCGGCAGATGGACGGAACCTGGCTCGGTCGTGGCCTCCTGTGGGGTCACGAGTTTTGCCGCTTCAGACTCGTCGAAGCAAGAGAACCCCGCCTCTAGGTCCGATGCCTGGGTCGACTCGTGCGCATCTGGGTTTCCGTCCAGAGCACCAATCCAGATTCGAGCAAGGACTAGGTATGCGCTAACCGCGCCGGGGACGTTCTCTAGGCGGCGCGAGGAGCGCAGTACCGTCGATGGAGCTGGCCGCGGCGCCAATTCCTTCTCGATCCTCGTGAAGCGCGAGCTCGACGTCTCGCTCGTCGCTGAGCGCATCCTCCGTGGTAGTCGAGAGTAGGTCGAGCTGGAACTCGAGTATTCCGACTCGCTCAGGCGGCGCAATCGACCTGAGATCAGTGAGAGCTGCTTTTAGCCGACGGGTCACCTGAGGCGAGCCCGCCCCCGCTAGGCGGATCTCGTCGAAGGCGAGATGGACGTATGCCTCCCAGCTCATGGTGCGCACGGTGAGCCTTACCTGTCCCGCCTCGTCGCGATGCCGACCGTCGGGAAAAGGCCTACGGGCAAGTTGCCTCAGGATGTCGTGCAGTCGGTCGATTGCTTGCACAGCGGTGGTGGGGTCTTGGAAAGGCGAGTCAGCGAGCGAGCGTTCCGCGATGTCGACAAGCAGTCGTACGCCGTACGCGACGTCCTCATCGAGCGTCGGCTCCAAGCTGAGGATCAGCGCTCCGTGCAAGCGATCCTCGTTCAGAGCACTGGGCTCCCCGTGCACCCGGAAGAGGGGGCCGCCTGCGGGAACGAACTCGCCGAGGGCAGGGACAAGCTCCAGCAAGCAGTCCGCACGTCGCGCTTCCTCGACCAGTTGCTCGTAGCCGATACCCGTGACCACCCCCGACTCCCTCGCTCGCACGAGAGGAGGAGAGCCCTCCTGATGGTCGAGATCCGGCCCCTTGTCCGGATACCTCTGGTCGAGAAGCGTGCGCGTTTCGTCGCCGACGAGCTCGATCAGCGCCGCAACGCGCAGTGCCTGGCCGATGTGGTGCACGTACACGACGAGAACCGCGATGCTGACGAGAACGAGCAGGAATGCCGTTACGACTGCGATGCCCGGCACGTTGCCCGTGCCGTCGCCGTTGATGGTCACCTCGCGGAGCGCGAGGATGGCGTGCACGAACGTTGCGACGAAGAGGCCGATCGCGAGCTGGCTCGGCTTGTCCCGCAGAATGCGCTGCACGATGCGAGGAGAAAACTGACCCATGGCGAGTTGGACCACGACCATCGTGATCGTGAGAACGAGCGCGGTCAGGCTCACCATGGAAGCCGCGACGGTCGAAAGGATGTAAGCCGCGGCATCCGGGCCCCCGACGAAGCGGGTGGGAAGCGCCTCGTAGTCGAAGTAGCGGTCGACAGCGATCGTCCCGAACGAGAGCGCCGCCCCGGCGATTACGCACAGCACGGGCACGAACCAAAGGCTCGACTTAAGGTGGATGAACAGCTTGGCGCGCCTCATGCGACTTCCCCGGCCCCTACCCCTCTGGACGCGCCGCTGAACCTCAGCAAACTGTCGCGCCTACCCGCGAGGCGTTGTAGCGGTCGGATCTGCCCTGATGGGTTACAAACGAACGCCTACGCGAGGTTGCCGACCCCTCGCTCGCCCTTGCCCAGTACGTGTGCGAGTGCAGCCACGCAGAGTGCAGCGAGGCGATCGAGCTGAGTCTGGCCGACTACGACGCGATCCGCTCAACGCCGAATGCGTTCGTGATCGCGCCCGGACACGAGCGGCTCGAGCGCGAGCGCGTCGTCGAGGACGACAACGAGCGTTTCATGCTGGTGGAGAAGGTCGTTCTCATCGACGACGCCGAGATCCGCAGCCTTCTACCGCAACACCGACGGGGGGAACATCCGGCATGGCCGACCGAGACGGGCGTCTGAGGGCAAACCAACGCACCTTCCGCGCCGCGAACGAGCGCATCAACGACCTCGCCCAAGCCACCGACGGCCAACTCGTACCCTTCCTCTGCGAGTGCCCTGAGATCGCATGTCTCGGACGCATCAGCGCTTCGCGCAGCGAGTTCGTCGTGATCCACGAAGACCGGACGCGGTATTTCATTCTCCCCGGCCACATGCGCGTGGACGGCGAGGAGATCGTGACCGCGAACGACCGCTACGAAATCGTCGAGAAACAAGCGGCCTAGCGACTGCAGCGAGCGCTATGCCGGCACGCAGACGAGCCGCGGGAGGCGAAGGTCGGTGTCTGCTCGATGCTCGCGACCAGCCACTCGCCCTTCTCGGGCAGGATCAGCACCTGACCGAAGGGCCTACGGGCCCCCTCACCCTTTCCGTCGAGAAGAAAAGCCCCGTCTAGCGGGGCTTTCGTGAGGTGGGCGGTACTGGGCTCGAACCAGTGACCCCCAGCTTGTCGAGCTGGTGCTCTCCCAACTGAGCTAACCGCCCTCGGGGTTTTCAGTCTATCGAACGATCTCGCACGTACCTCAGGCTCGCGCCGTCGTCGCCCTCGCGGCGACCGATCGACGTCAGGCGGAAGCGGCGGAGCGGGAACTCGCCGTCCGCGAGGGCCGGGCCGCGGCCCAGGAACGTCGGCGCGATGGTGACGAGCACCTCGTCGATGCGGTCGATCGCGAGGAACTGGCCGACGACGTTGCCGCCGCCGATCACCCACACGCGCTCGAGACCGGCGGCCTCGAGCTCCTCGACCAGCGTCGAGGCCTCACCGGAGAAGACGTGCAGGTCGGCGCCCTCGATCTTCGGCGGGTCCGGGTTGTGGGTCATGAGCCACACGGGCCGGTCGCCGTACACCCACTTGTGGTCCTTCATGAACTCCCAGGAGCTTGCGCCGACGACGAGGCCGTCGATCTCGGCGATGAACTCGTCGTAGCCGTAGCCCTCCGGGCCGCCCGAGAGGGTCTGGAGGAACGAGAGGTCGTGTCCGGGGCCGGCGATGCGGCCGTCGAGGCTCATCGCGACGTAGTACGCGACGACCATCAGGGGCGCTTGAACGCCTTGCGGCCCAGGAGCTTCAGCGGGTCGACGAGCTTGCCCTTCTCGTACACGTTGAAGTGCAGGTGCACGCCGGTGCACGAGCCGGTGCAGCCGGCCTTGCCGATGAGCTGGCCGGCGCCGACGACGTCGCCCGGCTTCACGAGCGCCTTGGCGAGGTGCGCGTACATCGTGACGATCCCGCCGTCATGGCGGATCTTGATCACGAGGCCGTAGCCGGAATAGCTGTCGAGCCATCCCACGCGCGTCACCGTGCCGGTCTGGGCGGCCCGCACGCGCGTCTCGGCCCAGCCCTCGATGTCGATCCCCTCGTGCAGCTTGCCCCAGCGGTAGCCGAACGGCGACCCGAGCGGGCCGTTCAGAGGCAGCACCCAGCGGGAGTCCGTTTCGGACTCGGAGGGTGTCGCTTCGATCCTTCCCAGCGCGGGCTGTGCCAGCGCCAGACAACAAAAAAGGCCCAATAGCAGGGCCTTGACGGCAAACACGGGGCGGAACCCTAGCAGAAGCTCAGAAGATCTCGGGACACCAAGGCGCCCGCTCCGAGCGGAAGAGCGCATCGGCGCGGTCCAGCGCGCCCTCGGAAACCTCCTCCACACGGCCGACTCGCGCGAGCTGACGGAAGGTGAATCCACCCAGGTAGACGGAGCCGAGCGTGTCCACGGGCAGGCGCAGATCCGGCTCCTCCATCGTCTTCTGGCCGCGCACCGTGAAGCGCGCATCGTTCCACGGGCAGAACGTGTCCGCGACCTCGAGCACGAGGTCGTCGTCGGTCGCGAACGAGCGCCCGGCGAGCGCGGCGCCCACGTCGACGATCCGCAGGAAGATCCCGTCGCCGACGCGGAAGCGAAGGCGCCCCGGCTCCGCAGCCAGGAGCAGGAGCGGATGGTCGAGCGGTAGCAGCTCGGCCTCGATGCTCGCCATCCAGTCGATGTCCAGGAGGAAGCGCCAGACGGCGATCTCGGCCTCGGGCTCTGCGCCCATCGCCTCGAGGACGACGACCTTGCCGGTTGGGACACCGTCTTCGTACGAGAAGTTAAGCCGGTAAAGCGCGTAGGCCTGCGGCCGGCCGTCCGCCTCGAGGACGGCGACGGAGAGCTCACCGCCGCCGAAGCGGCGCCACTCGGGGTCGTCGAGCACACGCGACTTCCACCACTCGAGGGTGCGCGCGAACATCCCCGGCGTCTCGGCGCACACCTGGTCGTAGACCGGAGGACAGAGGGCCAGCGCCTCGTCGTGCCCGACGATGCGCACGTTGCCCTTGCGCTCGACGGGTCGCACGAAGTCGGAATGCGTGCGCGGGATGTTCATGTCGCCGCAGAGGGCGGCCAGCCCGTAGCCGTAGCGCCGGTAGATCGAGGCTTCGGAGGCCCAGAGCGCGGCCAGCGGCTCGCCCCGCGCCTGAATGTCGTCGAGCTGCGCGCGCATCATCTCCCGCAGGATCCCGCGCCGGCGATGGGACGGCAGGACGCCGACGACCGTCACGCCGGCGGTCCGAACCGAGCCGCCGGGAACGGTGAGCTCGAACTGGAAGGCACCCGCGCCGCCCACGATCGAGCCGTTGTCCGTTGCGACGTGCATCCGGCCCTCGGGCAGCACGTTGAGGACCCGGTTCGCCCGCTCCTCCCCGGGCTTCGTCGCCGTTCCGAAGTAGTGCCAGATCGGCTGGAGTGCGTCGAGCCGCTCGTCGCGGCTTGCCGTGCGGATCTCGACGCTCAGAGGACCTTCTCCAGGGGCGCGTAGTCGAGCATGAGGCGCCGCTCGGCGCCGTCCTGGGCGAAGCGCACCGTCACCGTCCCGTCGCCCTCGATCGCCACGACCACGCCCTCGCCGAGCGTCGAGTGGCGGACGTTGTCGCCGGTGGAGAGATCGGGCGCGGGACCGGAGCTCGGGGCAAGCGACTGGCGCGGCGCGCCGTAGCCGCTCCAGGACGTTGGGCGGAGCCGCTCGCGCTCGACCTCCTCCTGAGGCAGCTCTTCGAGGAACCGGCTCGGCCGCCGGTAGTCGCGCGAGCCCCAGAGCGAGCGCGTCGCCGCGTGGATGAGCGTCAGGCGCTCCTGCGCCCGGGTCAGCCCGACGTACGCGAGCCGCCTCTCCTCCTCGAGCCCCTGCTCCTCGAGCGAGCGTGCATGCGGGAAAACCCCGTCCTCCATGCCGACGAGGAAGACCGCGCGGTACTCGAGGCCCTTGGCGTTGTGCAGCGTCATGAGCGTGACGAGGCTGCGCTCCTCGGCGAGCTCGTCCTGGTCGGAGAAGAGCGAGATCTGCTGGAGGAACTCCGAGAGCGTCGGCTCGGCCGCCGCCTCCTGGTACTCGCGTGCGACGCCCACGAGCTCCATCAGGTTCTCCAGGCGGCCCTGGGCCTCGACCGTCCGCTCGGCCTCGAGCGCCTCGACGTAGCCGGTGCGCTCCAGGACCTTCTCCAGGAGCTCCGGCACCGGCTGCTCGAGCGCGCCTGCCATCAGGGACTGCATGAGCGTGTGGAAGCGCTGCACGGACTTGAGCGGCGCGGCGCCGACCCCGGCGTCGTCGGCCTGGCCGAGCGCTTCGAAGAGCGAGATGCCCTGCGCGTCGGCGAACGCCTGGATCCGGGCGATCGACGCGTCGCCGATGCCGCGGCGAGGGCGGTTGGCGATGCGCCCGAGCGAGACGCCGTCGAAGGGGTTGTCGATGACCTGGAGGTACGCGATCAGATCCTTGATCTCGGCGCGCTCGTAGAAGCGCGGGCCGCCGATCACCTGGTACGGGATCTCCTGGCGGACGAGCACGTCCTCCAGCACGCGCGACTGCGCGTTGGTGCGGTAGAAGACGGCGATCTCGGAGCCGGCGACGCCCCCCTCCTGGAGCCCGGCGATCTCGGCGGCCACGTAGCGCGCCTCCGCGTGCTCGTCTTCGACCTCGACGACGCTGACCGGGTCACCGTCGCCGAGCTCGCTGAAGAGGTTCTTCGGCTTGCGCTCCCGGTTGTTCGCGATCACCGAGTTGGCCGCGCGCAGGATCGCGTTCGTGGAGCGGTAGTTCTGCTCCAGCGCGATGGTCTGGGCGCCGCCGAAGTCGCGCTCGAACTCGAGGATGTTGCGGATGTCCGCGCCCCGGAACGCGTAGATGGACTGGTCGGGGTCGCCGACTGCGAAGACGTTGCCGTGCTTGCCGGCGAGGAGCTGCAGGAGCCGGTACTGGGCGTGGTTGGTGTCCTGGTACTCGTCAACGAGGACGTAGCGGAAGGCCTTCTGCCACTTCTCGCGGGCCTCGGGGAAGCTCTCGAGGATCTTGACCGTGACCATGATCAGGTCGTCGAAGTCCATCGCGTTCGAGCGGTGCAGGCGCTCCTGGTAGCGCGCGTAGACGTCGGCCACGGTCTGCTCGTAGAAGGAGCCGACGCGGCGCGCGTACTCCTCGGGGTCGACGAGCTGGTTCTTGGCGTTCGAGATCTGCGAGTGGATGCCGCGCGGGACGAAGCGCTTGGGGTCCCAGCCCTCCTCCTCGATGATCGCCTTGACGACCCGGACCTGGTCGGCGGAGTCGTAGATCGTGAAGTTCGACTTGTAGGCGAGCCGCGGCGCCTCACGGCGCAGGATGCGTCCGCAGGCGGCGTGGAACGTCATCACCCACATGCGGTGCGCGGTCTCGCCCAGCACGCCTTCGAGGCGGCTCTTCATCTCCCCCGCGGCCTTGTTCGTGAACGTGATCGCGAGGATCTCGTTCGGCTTCACGCCGCAGGCGGCGACGAGGTGCGCGATGCGGTGCGTGAGGACGCGCGTCTTGCCCGAGCCTGCCCCGGCGATGACCAGCACCGGGCCTTCCGTCGCCAGGACGGCCTCGCGCTGGGCCGGATTGAGGTCGGCGAGATACTGCTCGGGAGAGGCGACTGCCATCGGATCGATGGTATCCGTCTGGCCTGCGCGCCTCGGTGCCGTTCGCGGGCCGTTACGGCCTCGTTACCGCCCCTCACGAGCCTGGGCTCCGCGCCGACGCGGGCCCCGCTGGCGTGCATCGACGTCGGCGTGCAGGCCCACGCAGCCGTGCTGGCGCCGGACGAGGGCTCTGTGGTCGTGGCGAGTCAGAACGGCAAGCTGCTCCAGCGGATCTCGACGGACTACCGGACGAACACGTTCACGCTGGAGGCCGGCGCTCAGCTCGCCGACGGCGAGGGGTGCGTCGTGTCGCGCAGGGCCGCTCTCTCAGCGGCTGAGAGCAAGAAGACGTCCTACCTGGACACGGCCGGGGGTCTGACCCCGGGCCGTGTCCGCTGGGGACGGGCTCAGAAGAAGAACTGGCGCCAGGCCGACCACCAGTCGTCGCCCCGGGAGACGATCGTGACGCCGTCGACCTCGACGCCTTGGCGGTGCTGGTACCGCTCGACGAGGCCGGCGTCGGCGAAGACGGCCTCGATCGCACACGGCTTGCCCGGGTCGTACGGCGGGATGCGGTCGCGCTTCTCGACGGCCTCCCTCGCGGCCGCTTCGATGAGCTCCCTCGCCCGAACCGGCGGCAGGTTGCGGGCGCTGTAGCGGCCGAGCGCCTGCTTGACCTGCACCGTCACGAGCTCGGAGCCGAGCAGCTCGGTCGCCTCGCGGCAGACGACGTCGTCGCCGGTGACGAGCACGACCGGGCAGCCCCACGTGCCGCAGAGCGCCGCGTTGATGCCCGTCTCGCCCACCGACGTGCCGTTGAAGCGCAGGTCCCGGTAGTCGCGGCCGGAAATCGTGTGGCTCATCACGCCCAGCGGCGTCCCCGCCTTCGCATGCATGCCGATGAACAGCGCGGCGTCGCAGCCTTGCTCCAGGACATCGGTGTACTCGGTCCACTCGTTCTGCACGACCCATTCGCAGTCCGGGTCGAGCAGCTCGGGCACGAGGCTGTTGAAGTCCCAGCCTTTACCCGCACCGTGGCAGTCCATGACGACGACCTCGGTCGCCCCGGCTGCCTTCGCTCCGCGGACGGCCGCGTTGATCTCCTCCGTGTAGAGCTTGCGCCCCTCCTCGTAGAGCGCCTCGCCTCCGGTCGTCTGCTCCCACTTGACGATGCCCGACACGCCTTCCATGTCGCTGACGACGAAGACGCGCATCAGGCCCCCATCCGCCGGTCGAGCGCGGCCTCGAGCCACGCGGCCGCTTCACCGAGGGCCCCTGGGTCCGCCGACTTGAGCACTACCTCGACCTCGGGACCGGTGTCCAGGAACGACGGGTAGCTCCCGACGCTCACGCCGGGATGCCGGCGCGTCGCCTCCTCGAGCACCGTGACGATCTGGCCCTCGCCCGTGGGGTAGCGCCGCCTCCAGGCAGTGATCGGCGCGCCCCGGAACCCCTCGGCCAGCGTCTCGAACATGGCCATCATCTCGCTGGGCAGCCCCGGGAGGACGTAGACGTTCGCTAGCACGAAGCCAGGCGCCCCGCCGAGCGGGTTCTCGACCGCGGCGGCGCCGCGCGGCAGCCGCGCCCAGCGGGCGGCGTAGTCGCCGAGGCCGCGCTTTCCGAACCGCTCGCGCAGGCCGTCGGCGAGGTCCGGGATCTCCTCCGTCTGCAGGCCGAACGCGGCCGCGACACCTTCGCGCGTCACGTCGTCGGGCGTCCCTCCGAGGCCGCCGGTCACGATGACCGCGTCGACCCGTTCGGCCTCGGCGCGCAGGAAGCCTGCGATCTCGTCCACGGAGTCGCGCACGGCGGCGAGCAGCGTCACCTCGAGCCCCAGCTCGCCGAGGCGGCGCGCGAGCCAGGAGGCGTTCGTGTTCTCGACGTCCCCCGAGACGATCTCGTTTCCGACCGTCAGGACGACGGCGCTCGGCGAGCCCGTCATGCGGGCGAGTATAGGACGGCTCCCGCGACCCGGACGATGGGCACGTCTTCGACCCAGTCGACGACGCTGACCGCCCCGTACGGCTGGTCCAGGCGGAAGAACGCCGTTTCGGGGAGATCGAGCGTGTCGGCGAGCACGACGCGCAAGACGCCGCCGTGGGCGACGACCGCGGCCGCCTGCCCCTCGTGCCGCTCGCGGATACCGGCCACCTCCGGGAGCACGCGCGCACGCAGGTCCGAGAGCCCTTCGCCGCCGGGGAAGCGCACCGCGAAGGGATCCTCCATCCAGAAGCGGTAGAGCTTCGGGTGCTCCGAGGCGATCTCGTCGTGGGACATCCCCTCGAGCTCCCCGAAATCGAGCTCGCGGAGGGCCTCGCGGGGGATCGGCTCGAGACCGTGCGCCGAGGCAACGGCGCGGGCGGTATCGAACGCCCGCTGGAGCGGGCTCGAGTAGACGGCCTCGAGCTCGTGGCTCCGAAGCACCTCCCCGACCGCCGCTGCACGCCGCAGGCCGGCCGCCGAGAGCGGGACGTCGAGACGCCCGTAGCACCTGCCCTGCATGGATTCGTCCGGCTCCGCGTGGCGCACGAGCACCAGCCGGGTCGCGCCTCTCCGCTCCGGGAGGGCGATCATGCCTGCACGGCCACGGCGGCAACCAGGGCCGCGGTCGTCGCAAGCTCGTTGGAGGCGCCGAGCACGTCGCCCGTGACGCCGCCGAGCCGCCGGCGGGCGACGAATCCGACGGCGAGGCACACGATGCCGGCCGCGGCGACGAGCGCCAGCCCTCGCAGGCCGAGCGCGGCAACGGCGATCCCGACCCCGAGAACGATCCCGACAACGAGAGCGGGCTTCGCCACCCGCTCGGTGAGCACGCGGCCGCTGCCCGCACCGGAGCGGGCGTACGGGAGCGCGACGGCGAGTGCCAGCGGCGCGGCGCGGCCGAGCGCGAAGGCGGCCACGACCGCGAGGACCGCCCGGGAGTCGGCGGCCACGGCGGCCAGCGCTGCGACCTTGACCAGCAGGTCGAGCACGAGCGCGCTCGCCCCAAAGGAGCCGATCGTGGGGTCGCGCATGACCTCCAGCGCCCGCTCGCGCGAGCCCGCGCCGAGGCCGTCGGCCGTGTCCGCGAGGGCGTCCAGATGAATCGCACCCGTGAGAAGCGCCTCGAGCGCCAGCGCGAGCGCCGCCGCCACGAGCACGGTCAGCTCCCCGTCGAGCCCGACGAGGAGTCCGCCGACGGCTGCACCGATTCCCGCACCGACGACGGGGAAGAGCGCCGAGCCCCGCGCCACGTCGTCGGAGTCGAGAACGATCCGGCCGACCGGGATGCGCGTGAGGAACGCGACCGCCGCCGCGACCGCGCGCAGGCTACGCGCCGGCATCGGTGACGCCCGCTGCGTCGAAGGTGGCCATGTCTGCAAGGAGCGCGAGGGAGGCGTCCACGAGCGGCAGCGCGAGCAGGGCGCCGCTCCCCTCTCCGAGGCGCAGGCCGAGGTCGAGGAGCGGCCGCAGCCCGAGCTCGGCGAGCACGAGCGCGTGGCCGGGCTCGGGCGAGAGGTGGGAGGCCACCATCCGGTCGGCGGCCGCGGGTGCCAGCCTGGCGGCGACGAGCGCGGCCGCGCCCGTCACGAAGCCGTCGAGGAGCACGACGCACCCCTCCGCGGCGGCGGAGAGGCAGACGCCTGCGAGGACGGCGAGCTCGAAGCCGCCGACCGCGGCGAGCACCCCGACGGGATCGTCCGGCTCGACCACGTTGACGGCGAGCGCGCGCCGCACCGTCTCGGCCTTGCGGGCCACGCCTTCGTCGTCGATCCCAGTCCCGCGTCCGCTCACCGCCTCGGGATCCGCCGGCACCAGGGCCGCACACACCGCGGCCGCCGCGGTCGTGTTCCCGATGCCCATGTCGCCCGTGGCCACGATCCCGAAGCCGTCGGCGGCGAGCTCTTCTGCGAGCCCGGCGCCGGTGGCCAGTCCTGCGAGCGCCTGCTCGGCCGTCATCGCCGGTCCCTCGGTCGCGTCGGCGGTGCCCGGGCCGAGCCGGTGCGACCTGATCTCCGGGTGTTCCACGGGCGAAGCCACACCGGCGTCCACGACGAGCAGATGCGCGCCCGTCTCGCGCGCCAGCACGTTGACCGCCGCTCCACCCGCCGCGAAGTTGGCGAGCATCTGGCCCGTGACCTCCTGCGGGTACGCGCTGACCCCACGCGCCGCGTACCCGTGGTCGCCCGCCGCGAGCACGACGCCCGACCGGAGCCGTCCGGGCGAGGCCGTGCCCCGAATCGCCGCCATCCGGCACGCAAGCCTCTCGAGCTCCCCGAGGCTGCCGCGCGGCTTCGTCTTGCGGTCGAGCGCGTCCTGGGCCGCCCTCCCGGCCGCCGCGTCGACCGGCCCGATGCGGGCCAAGAGCGCGTCGAGCGTCGCCCCACTCACGTGAGCTGAAGCAGGCGGCCGGCGACCATCAGGTACGCCTGGTCCGCCTCGGCGGCGAAGAGGGCGTTGACCCTCCCCAGCAGATCGCGGTAGCTGCGGCCGAGCGGGGTCTGCGGCACGAGGCCGAGCCCCACCTCGTTCGAGACGACCACCGTCGGCTGCTCGCGTGCCGAGGCGATCGTGGCCACCGCGGCGCCGGCGCGCTCGACGTCCTCGTCGCTCCAGCCCGCCTCGAGCGCGTTGGCCACCCAGAGCGTGAGGCAGTCGAGGATCACGAACGCGTGTTCCGGGATGCTGTGGAATGCCCGCACGAGCTCCAGTGGGGCCTCGACCGTCCGCCAGGTCGAGGGCCGCTCGAGGCGGTGGCGCGCGATCCGCGCCGCCATCTCGGGGTCGCGTCCCTCCCCGGTTGCGACGAAGACGACCTGGCCGTCCCAGTCGTGCGCGAGGCGTAGCGCGCGGCCTGACTTCCCGCTGCGGGCGCCGCCCAGGAGCAGCGTCATGGCCATCAGGTGACCGGCTCCTCGGACGCCACGCGCGGACGCAAGGGCACGACGGCGATGCCGGTCTCCGGATCGACGATCACGCGCACGTCGGCGCCGTAGTGGCGCGCAACGAGCTGCTCCGTGAGGACATCCTTCGGCGTTCCCTCGGCGACCTCGCGGCCACCGTCCATCAGCACGAGCCGGTCGGCGTACTGACCCGCGTGCGTGAGGTCGTGCATCGCACTGAGGACAGTAAGCCCTCGGTCGACGCGAAGTGAGGCGACCAGCTCGAGCACCTGCTGCTGCGCGCCCACGTCGAGCGCGCTGGTCGGCTCGTCCAGGAGCAGCAGCCTCGCGTCCTGCGCTACGGCGCGCGCCAGGACGGCGCGCTGCCGCTCGCCCCCGCTCAGCGAGCCGAGCCGGCGGTCGCCTAGATGCGCCGCGTCCAGCCGGGCGAGCGCGGAGCGCGCGGCCGTGACGTCGCGGACGCCGGGGCTCCCCGAGTAGCCGAGGTGCGGCGTGCGCCCGAGGACGACGTACTCGAGCACGCTCGTGTCGGGCGGGATGATGGGAATCTGCGGCACGACCGCGACGCGCCTCGCGAGCTCGCGCCGGCGCAGGCCGGACGTCTCGTCGCCCGCGATGCGGATCGAGCCCGAGTACGGGACGAGGCCCGCGACCGCGCGCAGGACCGTCGTCTTCCCGGCGCCGTTGGGCCCGATCAGGCCGAGCCATTCCCCCTCGTCCAGGTGGAGGCCGACGCCCTTCACGACCTCGACGCCCTCGAGCGAGACCCGGATGTCCTCGACGCGGAGCATCAGGGGCCCACCGTCCGGGTCGTGCGCAGGACGACCGCGAAGAACGGGGCGCCCAGAAAGGCGGTGACGACCCCGATCGGGAGCTGCGCCGGCGCGATCACCGTCCTCGCGACAAGATCGACGAGGACGAGGAAGCCGGCGCCGAAGACGAGCGAGAGCGGCAGGACGACCCGGTAGCTCGTCCCGGCCATGAGCCGGATCGCGTGCGGGATGATGATCCCGACGAACGCGATCAGGCCGCTGAAGGCAACCGCGGCGGCCGTGCCCAGCGTGGCCGCGAGCACGATGAGGAGCCGCACGCGCGCAACCGGCACCCCGAGGCTCGCCGCCTCGTCGTCGCCGACGGCGAGGACGTCGAGCAGCCGCCGGTGCCAGAGGAGCAGGACGGCGCTGACGATCACGTACGGGAGGATGATCAGCACGTCGCTCCAGCCCGCGGTCTCGAGCTGGCCGAGGATCCAGCTGTAGACCTCCTGGACGCTCTCCACCCGACGCTGCTGGACGTACGTCTGGAGCGCCGTCAGGAACGACGCGACCGTAACGCCGGCCAGGATGAGCGTGGCCGTCTGGCGGCCGCCGACCGAGCGGCCGAGCGCGTACGCGACGCCGACCGCCAGCATCGCCCCCACGAAGGCTGCGATCGGCCGCAGGTCGGGCCTGAAGTCGCCGGCGAGGTCGTAGGCGATCACGATCGTCGCCCCGAGGCCGGCTCCCGCCGCAGCGCCGAGCAGGTACGGATCGGCGAGCGGGTTGCGGAACACGCCCTGGTAGGACGCCCCCGCGATCGCGAGCATGGCCCCGACGAGGAGCCCGAGCACGACGCGCGGCGCCCGGAGCTCCCACAGGATCGCGTCCTGCGTCTCCGAGAAGGATGACTCGACGCCCAGGAACGGCACGTGGCTCAGCACCTCGCGCGCGACGGCGCCCAGGCCTAGGTCGACCGGCCCGAGCGCGAGCCCGAGCAGCGTGGCCACGAGGAGGAAGGCGCCGGCGGCCAGCGACCATGCGAGCGAGACGCCGCGCACCGCCCGCTCCGGCCGTCTCGACATGCGCGCCCGCAAACCGCCGGCGTCCGCCACTAGCGGCTCCCGATTCCTTCGAGCGACTGCGCGATCAGCTCGACGAGCTCCACCGTGCGCGGCCCCCAGCGGGAGGCGATGTCGTCGTCGGCCTCGACGATGTTCCCGTTCGTCACGGCCGCGATCCCACTCCATCCCGGCCGGTTCGAGACCTTGTCGGCCGTCTGCTGGCAGCACTTCGTGTCCGAGAGGACGATCAGGTCGGGGCTCTCGGAGACGATGAACTCGCCGGTGAGCTGCGGATAGCCGCCCGCATCGGCCGCGCCGGCGGCGGCGTCGGCGATGTTCACGAGCCCGAAGAGCTCGTAGATGCTCCCGATGAACGTGTCCGACGTGGCCGAGAAGAAGTCCGGGCCGAGCTCGTGGTAGACACTCGCGCCCGCCGCGCCCGGGACCGAGGCGACGAGCTCGTCGATCGCCGTCTCCATGTCCGTGATCACGGTCTCCGCGCCGTCAGGGTTGCCCGTCGCGGCGCCGAGGGTCTCGATCTGCTCGTAGGCCGAGTCCAGGTCCGGAGCAGCGTCCTGCAGGAGCACGGGGATGTCGAGCTTCTCCAGGCCCTCCACGAGCCCGCCGGGGTCGTACGCGGCGATGACGAGATCGGGCTCGTAGCCGGCGATCGCCTCGACGTTGGGCTCGAAGCCCGACAGGTCGGTGACCGGCGCCTCGGCGGGGTAGTTCGACTGGTCGTCGACGGCCAGGACCTGCTTGCCGGCGCCGATCGCGAAGAGGGACTCGGTGGCCGTGGCCGAGAGCGAGACGATCGCGTCGGGCTCCTCCTCGATCGTGACCGGGCCGTTGTCGGCCACGACGGTGACGGGGAACTCCGGGGCGGGCGCCGTCTCGACAGCGGCCGACGTCGTCGGCTGCGCCGGCTCCGCGCTCTTGGATTCCCCGCCGCAGCCGGCGAGGAAAAAGGCAAGGGCAGCCAGGAGGGCTGCAAGAGGTCGCTGGAACACGTTTCTCCTTCCGCGAGGACAACGGGTCTGAGGGCGAGAGGCAGGTCTTCTGACTCGGGGCTCCCTCCTCCGCCGCCTTCCCGGCCTTCGGCCAGTGGCTCGTGGCGGAGGAGCGTCTCCCCTCACAGCGGCGGGACCGTGCCGGACTTGCACCGGCTTCCCTTGACCGCTCGCCTTTCTGAGGCGGGAGCATACTCCTCGGCGCGCACGGCGGGCGTGTGGCTACGCTGGCGCGCGTGACCGCGGCCCGGCTCAACCTCTGGCTTCCCGTCGTGCTCTGGGCCGGCCTCATCTTCGCGCTCTCGTCGATACCGAGCCTCGGCACGGGCCTGGGCACCTGGGACCTCGTCCTCCGGAAGATGGCCCACTTCGCGGAATACGCCGTGCTCGGCGGCCTGCTCCAGCGCGCCGTCGGCCGCGAGCCGCTCGCGATCTTGCTCGGCTCCGCCTACGCGGTCACCGACGAGCTCCACCAGACCTTCGTCGCCGGGCGCCAGGGCGCGCCGCTCGACTGGCTCGTCGACACGCTCGGCGTCGCCGCCGGCGTCCTGCTCTTCGCCCGCTGGGCCGGTTCGCGGTCGTGAAGGCGGTCGCGGTCGACCTCGACGCGCTAGGCGACACGCGCCCGCTCTGGCGCGACTTCCTGGCGGACTCGGCGCGCCGCTTCGCGTCGATCGCCTCGCTCGACCCCGACTCGCTGCCGGAGGACCGCGCCGCGGCCGCCGCGGAGCTCGATCGCTGGGCGGAGGCCGGCATCGGCGACTGGCGCGCTGCGCTCGAGCGCTTCGCCGAGGACCGTGCGCCCGTCTACCTGCGCCCGAGCGCCGAGGCAAGCGCCGCCCTGCGAGGGCTCGGACGCGCCGGGGTCCGCATCGGCGTCTTCACGGACGCGCCGGAGCCGCTCGCCCGCGTCGCCCTCTCCCAGCTGGGCGCGGCCAGGCATGTCGAGGCCGTCGAGGCCGGTGCGGGCGCCCGCGAAAGGCTCCTGGAGCGCCTCGGGCGCGAGGCTGCCGTCGCGGACACCCTGGCCACCCTGGCTAAGATCAGCGGCGATGCCGCCTGAGCGCAGCCAATTCGACGACCGCCAGCTGGACGCGATCCTGGCGCGCCTCGACCGCCTCTGCGACGAGGTGCACGCCCTCAACAAGCGCCTGGATTCCGGCGACCAGCTTCAACGCATCGCGCACGAGCTCTCGAGCCTGAACGAGTCGCTCCAGGCGCTCGCCTACGCGGCCCTCGGCTCGCAGGGCCCGCAGGTCCGTCGCCGCCGCAGCGCCTAGGCCGCGGCGGCGATGGTTCGGGCGTCTCACTTCCAGTAGGCGAAATCCAGCCAGGCCGGAGTGAACTCGGCCTCGGGGACGAAGCTATTGCACCACTGTTCTTCGCTTCCCGGCGGGCGACAGGCATCGATCGCCGGGGCGTCCGGGCTCGCGTAGGCATGCTGCACGGCGGCTCCGATCCGATCGGCGATCGCATCTTGTCCTGCCACGAATTCCGCCGCGGACATGTTGTGAGGTGAGGGAAGAGGTGGATTCGTAGGCTGCCACGAAAAGCCCAGCCTTCGTGCAGGGCCGAACTTTGGGTGGGCGTCGGCGTAGTACCGCGTCGCGTAGACCTGCTCAGAAACAAAATGCAGCATGTCCTCGAGCGAGAACGTCGTCCAACCGTGACCGCCTGCGAAATTATTGATCGGTCCCTGAGCCTTCCAGGTTGCGTTCTCAAGCGTCATGTAGGTGTCGCGCAGGAACTCCTTCGCTACGGAGGCCTCCTTCGGTGCGGCAGCGGCCAGGTCGGCCATGTGGAATAGGTACTGCTCCATGTGCCGGCGCCGCTTCGTGCGAGTAGAGCCGGAAACGCCGTGCTTGCGAGCGTCCGGGTAGGCCTCCTTGATCATCCACCGCACCCTGCCGTCCATGTCCGCCCAAAACGCTGAGTCGAGGAGGAAGCCCTTCAGCTCCTCCTTGTAGACGGCGACATCAGGGATGTCCTGGTGCGTGTAGTTGATTCCGATCTCGACCGCGCCTAGGGCTGCCGGCATGCCGAGGTCGCCCTCGTAGAGGCCACGGACGAGCTCCCGCATGTCTGCACGCGAGTAGAACCGCTCGCCGGGGTTCGGCGGTGTATCGCGAATCGTGCTGCGGTTGAACTCGTTGAGCAGCCACGTCTCGCCCTTGGCCACGTCAAACCCCGCCGTCACCATACGGCGACGAAACTCCACGCCCGCCTGGTACCAGGTGCGGCCGGGGACCGCGTTGACCCACGCGTGCCACCCGGTCAGGGTCCCGAGCTGGACTTCCGCCAGCGGATGGAAATTCGGCCCGTGGGCGCGGATCTCGTCGAGAACTTGCGGCAGGCGGGGCAGCGTCATGTCGTTAGAACGAGGCGGGATCGAGATGTAGTACTCGGCGCACGGCAATGGGTTGTTCTCGAAACCGTCGGCGATTCGATTCCAGTTGATCGCGGTCCAGACGACGACCTCGACGCGCTCCTCCTCAGTGCAGTCCGCAGCCCGGGCGGTTGCCGGAGCCGCGAGAACGATCGCGAGCGTCCCCAGAACGATCGCGAGCCTGTGCATGCGTGCCTCCTTATTGGGTGCAACGCCGCAGTCGGCCGAGGATCTCCCCTGCCCAGACTAATGTCAAGTGTCACAAACGGGCTGTTGCCCGCCGGCGACTAGCCGTGGATGGAGGCGATGATCGGGATGATCAGGATGGCGACGATGTTGGCGATCTTGATCATGGGGTTGATCGCCGGGCCGGCCGTGTCCTTGTAGGGATCGCCGACCGTGTCGCCCGTGACGGCCGCGGCGTGGGCCTCCGAGCCCTTGCCGCCGAAGGCACCGTCCTCGATGAGCTTCTTGGCGTTGTCCCAGGCGCCGCCGCCGGACGTCATGGCGATGGCGAGGAAGATGCCCGTCACGATCGTGCCGATCAGGAGCCCGCCCAGCGCTTCGGGGCTGATGATCCCGACGATGATCGGGATCGCCACGGGGATGAGGGCGGGCAGGAGCATCTTCTTGATGGCCATGTTCGTGACGATGTCGACCGCGCGGCTGTAGTCCGGCCGTCCCGTGCCCTCGAGGATCCCCGGAATCTCACGGAACTGCCGCCGCACCTCGTCCACCACGAGGCCGCCGACGCGACCGACCGCCTGCATCGCGAGCGAGGCGAACAGGAACGGCATGAGGCCGCCGATGAAGAGGCCGGCGATCACCCACGGGTCGTTGAGCGCGAAGACGCTGGCGACCTGCTCGTCCGCGAGCCCGCGGGCGTACTCGTCGAAGAGGATGAGCGCCGCCAGGCCGGCGGAGCCGATCGCGTAGCCCTTCGTGACCGCCTTCGTCGTGTTCCCGACTGCGTCGAGCGGGTCGGTGATCCCGCGCACGGACTCGTCCAGGTCGGCCATCTCCGCGATCCCGCCCGCGTTGTCCGTGACGGGCCCGTAAGCGTCGAGCGCGACGATCAGCCCGGTCATGGAGAGCTGTGCCATGACGGCGACGCCGATGCCGTAGAGGCTGTCGGTGACCTCGTACGCCGCGACGATCCCGATCGCGATCACGATCACCGGAAGCGCCGTCGCCTGCATTCCGACGGCGAGGCCCTCGATGATGTTCGTCGCGTGGCCCGTCTGGGACGAGCTCGCGATCGACTTCACCGGGCCCCAGCGCGTGCCGGTGTAGTACTCGGTGATGGCGACGAGCGCGAACGTGATGATGAGGCCGATCAGGGAGGCGACATAGAGCTCGCCGAAGCTGAAGCGGCCCTCGTCGAACGCGAGGGTGACCGGGATGAACCCGATCGCCGAGAGGATCGTGGCGACGGCGACCGACTTGTAGAGCGCGTTCATGATCGACCCGCCGCGGCCGACGCGCGCGAACCAGATGCCGATCACCGAGGCGATGATCGAGATGCCGCCGATGGCGAGCGGGAACAGCGGCAGTCCGCCCGCCGGGAAGGCAGTGCCGAGGAGCATGACCGCGACGGCCGTGACCGCGTAGGTCTCGAAGAGGTCTGCGGCCATGCCGGCACAGTCCCCGACGTTGTCGCCCACGTTGTCGGCGATGACTGCCGGGTTGCGCGGATCGTCCTCGGGGATGCCGGCCTCGATCTTCCCGACGAGGTCGGCGCCCACGTCGGCGGCCTTCGTGTAGATGCCGCCGCCGAGTCGCGCGAAGACCGAGATCAGGGAGCCGCCGAAAGCGAGCCCGATGAGGTCGTCGATCGCATCGTCCTGCGCGATGTCGAACCAGCTCGTGAGAACCCCGTAGTACCCCGCGACGCCGAACAGGCCGAGTCCGACGACGAGGAGGCCTGTGACCGATCCGGCCCGGAACGCGACGTTCAGCGCGGGCGTCAGGCCCTGCTTCGCCGCCTCGGCCGTGCGGACGTTCGCCCGCACCGCGACGTTCATGCCGATGAAGCCCGCCGCCGCCGAGAAGACGGCGCCAACGAGGAATCCGAACGCCGTCCCCCACCCGAGCTGGTTGTAGAACCCGATGACGAGGAACGGGACGATCGCGACGAGCCCGATCGTCATGTACTGGCGCCGCAGGTACGCGGCCGCGCCCTCCTGCACGGCGCGCGCGATCTCGCGCATGCGTTCCGTGCCGGCAGGCTGCTTGAGGATCCACCAGGTCAGGTAGAGCCCGACTCCGATCCCGAAGAGCGCGCACAAGAGCGCGAACAGAACGGTGTGATTCTGGAAGAAGTCGGTCAAGGCTCTACGCGGGCATGCTTCGGAGCGTTGCGGGCATCGCTCAGCCCCACCACCCCAGGCCGGAAGCGGCCGGGCGGAGTTCTATCACACGTGCCAGAAAGACGGCGCGTGGACTAGAACCGCGCGCCCGCGAGCGCGGTGGCGCAGAGGTGATCGGTCGGCTGCGGCGGGATCCTCGGGATGACCGCGAAGAGGAGCTCCCGGAGCCGCGCGTTGTTCTCGTTGAAGACCGTCACGACCTGCTCGTGCGAGACGGGCGCCGTGCCCTCCACGCCGACGTCGTGATCGGTGACCATCGAGATGTTCGCGTAGCAGAGCTCGAGCTCACGGGCGAGGTAGCCCTCCGGGTACGCGGTCATGTTGATCGTGTCGAAGCCGGCTGCCTGGAACCACTTCGACTCGGCGCGGGTGGAGAACCGCGGGCCCTGGATGACGACGACCGTGCCGCCGTCACGGACCTTGATCCCGAGCTCCTCGGCCTTGTCGACGAGGAGCCGGCGCAGGTCTGGGCAGTACGGGTCCGCGGCCGATACGTGGGTCGTCTCCGGACCGTCGTAGAACGTGTCCTTACGGCCCGTCGTGCGGTCGACGAACTGGTCGCAGACGACGAACTCGCCGAGCTCGAGATCGGCCTTGAGGGCGCCGGAGGCGTTGGGGCCGATGACGCGCCGGACGCCGAGCTCCCGCATCGCCCAGACGTTCGCCCGGTACGGGATCGCGTGCGGGGGCAGCTCGTGGTTGCGCCCGTGCCGCGGGAGGAAGGCGACGCGCTTGCCGCCGATCTCGCCGATCGTGAACGGCGCCGAGGGCTTGCCGTACGGCGTGTCGATCTCGACCTCCTCGACGTCCTCGAGGAAGGAGTAGAAGCCCGAGCCTCCGAAGACGCCGATCTCAGCTTCCATCGTCATCCCTGGCTGCCTTCGCGTATGCGAGCTGGAGGTTGGCGATCTGCTCCTCGAACCCACCGGTGAGATCCTCGGGGAGGAAGCCCTCGAGCACGGGGACGAGCGCCTGCATCGTGTCGATGGCGAGGCGGGTCTGCTCGAGGTCGCGCTCGTCGCGCGAGTCCTCGGTCAGGCCGAGGTTGCGATACCCGATCGTGGAGACGTGCACGAGCGTGTTCACGATCACGTCCTCGACACGGAGCTTCTTCAGTTCCTCGGCCAGCTCGCGGGCAAGCTGCGCCTCCTGCTCCAGCTCGTCGTCGTGCTCAGACACGGACGGGCTCCATGATCTCCTGGGCATAGATCTCCTCGAGCGTCTCCCCCGCCTCGTGGCGCGCAATCTGGCGCTCGGCGGCGGTCACGGTGGGAACGGAGAGGTGGGAGGTGAGGCCGAGCTCGTCGGCCACCGGCAGCGTCCATTCGATCAGGCGCTCGATCTCGGCCCGCGCAGGCCGCACCTCGCCCTTGTCGAGGTCGATGAGCTCGCCGGAGAGCCCGTGGCGGATCGCGCGCCAGAGGTTCTCCTCGAGCAGGCGGTGAGGATGGTCGGGGAGCGGCTCACCCTCGTCGATCGCGCGGACGATTCGCGCCGTGAGGGCGAACATGAGCGCCGCGAGGCCCTGGGCCTCGGCCAGCTCCGGCTGGCCGTCCGCGATCCGGATCTCCACGGTCGGGAAGGCCAGGTGCGGGCGGACGCTCCACCACAGCTGCGTGTGCTCGGTGATCGAGCCGGTGTCGTAGAGGAAGCGCACGTAGCGCTCGTAGCTGTCCCAGTCGCCGAACGAGTCAGGGATCCCGCAGCGCGGGAACATGCGCGTGAAGATCTGCGTGCGCGCGGAGTGGAGGTAGGTGTAGACGCCTTCCACGAACGGGGAGCTGCCCGAGTAGGCGAGCAGGTGCGGCAGGAACGTCCGCAGCCCGTCCGTGACGGCGATCGCGCGGTCGGCGCCCTTGATCCCCACGTGGACGTGGAGCCCGAAGCTGTTGTTGCGCCAGACGACGTAGCGCAGGATCTCGTCGTTGCGGCGGTAGTGCACCGTGTCGATGATCCGCTGCTCCTGCCAGGGGCTCCAGGGATGCGTCCCGGTGGCGCCGAGGACGACCTCGAAGCGCGCGGCGAGCTCCAGCAGCTGGCGCCGCCGCTCGGCCATCGCGGCCACCGCTTCGGCGAACGTCTCGCAGCGGCCCGTGCGCACCTCGATCTCGGAGGCGATGAGCTCGCCGACCAGATGGGGCTCGAGCGGGCTGCCGGCGGCACCCGCCTGAAGCTCCTCGAAACGGTTGACGAGCGCGAGCGTCTGGGGGTCGAGGAGCGCGAACTCCTCCTCCACCGCGATCGTGAAGTCGCGGCCGGAGTCGAACGCCTCCCGCGCGCTCCTGATCTGCTCGTCGGGAGTCAGTTTCTGGGCGTCACCCACGGGCCGAAAGTATCAGAGTCGCTATGCGCTCCCAGCTCCAAAGCGACTCCGCCGCGCGGCGTGCAGCGGCCCCCAGAACACCCCGTTCCTCCGCCGGCAGAGCGAGGATCGCCTCGAGCTTCGCGGCCAGCTCGTCGACGTCCCCGTTCGTGAACGAGGCGAGGTTCCGGTGCCCCGCCGGATACTCGGCCTCGAGGCCTTCGGCGATCTCGGCGAGGCCCGAGTGGTGCGCGACCAGCGGCGGCGAGCCGCAGGCCGCTGCCTCTGCCGCCACCATCCCGAACGCCTCGGGGAAGGTCGACGGCGTCACGCTGACGTCCGCGAGCGCCCAGAGATGCGCCAGATGACGGTGCTCGAGCGGCCCGGTGAAGAGAACCGGGCGGCCTTCCGCAGCGCGCTCCAGTGCCGCGCGCTCCGGGCCGAAGCCCACGATGACCGCCCGCGCGTCCACCCGCTCGAGCGCCTCGAGCAGGAGGCTGACGCCCTTCTCCTCGCTCAGCTTCCCGACATAGACGACCGTCGCACGGTCGCCGGCGAGGAACGCTTCCAACCGCTTCGCGTTCCCGGGGTCGGGATAGCGCTCGCCCACGCGCGGCGGGTCGCGCCGGGCCTCCTCGAGCAGCCTCGCGAGCGCCTGCGCACGCGGCTCCGGGCGCAGCGCGTCGACGTCGACTCCCGGCGGGGCGATACGCACCCGGTCGAGGTAGTCGCCTGGTCCCACGACCTCCTCGAGCACGCGGTGAATGTGCTCGGAGCCGGCCAGGATGTCGGCCGCCGCGGCGAGGCTCTGCCGCGCCCACGCCGCCAGCTCCTCGTTGCCGCGGATCGCGAACTCGAGCTCCGACCCGTGTGCCTTGACGGTGAACGGCGCGCCGACCGCGACTCCTACGGGCGCGCCCAGAAGCACGTGGTTCACGAGCAGGAGGTCGGCCGGCAGGTGCTCGCGCACGGCCGCGGCGTTGCGCTCGACCCACTCGTCGCGCTCTGCGACGGTGAGCTCGGGCAGGAGCTTCGGCTCGGAGTCCTCGTAGCGGTCGAGGACGAACACGGGTAGGAGCGGCCCCGCGTCGGGCCGCACGAAGGCGGCGCCGCCGAGGTCGAAGCGCTCGGGATGCGGCTCCTGGGCGAAGACGACGACCTCGTGGCCGAGCCGGCTCCACGCCCGCGCGAGCGAGCTCGTGTAGACGTTCGAGCCCGTCCCGCCGAGGAGGTAGCCGTGCCAGATGAGAACCTTCACCGGGATGGATCCTGACGAAGAGCTCGTACGACGCGCGCAGAAGGGCGACCGCTTCGCGTTCGAGCGCCTCGTGGCCGAGCACGAGCAGCGCATGTACACGCTCGCGGCGCGCGTGCTCGGATCCCGCGAGGACGCGGCGGACGCCGTGCAGGAGGCCCTCGTGCGGGCCTGGCTCGCGCTTCCGCGCTTCCGGGGCGACGCGCGGTTCTCGACCTGGCTCTACCGGATCGTCGTCAACACGTCGCACGACCTCCGGCCCAAGCGGCGCGAGCCGCCCACGGACGAGCTCCCGGAACCTGCCGACCCGCGGGACCGCTTCGCCGAGCAGGAGCTCTCGGGCGAGCTCCAGCGAGCTCTGGACGCCCTGGACGAGACCTACCGCGTCGCGGTCGTCCTCTACGACGTGCTGGGCTGCTCCTACGCGGAGATCGCCGAGATGACCGGAGTGGCCGAGGGTACGGTGAAATCGCGCATCTTCCGGGGCCGGAGCGAGCTCGCCCAGCGCCTGGGAACTGCAGTGCACGAAACGGAGTCGAACCAGTGATGGCCGAACAGCATCCATCCGAGGTCACCCTGCTCTCGTACATCGAGGACGAGCTCATTCCCGGCACCCGCCAGGACGTCGCGGAGCACCTCGTAACGTGCCGCGAGTGCGCCGATCACGTGCGCCGGCTGGAGGCCGGGCGCACCGCGCTGCGCTCGGCTCCCCCGCTCGAGCTCTCCGACGAGCGCCGGGCGCGGATCTTCGTGGAGCTCCCCGACCGGGAACCGCGCCGCAGCCTCTCGGACTACGTGCGCCGCGGCCTCCTCATCGCCGCGCCGGTGGCGGTCGCGGCCGCGCTGGCCGCTGTTGTCTTCACGACCGACCCACAGCTGGGCGGCGGGGACGACGACGACGCCGGCGAGGCCGCCGACGCAGGTGGGGACGCCGCTCAGGCCGAGGAGGGCGGCGTGGAGATGCTTTCGACGGGCGCCGACGACGCGACCCTTCCCCAGGGCACACTCGTCCGCAACGTCGCCGGGCCTGCGAGCGCTGTCGTGAACGCGCTGGCGGCCGAGGGGATCGACGCGGAGGTCAACGAGGACGGCTCGGTCACGGCGCAGGGAAGGGCAGCCGACGTCCGCACGGCGCTCGAAGGACGTCCCTCGGGGATCGTCGCCGTCTACGTGAGGTAGAAGTAGAGCGCGTAGAGGAGCTCGACCGCCGGGCTCGTCGTGTGCACCGTGACGTCCGGCGGGACGTCGAGGAGCGCCTCGGTGTAGTTGAAGATGATCTTGACCCCGGCCTCGACGACCTCGTCGGCAACCTGCTGAGCCGCGTTGGGCGGCACGGCGAGAACGGCGACGATGATGTTCTTCTCGCGGATGGTGTCCCGCAGCTCCGAGTACGCGGAGATGGTGGTGTTGCCGATGGGCTCGCCGACCTTCGAGGCGTCGGAGTCGAACGCGCCCGCGATGTTGAACCCGTGGTCGGCGAAGATCGTCGAGCTCGCGATCGCCTGGCCGAGGCGGCCGGCGCCGAAGAGCGCGATGTTGTGCTGGCCCTGCGTCCGGAGGATCTTCCGGATCTCCGTGATCAGGCTGTCGATGTTGTAGCCGACGCCCCGCTTGCCGAACTTGCCGAACGCGGAGAGGTCGCGGCGAATCTGGGTCGCGTTGATGTTCGTGTACTCGCTGATCTCCTGCGAGGAGATGCGGTCCTTGCCCATCTTGCGGGCCTGGATCAGGACGCGGAGGTACTGCGAGAGCCGCGCCGCGACGCCCACCGTGAGCCGCTCGCCGGCTCGGATGCCCCCCTCGCTCGCGATCCTCAAGGCCATTCGACCGACAGGATAACGAGGCTCCCCGAGCGGGGATGCAGTACCCGTCGCGCGGGCTATGCCTCGAGTCGTCGGCGCAGGCCGTCGGGGTGCACGAAGTACGTGAAGGCCTCCTCCCCGTCGACCTCGACGACCGGGATCCGCTCCCGGTAGGCACGCTCGAGCTCGGGATCGCCGGTGATGTCGACCTCGACGAGCTCGAACCCGACGTCGGCGCGGACGGACTCGATCACCCGCGCCGCGCTCTCGCAGAGATGGCAGCCCTGCGCCCGGTAGAGGGTCACCCGGCGCCCGGAGGGCGTCACCGGGTGATGGTGAAGACGGCCTCGGCCGTGGACGGCTGGACGCCGTCGTCGCCGTCGACCGGATGTGCCCGCAGGCGGATGACGTACGAGCCCTCGGCCAGGAGGCGTCCGCTGGGGGAGCGGCCCGTGAGGCCGAACGCGTAGCGGCCCGGCAGCACGTCGCGCATCCGCGCGAGCACCCCGAGCTTGCGGCCGTCGGCCGTCCAGAGCTCGAGGTCGAGCACGCCGACCGGCTCGATCATCTCGCCGTCGGCGACGCGGTCGACGCGGCCGGCGCGGAAGGCGAGCACGACCGGGGCCCTGTTGGAGGGCTGGAACGTGTGGTGCGAGAGCTGGACGTCGCCCACGAGCGGCGCCTTGCGGGCCTCGCGGCGCGCGACCGCCCAGGGGACGCGCACGGGCTGGGCGCCCTCGGCGGAGACGATGAGGACGCCGCCGGTCCCGGCCGGGGTCTCGTCGGGAGACGCGACGCCGATCGCAACCTCGGCGGACTCGCCGGGCTTCAGGTGGAGCTGCGCGGGCTGGGCCGTGAACGAAAGCTGCGGACCCGCGGGATCGTCGGGCAGAAGGCCGAGGCCGACGCTCAGCGGCCGGCTGGAGACGTTGCGGATGGTGAGCGTGCGGGCGGCGTTCCACTTGGCGCCGTCCGCGCGGCCGAAGGCGAGCGTCGCGGGCTCGACCGCGAGCTCGGCGGTGACCGCGTGGATCGGGTCGACCAGGCCTCCGCCCTGCGAGGTGACGGCGAGCGGGTCGTCGCTGCGCAGCAGGCGGCCTCCGCTGCCGACGAGCGCGCTCTTCAGCTCGAGGGCCTCGAGCTGGGGCCGCGCCTCCAGGACGAGTGCGGCTGCGCCGGCGGCCGCGGCGGCGGCGGCACTGGAGCCCGTGACGGTCGCGTAGCCCTCGGCGCCTGCGTCCGACGTCGCGAGACCGACGCCCGGTGCGACGAGATCGGGCTTGACGCGGCCGTCGAAGGCGACGCCGCCCGAGGAGAAGGGGGCGATGTCCATCAGAGCCTCGTTCGGGAGCGACTCCGCGGCAGAGAGCTCGAGCGCGCTGGTCGTGCCTTCCACCGCGGCCTCGATCGCCTCCCGACCTGCGTCGGCCGGCACGGCAACGACGGGGACAGAGATGCCCTCCTCGAGGTCGAGTGCCCCGGCCGGCAGGCTCGTCCCCGCGACGAGGACGACGCTCGCGCCCGCGGCGGCGGCATTGCGCACGCGGCGCTCGATGTTGCCGCCCTCCGGGCGGACGATTGCAGCCTTGCCGGAGACGAGGCTGACGCCGTTGGTGCCGAAGAAGTCTCCGAGCTGGTCGCCGCTCGCTGCGTTCGCCTCGTCCCGGTTCGCGTCCGAGAGCGTCGGCCCGACGGAGGGCGCGAGCTCGTACCGAACCTTGGCGTCGAGCCCGACCGCGCCGAGGACGCGGACCGTCTCGTCCAGAACCGTGTCCGAACCGACCTCGAGGTTGGCGTCGACCTGGAGCACCTCGCGGCGGGCGTCGAGCGTTCCGACCGCCAGGGCCTCGGACGCCGCCGCAGGCGCCGCGACGCTGCCGAAGCCGGGGCCGGGGCGGCCGTCGTTCCCGACGGGTGCGACAACCAGCGTGCCGAGCCGTGCTGCGCCGGCGACCGCGCGCGATTCAGGGCTGTCCGCGAACGCTGCGTACGGCTGGACGCCGCCCACGAGCGCGATCGCGGCGCGGTCCTCGATGTCACCGTCGGCATCGGGGTCGACGGCCCGCTCGAGGCCGGCCAGCAGAAGGTCACCGCGCCCGAGCACGGCCCAGCTGCCGTCGACGGTCTCGCGCCAGCCCATGACGCGGATCGGCAGGAGGCGCGCCCCCGGGGCAACGCCCTGAAGCCCGCCCGGGCCGTCGCGGCCGACGACGATGCCGGCCATGCGCGTCCCGTGCGCCTCGACGACGCCGGGGTCGCCTGGCTTGGCGGACGGGTCGACCGTACGGTCGCCGTCGATCATGTCGAAGCCGCGCATCACGCGGCCGCGCAGGAAGGGATGGTCTCGCTCGATGCCGGTGTCCAGGAGCGCGATCGTGACGCCGTTCCCGGTGAAGCCGGGCAGCGTGATCTGCGAGCCCCGCCCGTTCGGCGGCTGGAAGGTGCCGCCGACGAGCGCCTCGGCGCTCGGCGAGGCCGGATAGACGGTGCGCACCGGGTAGACGCCGGCGACGCCGTGGGCCCGTTCCAGCTCCGCGAGAGCGCGGGCGGTGACGAGCGCCGAGAAGCCGTTGAACGTGCGCGTGAAGACCTGGTCGCGGCGGATCGACACCTCGCGCTCACGGAGCCCTGCGAGCAGGAGCTGCTGGGCGCCTTCGGCATCGGCCGTCCACTGCCGCTGCTCGTCCGCGGTCGGAGTCTTCTCGGCGGCGGCGAGGCGATCCGCGAGCGACGGATCGCTGAGCACGACGAGCACCCGCTGGCGCTGCTCCGCGGCCGCCTGCGGGCGGTCGCCGAAGACGCCGTGCCAGGCCCGCGCCGCGGTGCGCGTGACGGAGTCGCCGGCGCCCTGAACCGTGCCCGCGAGCGCAAGCCCGACCGCGAGCAGGGCGAGCGCGGCAAGCGCCGCGGACCGCGCCGGGTCAGGCCGCCGAGGCATACGCATCCAACGCAAGATACTCGGGAAACGGGATGGCCCGCGTGTAACGGGCGGCCGACGCGATCATTGCTGCGTTATCGGTACAGAGCGGCAACGGCGCGAGAGCAGCTTCGGGAAGAGCGGCGCGCAGCTCGGAATTCGCAGCGACGCCCCCGACGACGGCGATCCGCTCGGCCCCGAGCGCCTCCGCGGCCGCCTCGGTGCGCTCGACGAGGGCGGTCACGATGGCGCGCTGGTACGACGCGGCGAGATCGGGCTTGCGGCGCTCCAGCTCGTCGGCGGGCAGGTCGCGAACAGCGTAGAGCAGCGCCGTCTTCACGCCCGAGAAAGAGAAGTCGTGGCCGGGCACGCGCGCGACCGGGAATGCATAGGCCCCGGGGTCGCCGGTGGCGGCCGCGAGGTCGAGCGCGGCGCCTCCCGGGTAGCCAAGGCCGAGCAGGCGCGCCCCCTTGTCGAAGGCCTCGCCGGCGGCGTCGTCGAGGGTCGTCCCCACGACCCGGTGTCCCGAACGGTCCCGCACGTCCAGGAGCATGGTATGCCCACCGCTGGCGAGGAGGCAGAGGAAGGGCGTCTCGGGCGGGTCCGGCGCCAGATAGAGCGAGGCGACGTGGCCGTGCAGGTGGTCGACGGGGACGAGCGGCAGGCGGCGCGACCAGGCGAGCGCCTTCGCCGCCGAGATGCCCACGAGCAGCGCTCCGATCAGGCCGGGGCCGCGCGTGACGGCGACCGTCTCGACCTCCTCGAGCTCCGCCTCGGCCTCCTCGAGCGCCTCGGCCAGGACCGGGCCGACCAGCTCGAGGTGCCGTCGCGACGCGACCTCGGGGACGACGCCCCCGTAGCGGGCGTGAAGCTCGGCCTGCGAGGCGACGACGTTCGCGCGGATGCGCCCGTCAGGCGTGACGAGCGCGACCGATGTCTCGTCGCAGGAGGTCTCGATCCCCAGAATCATCCGGGGGACCCGTCCCGCGCGGCCGGCTCGCGGATGGGGTCCTTCCACATGATCAAGGCATCTTCCCGATTGTCCGTGTAGTAACCGCGCCGCAGGCCGCTCGTCTCGAAGCCGTTGCGCTCGTACAGCGCGATCGCGGCCTTGTTGGAAACCCTGACCTCGAGCGTGTAGCCGCGGTGCTCGTCGCCGCCCGTGAGGTCGAAGAGCGCGTCCAGGAGCCGGTTTGCGACGCCCGCGCGCCGGTGCTCGAGGTCAACGGCGAGGTTCATGATGTGCCAGGCGTCGACGTAGCGCGAGACGATCAGGTACCCGGCCAGCGGCCCCGTCTCGTCGAACGCGCCCAGGCAGATCGACGACGGCTTCGCCAGCTCCCCGGCGAACATGGAGCGCGACCAGGGCGTCGGGTACACGCGCTGCTCGATCCGCTCGATGGCGGAGAGCTCGCCGAGCGTCAGCCGACGGATGTCGACGCGGACGCGTTGCGCGTCGATCATCGGTTCAGCGCCTTCTCGGCGTCGGGTACGCGCAGGTAGATGGGCGCCGCGGCCTCGGCGACCCCGAAGTCGCGCGCGAGCGCCGCGTGATGTCGCGCCCAGGGAACGTGGCGCTCGTCGTCGTCGGGCGGGACGAGGCCGCCGCGCGCCTCGATCTCGGCGCGGAAGCGGACGGCGCCGTCGCCGACATGCATTGCGTCCTTCCGAACCTCGAGCGCCTCGGCGGCCAGGCAGCGCGGCTCGCCGCGCACGAGCGTGAAGACCTCCTGGCGCTTCCCGTCGATCACGGGCACGGCGCCGGGCGCGCCGGCCGAGAGGGCGTCCAGCGTCGAGACGCCGGCGACCGGTACTCCGAGCGAGAAGGAGAGCGTGCGCGCCGTGACGAGCCCCATGCGAAGACCTGTGTAGCTCCCCGGGCCCGTGCCGACCGCGATGCCCTCGACCTCGTCCGAGCGTACGCCCGCCGCCTCGAGCAGCTCCTCGACGTCCTGGAGCACGCGGACGGCGCGAGACGTGCGCTCGCCGAGCACCTCGCCGTTGCGCGCAAGGGCGACGGTCGCCACGTCCGTGGCGGTGTCAAACGCGAGGATCAGCACCTGTAGATAGCCGGATTTCCAGGGCTTTTTCGGGGCTTTCGAGAGAAACCAGTCTATGCGTCTCTCCATGGTGCCGCAACCGCACACGCACCCGCGCCGGAGGCAGCACGCCGTCCCCCGCCTCGGGCCACTCGACGAAGACGACCGCGTCCTGAAAGTAGGGCTCGAGGTCGCCCCACTCCGCGTCCGCGACGCCCTCGAAGCGGTAGAGATCCAGGTGCGAGACGTCCGGCTCACCCGGGTAGCGGTGCCCGATCGTGTACGTCGGGCTGGTCACGGGCCCCGTGATGCCGAGCGCCCGCGCGGCACCGCGCACGAAGGTGGTCTTCCCGGTGCCGAGCTCCCCGGAGACCGCGACGACGTCGCCGGGCTCGAGCTCCCGGGCGACCGCGGCGCCGATGCGCTCGGTCTCCTCGGGCGAGGACGACTCGAGCTCGACCATGCGCCTACCCTAGCGACCCGGCTCCTACAGCTCTTCCGGCGATGCGAACCGGTAGAAGAACGGGCCCATGCCGCCCTGGCGGACGCCCATCATCACTGCGAGGAAGTCCTCGAGGGCGCGTGCCGACTCGAGCCCGCCCGCGTAGACCGGCTCGTAGCCGGCGTCGCGGCTGAGCCGCTCGGTCACCTCGCGCGCCTCGTCGTCGGCGACGAAGAGGTTGCCGGGCCTCGGGTCGCGATCCCCGAGCCGGTCAAAGAGCGCCGCGAAGTTGGCGTTGAACGCCTTGGCGACCGGTCCGCCGGTCGCGTCCTTCACCTGGGCGGCGAGGGAGTCGAACCCCTCCTCGCGGCCGTAGAAGGCGTTCGTCGCGTCGATGACCGGCACGCCCTCGTCGAGCTTCACTGCCGCCAGGGCGTCCCGGATCGCGCTGGAAGGCACCGCGAGCAGCGCCACCTCGGCGCCGGAAGCGTCGCCTCCGTCCCGGCCGAACTCCTCGACGTCGTGCCCGGCCGCACGCCAGAGCCCGGCGAGCCCGCCGCCGATGTTGCCGCGCCCGATCGTTGCGATCCTCATGAGGTCTCCTCTCGTCGTCCCTGCGAGGGCAAACGACGGGGAGGCGAGATCGGTTCCCTAGAAGAGGCCGAGCTGCTCGTCGGGAGGCGCGGCCGGGGCGACCAGCGGCGCCACCGGGAACTGGATCACCTGGGCCTGCGGCGCCGGCGACGGTGCCTCGACCGTCCCGGACAGGAGCGCGGGGATGCGGGCGAAGTCCTCCTCGAGCGTCTTCAGCATCGCGGGCGTGTAGAGCGCGGCCGCGGGGTGGTAGATCGGGTAGAGCGTGACCATCCGCCCGCCGACGAGCGCCTCCTGCGGCCGGCCGTGGACCCGCGTGATTCCGGTCGGCTTGCCCGAGAGGAGCTTCGTCGCGAAGTTGCCGAGCGTCGCCACGAGCTTCGGCTGGATCAGCTCGAGCTGCTTGAAGAGGTGGCTCTCGCAGGCCTCGATCTCGTCCGGCTGGGGATCGCGGTTCCCGGGCGGCCGGCATTTGAGCACGTTCGCGATGTAGACGTCGCGCCGCGTGAGCGAGATGCCCTCCAGCAGCCGGTCGAGGAGCTTGCCGGCCGAGCCCACGAACGGGTAGCCCTGCTTGTCCTCGTGGAAGCCGGGCGCCTCGCCCACGAACATGAGGTCCGCGTCGGGGTCGCCGACGCCGTAGACGACCTGCGTGCGGCCCTCCGCGAGACGGCAGCGGGTGCAGGCCGCGGTGTCGGCGGCATGCGCCTCGAGGGCTTCCCGGCGACTCAGTGCGTCAGGTTCAGCAGCCACAGCTCCCGCCGCAACAGCCGCCGCCGGACACCGGTCCGCCGAAGCTCGGCTGCTCGGCGGTGCCGCCGTGAGTTGCGAACACGGAAAGCTGACGAGCCACCCGGGAGGCGCCGCAGTCGGGACACGGCGGATCGGCCGCGTTCACTCCGACGAGCTCCTCGAAATGCGACTCGCACGTCATGCACACAAACTCGTAGATCGGCATCGCCGAGGCAGTGTAGGCAGGTCCCCGGA
>DASSCF010000069.1:0-68667 GCA_035698025.1 Gaiellaceae bacterium
GAGCACGCCGAGTCGTACGTCCACCTGGGCGTCCGGGTGACGACGGATCCCAACGGCTACGTCGACCCGCTCGGGCTTCTGCCTACGCGGCAAGCCCCACCGCCCCCATCGCCGGCCCCTCCGGCGGAGCCGGCGCCGGAAGCACCCGAGCCTCCGCCGGTGCCCGAGACTCCCGAGGTTCCGGCGCCCGCGCCGTTGCCGGCGGCTGCCGCTCCGCCACCGGAGCCTGGGTCGACGCCTTCCGTGGAACGCCGTCGCGCGGCGCCAACGGTTCGAAGACCCAAGGTCGCGGCCGACAGGCCTAGTCCCACCGAGACAAGCCCGAGCCATGTGTCGGCTCCGATCGAGAAGACACTCGAGCAGGGCTTCGCGCCTCCGGTCATGGTTGTGTCGGACGCGTCGCCGCCGCACGGCCTCCAGGCGCCCCGCGCCGGCAGACGCCCGGGCGCGGGCAATTCGCTCCCTGCGATCGGAGCCCTGGCGGCTCTCGGGCTCGCGAGCTTCGGCGGGGTGGCGCTAGTTCGTTGCCGAGGCGATCTCGGTCGCACACGCACCGCAGACGCTGCGCCCTCGGTGCTCCGCGACCGTGCGGCTCGAGCCGCAGAAGATGCATCCGTCGCGAGGACGGCTGAGGAGGATGGTCTGGTCGCGGACGGAGATCTCGAGCGCGTCTCGCTCGGTGAGCCCGAACCGCTTCCGAATCTCGATTGGGATCACGATCCGCCCGAGCTCGTCCAGGTGGCGGATGATTCCGGTTGTCGTCTTCCCACCTCGGCTGCGCGTCGACGCTTCCATCACGTGATGTCTCGACCTCCTCGTCACCGTCGGCGGTCCGCAAGGCCTGCGCCCCACTCGGTCCGGTGACTCGTTGTCACCACTCAGTTCCCTTCTGGGACACCCTCAAACCGCGGGTCTGGTGGGGGATGGCCGTCCGTATGATGACCGCCGGTGAGCTTCTACATCACGACGCCGATCTACTACGTCAACGCGACGCCGCATATCGGGCACGCGTACACGACGATCGCGGCCGACATCGTCGCCCGTCATCGGCGCCAGCGCGGGGAGGACACGTTTTTCCTGACCGGGACGGACGAGCACGGCTCGAACATCCCGCGCGTCGCCGAGGAAGCCGGCCTCGAACTGCAGGAATTCGTCGACAGGAACGCGACCGCCTTCCACGAGATGACCGTCAAGGTCAACGCGTCGAACGACTTCTTCATCCGGACGACCGACCCGCGCCACGGCGAGCGCGTCCAGGAGCTCCTCCAGCGGATCTACGAGCGTGGGGACATCTACGAGGGCGTCTACTCCGGGCTGTACTGCACCCGCTGCGAGACTTTCTACACCGAGGCCGAGCTCGTGGACGGGCTCTGCCCGCAGCACGGCATCCCGCCGGAGTTCGTCGAGGAGAAGAACTACTTCTTCCGGCTCTCGGCCTACGCGGAGCCGCTCCTGCGCCTCTTCGACGAGCGGCCGGACATCGTCCTCCCCTCGTTTCGGTACAACGAGGCGCGCCGGTTCGTCGAGCAGGGGCTCGACGACATCAGCGTCAGCCGGGCCTCGCAGCGCTGGGGTGTTCCGGTTCCGTGGGACACGGATCAGGTCGTCTACGTCTGGGTCGACGCGCTCATCAACTACTGGAGCGCCCTCGCCTTCGCGCGGGAGGGCGAGGACCTCCGGCCGCACTACTGGCCCGAGGTCCGTCACTTCCTCGCCAAGGACATCCTCAAGTTCCATTGCGTGATCTGGCCGGCGCTCCTGCTCGCGGCCGGGCTCGAGGTGCCGAAGCAGCTCTTCGTCCACGGCTACCTGCTCATGGACGACCGGAAGATGTCGAAGTCCCTCGGCAACGTCATCGACCCGCTGAGCCTCATCGACGTCTACGGGGTCGACCCCGTGCGTTACTACCTGTTCCGCGTCGCCACCTTCGGACAGGATGGGAGCATCTCCGTCGAAGGCCTGCACGAGCGCTACGAGCGTGAGCTCGGGAACGATCTCGGCAACCTGCTCTCGCGGACGACGGCGATGATCGCCCGTTACCGGGAGGGACGGTTGCACGAGGTCGCAGGCTCTCCGGAGCTGGCCGCCGAGATCGACCGGGTCGGAGCCGAGGTCGCCGCCAAGCTCGACGTGTTCGACATCACGGGGGCGCTGGAGTCCGTGTGGGAGCTCGTCCGCCGCCTCAACCGTCACGTCGAGCAGACCGCGCCCTGGGAGCTGGCGAAGGACCCAGCTCGCGCAGAGGATCTCGACCGGGTGCTCTTCGAGCTCGTGGACGGTCTGCGGGCAGTCGCGGTCGCGCTCGCGGCCTACGTGCCGGAGACGTCCGAACGTGTCCTGGCCGCTCTCGGGCAGCCGAGCGACGTGTCGTGGGATCTCGCGGCGTCCGGCCGGACGGCGGCACTCCAGGGCATCGAGCCGGCGCCGCCGCTCTTCCCCCGCGTGGACCCGCCCACGGCGGAAGCAGCGTGACGCGGCCAGCCGCCCGCCCGTGATCGACACGCACGCCCACCTCGACGCGTTCGAGGAGCCTGCCGAGATTGTCGGGCGCGCGCGCGAGGCCGGCGTCGAGCGGGTGGTCACGGTCGGGACGACGATCGAGTCGTGCCGGGCGAGCCTGGCGCTGTGTGAGGCGCACGACGGCGTCTTCGCGGCGCTCGGCCTGCACCCGCACGAGGCGGGCAACGTCGGTGAACGGGCCTTCGAGGAGCTGCGGGAGCTGCTCTCCCACCCGAAGGCCGTTGCTGTCGGGGAGACCGGGCTCGACTACTACCGCGACCTGGCGCCGCGCGACCGCCAGGCCGAATCGTTCAGCGCCCAGGCCGAGCTGGCGGTCGAGCTCGGGAAGCCACTCGTCGTCCACACGCGGGCCGCCGACGCAGACACCGTGGCCGTCCTGCGGGGGCTGCCCGAGGGGACGCCGGTCGTCCTCCATTGCTTCTCGTCGGCCGATCTGGTCGAGCCGGCGCTCGAGCGCGGCTGGCACGTCTCCTTCGCCGGCAACCTCACCTATCCGAAGGCTCCGGAGCTCCGGTGGGCCGCGGCGCGCGTGCCTGCCGACCGGCTCCTGCTCGAGACCGACAGCCCCTATCTGGCGCCGCAGGCGGTGCGGGGGAAGCGGAACGAGCCCGCCTACGTCATGCACACGCTCGCCGTCGCCGCCGAGGCGCGCAGGGAAGACGTCGGCGCGCTCGGGGCCCAGGTCGAGGCCAACGCGGTCGCCCTCTTCGGCCTGTCGTGAACCTGCCGGTCACGCCCAACCGCGAGCTCGGCCAGCACTTCCTCGTCGACGAGAACATCCTGGGCGTCGCCGGGCGGCTGGCGGAGCTCGAGCCCGAGGACGTCGTGCTGGAGATCGGTGCAGGCCTGGGAGTCCTGACCACGTACCTCGCCGACCGCGTCGCGACGGTGCACGCGGTCGAGCTCGACCGGAGCCTCGAGCCGTACCTCCGGGAGAGGCTCGGCGAGCGGCAGAACGTCGGGCTCCTGTTCGGCGACGCGCTCCGCCTTCCGCTGCACGAGCTCGAACCGGCGCCCGGCAAGCTCGTCGCCAACCTGCCGTACCAGGTGGCCACGCCGCTCGTAGCCGAGAGCCTCGGCGGCCTCCCCGCCGTCCGCCTGTGGTCGGTGATGGTGCAGCGCGAGGTCGCCGACCGCTTCTTCGCCCCGTCCGGCTCGAAGAGCTACGGCGCCGTCTCGGTCCTCGTCCAGCTCACCGCCGAGCGCTCCGGCCTGCATCCGGTCGCGCGCACGTGCTTCGCTCCGCCCCCGAACGTCGACTCCGCCCTCGTCGCGTTCCGCCGGACGCGCGACTGGGGCCCGGAGCTCGCCGCCGTCCGCCGGGTGGTGCAGGCGGCGTTCGCGCACCGGCGGAAGACGCTCGCCAACTCTCTCGAGCTCTCGGGAGTCGCCGGGCGCGAACAGGCGGTCGAGGCGCTCGCAGAGCTCGGCAGGCCGCCCGAGGCCCGAGCGCAGGAGCTCGAGCCCGCCGAGCATCTCCGACTCTCGGAGCTTGTGCCGTGAGACCGGCACGTGCGGTCGCGGCGGCGAAGATCAATCTCGCCCTCGTCGTCGGCGAGCGACGGCCGGACGGCCTGCACGAGGTCGCGTCCGTGATGCAGCGCGTCGACGTCTGCGACCGCATCGAGCTCGAGCGCGCCCTCGGGCTGACCGTCGAGGGGTTCGAGGAGGACACGATCGTCAGGAGTGCGCTCGAGGGTCTCGCCCGAGAGGCCCAGGTGGAGCCGGCGTGGCGCGCACGGATCACGAAGGAGATTCCAGTTGCCGCCGGCCTCGGCGGGGGGAGCGCGGACGCTGCCGCCGCGATGAAGCTTGCGAACGCCGGGCTGGAGCGGCCGCTCGAAGGCGCGAGGCTCCGGTCGCTCGCGGCGGAGCTCGGCGCGGACGTGCCGTTCTTCCTCGCGCCCGGGCCGAAGCTGGCCGAGGGGGCGGGTGAGAGCCTGACGCCGCTCGACCTGCCGCAGGACTTCTGGGTGCTCCTGGCGCTCCCGCGCGACGCGGCCAAGCAGTCGACGGGCGAGGTCTACGCGCGCTTCGACGAACTGGGCGGCGGCCCCGGGTTCGCCGAGCGGAAGGCGGCGCTGGTCGGAGGGCTCGACGCCGTCCATCGCCCGCGCGATCTCGCGGCGCTGCCCGCGAACGACCTCGCGGAGGCGGCCGGGAGCACGCCGCTGGCCGACGAGCTCCGTGGTGCGGGGGCCTTCAGGGCCGACGTGAGCGGCGCCGGCCCGACGGTCTACGCGCTCTTCCACCGGCGCGAGGACGCCCGCGCCGCCGCCCGCGCGCTCGGGCGTCGCGCGAGAAGCTGGGTGGTCGCACCGGTTTGGTAACTTCGTTCGCATGGACACGACGCCGGCGATAGAGGCCCGCGAGCAGGGCTCGGGGCCGTGGCTCGAGGCGCGGAGATTGCGCCTCGCGCTGCTCATCGGCCTCGTCGAGAGCCTTGCCGTCGTGTTCGGCAACTTCGGCTGGTTCTGGGTTCTCGCCGCCGCGATTGCGGCAACTGCCCTCTACATCTTCGTCGGGCGGCGGACGGGCTCGCACTTCCTCCGCGAGGTGCTCTGGATCCTGGCTGCATCACAGCTGATCGCCGTGATCGTCCCGGTCCTCTGGGAGCTCTTCAAGTTCCTCGCCATCCTCGCCCTCGTCGCGATGGCGGGAATCCTCCTCGTGATCCTGCTGATGGACCGCCGGTAGGCGGTCGTATACTCGCTTTCAGTGGGGCGTAGCCAAGTGGTAAGGCAACGGGTTTTGGTCCCGTGATCGGAGGTTCGAATCCTCCCGCCCCAGCCATGACGCCCTCGTGACACGCACCCCCATCGCAGCGGTGGTGATGGCCGCCGGGCTCGGCACGCGCATGCGGTCGACGCGACCGAAGCACCTGCACGAGCTGCTCGGTCGCCGCCTCGTGGACTGGGTGATCGCCTCGGCGCGCGAGCTCGATCCCGATCCGCTCGTCGTCGTGACCTCCCCGGGGACGGTGGCCGAGCTCGAGGGCACCCTTCCGGCCGGCGCCGTGCTGGCCGTCCAGGAGCAGCCGCGCGGGACCGGGGATGCCGCCGCGGCGGCCCGTCCGGCGCTCGAGGGGTTTTCGGGCGACGTCCTCATCCTGGCCGGGGACGCTCCGCTCCTCTCGGCGGCCGCGCTCGCCGGCCTTCTCGACACACACCGGACCGAGGGTGCGACCGCGACCGTGCTCTCGTTCGAGCCCGACGAGCCCGGCTCGTACGGCCGTGTCCTGCGCGGCGACGACGGGCGGCTCGTCGCGATCGCCGAGGCCGGCGACGCGACCCCGGAGCAGCTGGCCGTGCGCGAGGTCAACTCGTCGGTCTACATCGTCGACGGCGAGGCGCTCTGGGGCGCTCTCGACCGGCTCGACACCGACAACGCCCAGGGCGAGCTCTATCTCACGGACGCGGTGCGACACCTTGTGGATGACGGGCGGCCCGTCGCGGTGTACCGTGCGGAGGACCCCCGTGTTGGCGAAGGCGTGAACACCCGGGCCGATCTCGCTGCCGCCGGCGCGCGGCTTCGCGACCAGATCGTCGCCTCCCACCTGGAGGCCGGTGTGACCATCGTCGACCCGGCCACGACGTGGATCGAGCCCGATGTCTCCATCGAGCCGGACGCGGTCATCCATCCGTTCACCGTCCTGCGCGGCCGCACGGTCGTGCGGCGCGGGGCCGAGGTGGGCCCGCACGCGGTGGTCGACGAGGCCGAGATCGGCGAGGACGCGCTCGTGGGACCGTTCTGTTACCTTCGCCCCGGAACGGTGCTGGCCGCGCGTGCCAAGGCCGGAACCTTCGTGGAACTGAAGAAGGCGCACATCGGCGAGGGGGCGAAGGTGCCTCACCTCAGCTACCTCGGCGATGCCGAGGTGGGCGAGGGCACCAATGTGGGCGCCGGAACGATCACGGCCAACTTCCCGCACCAGCCGGGCCGTGAGAAGGGCAAGACGACGATCGGCAAGAACGTCAGGACCGGCATTCACAATGGTTTCGAGGCTCCAGTGACGATCGGAGACGGTGCATGGATCGGCGGCGGCTCGTACATCACCGAGGACGTGCCGCCCGACTCGCTCGCCATCGCACGGGCACGCCAGGAGACCAAGGAGGGCTACACGCGTGGAAAGCGGAACGACTGAGCTGGCGCTACCGGGCCTCGACGTGACGCCCGAGCACAAGCCTCAACCGCACGGCGAGCGGGGCCGCTGGATCGAGCGCGGGCCCTCTGGGAAGCTGATGCTCTTCTCCGGCCGGTCGCACCCCGTCCTGGCCCAGAAGATCGCCGACCAGCTCAACATCGAGCTCGGCGACGTGAAGCTCAAGACCTTTGCGAACGGCGAGACGTATTGCCGCTACCGCGAGTCCATCCGCGGCGCGGACGTCTTCCTCGTCCAGGCCTGCCACGGCAAGTACACGAACGACCATCTGCTCGAGCTCCTGATCATGATCCAGGGTGCGAAGCTCGCCTCAGCGAACCGGATCACGGCCGTCATGCCCTGGTTCCCCTACTCGCGCCAGGACAAGAAGTCCTCGCCGCGCGAGCCGATCACCGCGAAGCTCCTGGCCGACATCCTGGACGCCGCCGGCGTCGACCGCGTGCTGACGATGGATCTCCACGCCGGCCAGATCCAGGGCTTCTTCCGCATCCCGGTCGACCACATGACCGCGCTGCCGCTCTTCGCGCGCTACTACCGCGAGACGCTCGGCCTCCACGGCGACGGTGTCGTCGCGGTCTCGCCGGATCCGGGCCGCGCGAAGATGGCGACGAAGTTCGCGCAGATGCTCGACGCCGACTTCGCGCTCATGAACAAGCAGCGCCCCGCCCACGACGTCGCCTCGGTGACCGAGGTCGTCGGCGACGTGCAGGGCAAGGTCGCGATCATGAGCGACGACATCATCGTCACGGGCGGGACGCTCGTCGCCGGCGCGCAGGCCCTGCTCGCCGCGGGTGCGACCAAGGTCTACGCCTGCGCGACGCACGGGCTCTTCCCGGACGACGCGCTCGAGAAGCTCGCCGAGAGCGAGCTCACGGGCATCGCCGTCACGGACACGGTTCCGGCCGACGAGCTCCGCCGGCCCGAGAAACTGACGGTGCTCCCCGTGGCGGGCCTCCTGGCGGAGACGATCGAGAACGTCTTCTCGGACGAGTCGGTCTCGGCGATCTTCGCGGGCGAGAACCAGCTCTTCTAGAACGGAGTCGTCGGAGCGGCGGCGTTGCCGTCCGCAGGCCTTGCGAAATCCCTGCGCAGGAGTAATCTGAGGACGGGACAACGCCCTCTAGGCGTCGGGGGACGCGTCTCTCTGCGGTTCGGAGAACGCGATGCAGCTCAAGCGAACCAGGCGACCCAGCCGCCAGGATCGGCTCCCTGCGGGCCACGACGACCCGTGGGCCGGCGAGGACGCCGACTGGGAGTGCGACGACGATCTCCGCCGCGAGCCCTCGACCGAGTTCATGCGGTTCTTCCGCGGGACCGCGCTCGCTGTGATCGTCGGCCTCGCCGTCTGGGCCGCCGTGATACTGCTGCTCCTCTCTGCCGTCTGAGGAAAGCCCCCGGTTTGGGGGTGCCCGAACCGGTGTCCGCAGCCGATGAATACAGCTCAACTGCGGCCCCTCAGAATCCGAATCTCAGATCCCTCGTTGCGCGAGGAGCTCAGCGTGCATTACGCGCGCTCGGGCTTTGCCGTGCGCCCGGTCGGCGACCGGGAGCTCGACGTGGAGCGGACCGACGCGCCCGACGAGGAGCAGGCCCGCAGGGAGATCGAGACCCATCTTCTCGTCTGGGAGCTCCTGCGCCCGGACGCTCCCGCCGAGATCGTCGCCTGATCCGCTAGCGCAGGCGCGCCAGCTTGGCCGGAGCCGCCCGCCTGGCCGAGACCGGGTTCGACGCCGTCGCGAACTTCGCCAGGCAAGCCCGCGTCCGCTTCACGCCCAGCAGGTAGGCGTCGCTCGGCTGCGGGTTTGCATTGCCGTAGTCGAAGTCGAGCGCATTGACCGGCAGGACGTCGGGTACGAGCACCTCGATCTGCCCGTTCCCCTGGTCTGCGAGGTCGGACTCGATCTCGGAGTATGCGTAGTCCCCGAACGAGTACACGGGGTACTTCTGCAGACAGTTGAGCTTCTCGGTGAGCAGCGCCACCTTGTGCGCGAGCGTGTGGTTGGCCTGCGCAGGGGCGGCGGCCGCAAGTGCGGTCGCTGCCGCCAGCGCGAGCAACGCCTTCCTGTACATCTGGTCTTCCTCCCCGGAGTTGTCCCCTAGAGCCGAAGCGTCGCAGGCTCCGGCGGCCGCCACAAGTCCAGAAAACGCCGAGCGGCCCGTCGGGCCGCTCGAGGGGTGTTGCCGCCGCTATTTCAGGCCGGCGATGAGAAGACGCCGCCCGAGGTGGGGCTGAGGGAAGTTCCGGATCTTGATCCGGAGGAGATCCGCAGACATACGATGCCGCCTTTCGTTGCTGCAGTTGGGTGGTACGCCAAGAAATGTTTCGGATGTCCCGGCCGGGGGCGGCATCCCTGAAACGTGGGATCGGCGCGAGGATCGCCAAAGTGGGGGATGCCCGGAACGGTCCAGGCCGCCATCGTCTGCTCATGCCGCGAGGCTGTGACTGAACGAGACGATCTCACTCCCGACAAGCCCGCCCGGCCTCCGCGGCGGCGCGGACGGCGGCGGCGCAAGCCCGGCTCGACACCTTCGGCCCCGGCCGGCGGCCTGATCCCGCCCGTCATCAAGGTCGAGATCCAGAACATCGAGCGGCTCGCCGGCTCCCGTGACGATTCGCAGGTGGCCGAGCGCGAGGCGAAGGTCGCCGCCGCGACCCGCGAGCTCGAGGAGCGCGAGGCGCGCCTCGCGGCCAGCGCGGTCGAGCTTCGCGAGCGCGAGCGCCGTGTGAGCGAGCTCGAGGAGACGTTCGGCCCGGCCGCGGACGCGCTCGAGTCCCGCGAGAGCATCGAGCGGCGGGAGCGTCGCGTGCGGGAGCTCGAGACGAGCCTGCGCGACCGCGGCCAGGACCTGGAGCAGCGCGAGAACGACCACGAGGCCCGCAAGGCCGTCGTCGAAGCCGACCTCGAGATGCGCGAGGAGGAAGTCGAGCGGCGCGAGGACTTGCTCGCCATCCGGGAGGAGCGCCTCGAGGAGCGCCAGCGCGAGCTCGGCGTCTACGTTTCCCAGCTCCAGAGCCGCTTCCAGCCCCAGCCCGGCTAGGCTCGTCGGCCTCCGCGGCTTCGCTACACTTGCCGGCCGATGGCCGGCGAACGGATCCAGCTGGGTGTAAAGGCACGCGAGACCGCGGGGAGCGCGGAGTCCCGCCGCCTGCGCGCGGCCGGAATGGTTCCGGGCGTCCTCTACGGCGCGGGCAAGAAGGCACATCCCTTCACCGTCGAGGAGCGCGAGCTTCGCCGCGTGCTGACCGGCGACCACGGTCTTCACGCGATCCTGGACGTCGTCTTCGACGGTCAGAAGACCGCGCACCACGCCGTGCTCAAGGAGTACCAGCTCGACCCCGTCCGCCCGCGCCTCCTGCACATCGACCTCCACGAGGTCCGGCTCGACCAGGCGATCCAGGCCCAGGTGGCCGTCGAGCCCTTCGGCGAGTCGGCGGGCGTGAAGGAGGGCGGCGTGCTGACGCTCGTCCTGCGCGAGATCAACGTCGAGGCGTTGCCGATGGAGGTGCCCGACCGCTTCGAGGTCGACATCACCGAACTGGCCATCGGGGACAGCCTGAGAGTCGGCGACATCAGGCCTCCGGAGGGCGTGACGATCCTCGACGACCCCGAGGCCGTCGTGCTCAACGTGACGCCGCCGACGAAGATCGAGGAGCCCGAGGTCGAGGAGGCCGAGGAGCTCGAGGAAGGCGAGCTGCCTGAGGGCGTCGAGGCCGAGGAAGGCGCCGAGCCCGAAGCCGAGGGCGAGTCCGCCGAAGCGGAGCCCGACGAGAGCGAGTGAGGCTCTTTCGACGGGGCGAGCAGGCCTCGTCGCTCGATCTGCTCGTCGCGGGGCTGGGCAACCCCGGCAAGGAGTACGCCCGCACCCGGCACAACCTCGGGCACATGGTCGTGGACGAGCTCGCGCGGCGGCACGGCGGGTCGTTTCGCTCCAAGTTCTCGGGTGACCTCACCGACGTTCGTCTCGACGGCGCCCGAGTCGCGCTCCTGAAGCCGCAGACGTACATGAACGAGTCGGGACGCTCGGTGGGGGCCGCGACGCGCTTCTACAAGCTGCCGCCGGAGCAGCTCCTCGTCGTGCACGACGAGGTCGACCTCGAGCTCGGCCGCCTCCAGGCGCGGGCCGGAGGCGGGCTTGCGGGCCACAACGGCCTTCGCTCGCTCGGGCAGCACCTGGGCACGCAGGACTTCCTGCGCCTCCGCATCGGGGTCGGCAGGCCGGAGCGCGGTGACCCGCGGCCGGTCGCCGACTGGGTCCTTTCGCCGTTCGACGACCTCGTCGACGTCGAGGCGCTCATCTCGCGCGCGGCGGACGCCGTGGAGACGATCGCGCGCGACGGCGTCGAGGAAGCCCAGCAGCGCTTCAACGAGCGCCCGTAGCCGGCACGAAGTCGTCACCGTCTCGCGTGGCACGCGCGCGGAGTTCCGCGATAGCGTGAAGCCAGGGGCGCCCCGGGGAAATAGACGCGCGACGGCCACCTGACACATGAAGGCGGGCCGCCCCCGCTGGGAGACGACCCGCCGCAGATGCTCCGCGCGCCGTAGCGGCCCGACGCCGGTGCTGATCACTCATTTCGGCAGAACGCGCCCGCGACCTTAGCCCTGCGACGGGTGAGAAGTCAGCCGCGAAGCGCGGCGGGGAGGTGCTCCTCGTCGATCCGGACGCGCACGATGAGCCCTCCGCCGAGCGCGCGGCCGTACTCGACGCGCATCGCCTCCGCAGGCACGCCTGCGAGGGTGTCGGCATGCTCCGCGCGCCAGCGCCGGAACGCCTCGTCCGCTTCGGGCGGGTCGAAGGACGCAACCAGCTTCGGGCGGTTTCCGATCGGGCGCAGCTCGCCGGCCATGGCGGGGATCGTAGAGCTTCGCGCCGCGGATACGATGACCCCGGCGGAACGCAGATTCCGCCAGTCGTCATGGACCGGCCGACCAGCACACGCGCACCTACCCTGATCCCAATCGCCCGCGTGGTCGCGGAGGGCGACCGGATGCGCGAGCTTCTGGACGACCCGGGCGAGACGCGCGTCTCCGAGCCGATCTTCCCGCTCTTTCTCGCCGCGCTGCATCTCGCGCGCGGGGGGCCGCTCGTCGTCGTCCTCCCGGACGACGCGCAGGCGCGCGACGCGGCGGAAGGGGCCTCGTGGTTCCTGGGCGAGGAGCGGGTCGGTCTCTTCGCCTCGCGCGGAGTCCGCTGGGGAAGCGGCCTCGAGCCGCCGCCCCACCTTGTCGGCGAGCGCGCCCGCGCTCTGGAGGTGCTCGCCGCCGGCGGGCTCGTCTGCGCCTCCGCGGTCGGCGCCGCGGAAGGGATTCCGCCGGAGAGCTCGCGGCCCGAGCCGATCGTCCTGCGCGCCGGGGACGAGCCGGGGGTCGAAGGGCTGGCCGAGCACCTCGCCCTGGCCGGGTACGAACGGGTCTCGCAGGCCGAGGAGCGCGGGCAGTTCGCCGTGCGAGGCGGCCTCGTCGACGTCTTCCCCTCCACGGGCCGGGAGCCGGTGCGCGTCGAGCTCTTCGGCGACGAGATCGAGTCCCTGCGCGCCTTCTCGCCCTTCACGCAGCGCACGCTCCACGAGCTCGACGAGGCGACCGTGTACCCGGCGGCCGAGCGGATCGCCGGCGACGAGGAGCCGACGCTCGTCGACGACGAGGCCGGCGAGACCGCGCCCGTCCCCGGCGACCTCGTGGCGCCGCTCCCGACGCCTCACGTGGTCTGGGACGCCGGCGAGGTCGAAGAGGTCGTCCGCGAGGAGCTCGGCGCCACGCTCGCGCTCGGGGACGCCCTGCTCGTCTCACAGCTTCCGGCCGGGCAGCGGCACTCGTTCGAGGCGCAGCGGCCGGCCGTCGCCGCCCGCGGGCTTTCGGAGGCTGAGCGCGACCTACTCGCCTTCGTGCGCGGGGGAAACCGCGTCGTCGTCACCTTCGCCCATCTCGGCGAGGCCCTGCGGACGAAGGCGCTGCTCCGCCGCGTCGAGGCGGTCGTGGTCGAGCCGGGCGACGAGCTCCCCGACGAGCCCGGACTCGTCTTCGCCGTCTCGCCCGCACGCCGCGGCTTCGTCCTGCGCGAGCTCGGCATCGCGCTCCTTCCGGACACGCAGGTCTTCCGCAAGCGCCCCCCGCGCGCCGACGTCCGGGTCGGCCGCGCGCTCCAGAGCTTCGCCGACCTGCGCACCGGCGACTACGTCGTGCACGAGGACCACGGAGTCGGACAGCTGCTCGGGTTCGAGACGAAGACCGTCGCCGGCGTCACGCGCGACTACCTCTTCCTCGCCTTCCGCGGCGACGACCGCCTCTACGTCCCGCACGAGCAGATCGCCAAGGTCTCCCGCTACGTCGGGGCGAACGGGCACGCTCCCGCGCTTTCGAAGCTCGGCGGGAAGGCCTGGCAGAACATCAAGAACCGCGCGCGTGCGGGCGCGCACGAGCTGGCCGGCGAGCTGCTCGCCCTGTACGCGCAGCGCCAGCGCGCCGAGGGCATCGCCTATGAGGCCGACAACGAGCTCGTCGAGCGCCTGGAGGCAAGCTTCCCTTTCGAGGAGACGCCCGACCAGCGCGTCGCCATCGAGGTCGTGAAGGAGGACCTCGAGTCCGCCCGGCCGATGGACCGCCTGGTCGCCGGGGACGTGGGCTTCGGCAAGACGGAAGTCGCGGTCCGCGCCGCCTTCGTCGCCGTCGCCAACGGCAAGCAGGTGCTCTTCCTCGCGCCGACCACGATCCTGGCCCAGCAGCACTGGAACACGTTCCGCGAGCGCTACCGGGACCTGCCGGTCACCGTCGAGCTCGCCTCGCGCTTCCGTAAGCCCGCCGATGTGAAGCGCGTGCTCGCCGAGTTCGCCGCAGGAAAGGTCGACGTGATCGTCGGGACGCACCGCCTGCTCTCCCGCGACGTGGTTCCCAAGGATCTCGGCCTGGTGATCGTGGACGAGGAGCAGCGCTTCGGCGTCGCCCAGAAGGAGCTGATGCGACAGCTGCGGCTCGAGGTCGACGTGCTCGCGCTGTCGGCCACGCCCATCCCGCGCACGCTGCACATGTCGCTGGCCGGCCTGCGGGACATCAGCGTCATCGAGACGCCGCCGCAGGGGCGCCGGCCCATCCGCACGCACGTCGGCGAGTACGACGAGGAGCTCGTGCGCGAGGCGCTCCTGCGCGAGCACCGGCGCGAGGGACAGTCGTTCTTCCTCCACAACCGCGTCGAGACGATCGAGGACGCAGCCGAGCACCTGCGCCAGCTCGTCCCCGAGCTCCGGGTCATCGTCGCGCACGGCCAGATGCCGGAGCGCGAGCTCGAGGGCCACATGCTCTCGTTCCTCGCCGGCGACGCGGACGTGCTCGTCTCGACGACGATCATCGAGTCAGGCCTCGACATCCCGCAGGCGAACACGCTGATCGTCGAGCGCGCGGATGCCCTGGGGCTGGCCCAGCTCTACCAGATCCGAGGGCGCGTGGGCCGCAGCGACGAGGTCGCCCACGCCTACCTCTTCTATCCCGACGGCCAGGAGCTGACCCCGGAGGCGCGGGCGCGCCTTGCGACCCTTGCCGACCACACCGAGCTCGGCAGCGGGTTCGCCATCGCCATGCGCGACCTCGAGATCCGCGGCGCGGGCAACCTCCTCGGCGCGGAGCAGTCGGGCCACGTGGCGGCGATCGGGTTCGAGCTCTACGTCGAGCTGCTGGGCGAGGCGGTCGCCGAGCTCTCGGGCACCCGGCGCGCGGTCGCCCGCCCGGTGCGCGTCGACGCCCAGGTGGACGCCTACGTCCCGACCGACTACATGCCCGCGGAGGCGCAGAAGATCGACCTGCACCGCCGCCTCGCGCTCGTCGAGTCCGAGGACGAGCTGCGGGAGCTCCACGCGGCGACCGAGGACCGCTTCGGCCCCGTGCCCGACCCGGTCGAGAACCTGTTCGCGATCCAGGAGGCGAAGCTGAAGCTCGCGCGCATCGGGGCCGACTACCTCGTCTTCCGCGGCGGTCGGGCGGTCGTCGGGCCGCTCGTGCTCGGCTCGGCGGAGCTACGCGACCTGCGGTCGTCGGCTCCGACGGCGGTGTACTCGAGTGCGAAGCGCGAGCTCACCCAGAGGGGCGACGGGTTCCCCCAAGCGCTCGCGCTGGTCGATGGTATCCTCGACCTACGGCTTTCCGCCTAGTTGGTCGCCCACCATGCCTTTTTGGACTCGTATCGTCGCCCTCCTTGCTGCGCTCGCGCTGGCCATGGCGGCCGTCGGCTGCGGCGGTGACGGCGGCGACGACGGGACCGAGGTCGAGGTCCCGGCCGACGCGATAGCGGTCGTCGGCGACAAGGAGATCACCAAGGCGGAGTACGACAGGCTCCTCGCCTCGGCCGAGAAGACCTACGAGGCGCGCGAGCAGGAGTTCCCGGCCGCCGGGACGCCCGAGTTCGCGCAGCTTCGTAACGCAATCGTCCGCAGCCTCGTCGAGCAGGCGCAGTTCGAGATCGCCGCGCAGGAGCTCGACGTCACCGTCACCGACGCGGACGTCGACAAGCGTCTCGACGAGCTGAAGGAGCAGTTCTTCCAGGGCGACGAGCAGAAGTACAAGGACGAGCTCGAGGCGCAGGGCCTCACCGAGGAGCAGGTCAAGAGCGACCTGCGCACGCGGCTCCTGTCCGAGAAGGTCTTCGAGAAGGTCACGAACGAGGTCGAGGTCACTGACGAGGACGTCCAGAAGTACTACGAGGACAACGCGGCCCAGTTCGAGACCCCCGCATCGCGCGAGGTGCGCCACATCCTCGTGAAGTCCAAGGCTCGCGCCGACCAGCTGCACGCCCAGCTCGAGGGAGGCGCCGACTTCGCGAAGCTCGCACGGCAGTACTCCACGGATCCCGCGTCGAAGAAGGAGGGCGGCAAGTTCACGGCGCAGCAGGGCGCCACGGTCGCGCCGTTCGACAAGGTCGCCTTCGACCTCGACACCGGCGAGCTCTCCGAGCCCGTCAAGACGCAGTTCGGCTGGCACATCATCGAGGCCGTCGGCGACATCAAGGAGAAGTCCACGCAGGACCTCTCCGCGGTCGAGGAGCAGATCCGCAGCACGCTGCTCGAGGAGAAGAAGAACACGCGGATCAACGAGTGGATCGAGGAGCTGCGGGCGCGTTTCGAGGACCAGACCGCGTACGCCCCCGGCTTCGAGCCGCCTCCGCCCGCCGAGACGACCACCGGCGAGGGCGACACGGGCGGCGAAACCGGGACCACGACCACCGAGTAGCAGGTGGGCGGCGGCGACGGCCTCGAGCGGGCGCTCGTCGAACTTCAGGAGCTGGCGGAGCGGCTGCGGCGCGACTGCCCGTGGGACCGTGCGCAGACGGCGAAGACGATCGTCCCCCACACCGTCGAGGAGGCCTACGAGGTCGCCGACGCGGCGCTCGCCGAGGACGACGCGAAGCTCGTCGACGAGCTCGGCGACCTCCTCTTCCAGACGGTGTTCCTCGCGCTCCTCCTGGAGGAGCGCGGAGCCGGCGACCTGGCGGAGGTCGCGCGGGGCATCCGGGCGAAGCTGATCCGGCGCCACCCGCACGTGTTCGGCGACATGGAGCTGGAGACGCCCGCAGCCGTCAAGGGGCGCTGGGAGGAGCTCAAGCGCGAGCAGGAGGCGCGGGAGGGAATCTTCCACGACGTGCCCGACCGCCTGCCGCCGCTCCTGCACGCGCGCAAGGTGCAACGGCGCGCCGCCTCGGCGGGCTTCGACTACCCGGAGCTCGCAGGCGCGCTGGGCGACCTCGACGACGAGCTCGCCGAGCTGCGCGAGGCGGTCGCCGCCGCCCCGGAGCGGGCGGCCGAGACCGAGCCGGACCCGCACGTCTTCGACGAGTTCGGCGACGTCCTCTTTGCGGCCGTCAACGTCTCGCGGCGGCTCGACGTCGATCCCGAGCTCGCGCTCCGGGCTGCGAGCCGCCGCTTCGTCGACCGCGTCGAGCGCGCCGCGGAGCTCGCCGGCGAGGAGGGCAGGGAGTGGGAGTCGCTCCCGCTCGAGGAGCAGGATCGATACTTCGACCGGGCAAAGGAGGGCATTCGGTGAAGGTGATCCGCGTGCACGCGCGGCAGGTTCTCGACTCGCGGGGCAATCCGACCGTCGAGGTCGAGGTCGAGCTGGATTCCGGGGCCGTCGGGCGGGCAGACGTGCCCTCGGGGGCGTCGACCGGCCAGTTCGAGGCGGTCGAGCTCCGCGACGGCGATCCGGGCGTCTACCTCGGCAAGGGCGTCCTCAAGGCGGTCGAGAACGTCGAACGAGAGATCGGGCCCGCGCTGGCGGGGGCCGACGCGGGCGATCAGGCCGCCGTCGACAAGCTTCTGGTCGAGCTGGACGGCACCCCCAACAAGTCTCGGCTGGGCGCCAACGCGGTGCTCGGCGTGTCGCTCGCGGTCGCCAAGGCTGCGGCGGCCGAGGCGGGTGTGCCCCTCTATCGCTGGATCGGCGGGGAGGACGCGCACGTCCTGCCCGTTCCGCTCATGAACGTCGTCAACGGCGGTGCGCACGCCCAGAACTCGCTCGACCTCCAGGAGTTCATGGTCGTGCCGGCAGGCGCCGACTCGTTCTCCGAGGCGCTGCGGATCGGCGTTGAGACCTTCCACCGCCTCAAGGAGCTGCTCCACGAGCGCGGGCTGGCGACGGGCGTGGGGGACGAGGGAGGCTTCGCGCCCGACCTCGGGTCGAGCGAGGACGCGATCGCAGCCGTCCTGGAGGCCGCCGAGCGCGCCGGGCACGCCGACCGCGTGGCGATCGCGCTCGACCCGGCGACGACCGAGCTGTACGCGGACGGCCGCTACCGCATGCCGGGCGAGGGCCGCGACCTCGACGCGGAGGGGATGATCGGCTTCTGGGAGGACCTCTGCTCGCGCTTCCCGATCGTGTCCATCGAGGATGGGCTGGCCGAGGACGACTGGGCGGGGTGGCACCTGCTGACCGAGCGGCTCGGCGAGCGCGTGCAGCTCGTCGGCGACGACCTCTTCGTGACGAACGTGGAGCGCCTGCGCCGCGGCATCGAGGAGCACGACGGGAACGCCATCCTCGTCAAGGTCAACCAGATCGGCACGCTGACGGAGACGCTCGAGGCCATCGAGCTCGCGCGGGCCGGCGGATACGCGTCGGTCATGTCGCACCGCTCGGGCGAGACGGAGGACACGACGATCGCCGACCTCGCCGTCGCGACCGGCGTCGGCCAGATCAAGACCGGCGCGCCGTCGAGGAGCGACCGCGTCGCCAAGTACAACCAGCTCCTGCGCATCGAGGAGGAGCTCGGCGCCCGCGCGGAGTACCCCGGCTGGGCCGCGTTCCCGCGCGCCGGCCGCTAGCACGCGGCCACGCGGGCCGGCACACGCTCGGCTCACTTCGGCGCGCCACGCGCGCGGTATTTCGTCGTAGTGTCGAAATTGGGGGCTCCCCCGGGTGCCCGAGATGCCCCTGCGGGAGCGGCCTCCGGGCGCGCTAACGTGCGTGCTGTGTCGCACGGGCATCGCCGTACGAAGATCGTCTGCACGATCGGGCCGGCGACGTCGTCCCCCGCCGCCGTCGACCGGCTCGTCGAGGCGGGCATGGACGCCGCCCGGCTCAACTTCTCGCACGGGACGCACGAGGAGCACGGCGAGCGCGCGCGGGTCGTCCGCGAGGCGCAGGAGCGCGCCGGCCGGCCGCTCGCGCTGATCGCCGACCTCCAGGGGCCGAAGCTCCGCGTCGGCGACATCGACACGCCGAGGATCCTCGTCGAGGGCGACTCCGTGGTCCTCAGCGGTGGGGACAACGGCTCGACGGGCGACCTGCCCGTGCTGCCGGCGGTGCTCACCCAGGTGCTCCAGCCCGGCCACGAGGTGCTGATCGACGACGGCCTCGTCCGCCTGCGCGTCGAGGAGGTGGACGGCGAACGCGTCCGGACGGTGGTCGCGGTCGGCGGCGCCGTCGGCGCGCACAAGGGCGTCAACGTCCCCGGCGTTCCCATCCCGGTCCCGTCGGTGACGGAGAAGGATCTCCAGGACCTCGAGTTCGCCCTCTCGCTCGGAGTCGACTACGTCGCGCTCTCGTTCGTTCGCTCGGCGGAGGACTGCCGCGGCCTGCGCGAGCTCCTCAACGCCGCGGACGCGAAGGCCCTCGTGATCGCGAAGGTCGAGAAGGCAGAGGCCCTCGAGGAGCTCGACGCGATCGTCAGCGCCTCCGACGCGGTCATGGTCGCGCGCGGTGACCTGGGGGTCGAGATCGGCCCCGCCGCCGTGCCGCTCGTGCAGAAGCGCGTCATCCTCTCCGCCCTCGAGCACGGGAAGCCGGCCATCACCGCCACGCAGATGCTCGAGTCGATGATCACGCGGCCGGAGCCGACCAGGGCGGAGGCGAGCGACGTCGCCAACGCGATCCTGGACGGGACCTCGGCCGTCATGCTCTCCGGCGAGACCGCGGTCGGCCAGTACCCGTTCGAAAGCGTGACCTTCATGGACAAGATCGCTCGCGTGATCGAGCCGAGCGTCGCTTACCGCCACGAGCTCGCCCAGGCAGCCGACCAGCCGTTCCCGACCGTCGGCGAGGCGATGTCGAACGCCGCGTGCGACATCGCGGAAGTGCTCGGAGCCGCGGCCATCCTCGTCCCCACGTACTCGGGCCGCACGGCGTCGGCCGTCGCGCGCCACCGGCCGCGCCGGCCGATCATCGCCGGCACGCACAAGCGCCAGGCGGTGCAGCAGCTCGCGCTCGAGTGGGGCGTGGTCTCCGCGGAGATCGAGGAGGCGAAGAACGTCGACGACCTCTGGGCCCGCGCGCTCGAGGCCGCGCGCCAGACGGGGCTCGTGAACCCCGGCGACCGGATCGTCATCACCGCCGGCACCGCGGTCAACGTGCCGGGCACCACGAACGTCATCAAGGTCGAGACCGCCTGACCCTCCGAAGCGGGTCGGACTCCGTCCGACGCCCTCCGTACAGTTCCCTCCGCCGCGGGAAGGAGGCCAAGGGCTGCGGTCGAAGTTCGCATGCCCATGGCAGCCCGGGGTCGCCGCCGTTCATCCAAACGTCCCTCGAAGTCCGCGCTCGCACTTCGCTGGATCGGCGTTGCCATCCTCCTGGTCGTGGCGGCCGGCTACGTCCAGCCGATCCGGGCCTACCAGCAGGCACAGGACGACGTCGCCGTGCGCCGCGCGCAGGTGGAGCGCATGGAGCAGCGGAACGAGCGCCTGGAGAAGAAGCTCGAAGAGGCCGACACGAACGAGTTCATCGAGCGCTCCGCGCGCCGCCTCGGGCTGGTCAAGCCGGGCGAGCGTCTCTTCACCATCACGGATGTGGACGAGTGGAAACGCGACCGCCAGGGCCGTTCGGGGACGCGGATACCATGATCGGGTGGACGACGGGAGGGTGGTCTCCTGGCAGCTCGGACGTCCCGCTCGGTCGTTTCGGCGGGTGGCTGTCCGCTGTCCGCACGGTTATCCCGCGGTTACGGAGCAGGCGCCGTTCGACGACGACGGCCGGCCGTTCCCGACGACGTACTACCTGACCTGTCCCTGGCTCGTCGCCGCGCTCGCGCGGGTCGAGGCGGCCGGAGGCGTCGAGCGCTGGTCGCACGAGGCCGAGGCCGACCCCGATCTCCACGCGAGCCTCGAGCGGGCGGATCGCGAGCAGCGGGAGCTTCGCCCCGAGCTCGACGTCGGAATCGGGGGCACGAGGGCGCCCGGCAACCTCAAGTGCCTCCACGCGCACGCCGCGTTCGCGCTGGCGCGGCCCGGCTACGAGCTCGGCGAGGCGGTGCTCGCCGAAGCAGGGGAGCGCTGGTGCCCGGACGCGCGTTGCGGGGCCGCCGTGAACGGGAACGGGACCGCGTGATGCTCCAGGCGGCCCGTCACCAGTGGGACGAGGGACTGCGTCGGCTCGGCGCCGAAGGCGAGGACACGGCGCGCTCCCGCCACCTCTGGATCCTGATCGAAGAGGTCGTCGCCGAGCTGCGCCGGCGCGTCGGGCAGACTTTCACGCTCGCCGACCTCGCAGGCGTCTACGAAGGATCGGAGGACTGGGTCCGCGACATCGTCGTCCGGGCGACCCCGCCGAAGGCGCGGGCAGGCCTCAAGGATTCCGCTCTCGTGCAGGACGCCGCCTTCGCCCACTACGCGCGCGGCGCGACGGACTACCGGCCTTAGCGGGATGGCGATGAACGCGAGGGCTCGGGAACGCGAACGCGCGCGCCGCTCGTCGACGGGCCGCCGCGTGGCGGTCTGGATCCTGCGGCTGGCCGTCCTCGCGGTCGTCTTCCTGGCGGGCCTCGCGATCGGTCGCGCCGTCGAGCAGGCGCCGGAGCCCGGCGGGACACAGACGATCGTGCGCACGCTCGAGCCGCTGACGGTCGAGCCCCGGGAGCGCACCGTGACCGTCACGACCGGAGGCTAGACGGGGGTCCAGGGTTTCGGGCTCGGCCGGGAAGAAAGGTCAAGATTTGGTAGATTTTTTGTTGCGGCCAATGCCAGGCAACGGACAGCGGGAGTCCGGCGGCTCGGGGCAGTCGACGGACGTCGGCCGGGAGTGGCTTACCCTCGGCCAGGCAGCCGCCTTTCTCGGGGCGGCTCAGTCCACCGTGCGCAAATGGGCTGACCGGAAACTCCTACCGGCTTTTTACACACCGGGCGGCCACCGCCGGTTCCGCCGCGCCGACCTGGAGGCGTTCCTCGCCGGCGGGCCGACCGCCTCACAGGGCGGTCAGACGGCCGCGGCGCGCGTGCTCGTGGTCGACGACGACGCGGGGCTCCGTGACTTCATCAGGGCCAACCTCGAGGCGGACGGTTACGCCGTTCGCGAGGCGGGGAGCGCCGACGAGGGCCTCGCCGCGCTCGACGAGGAGCCGCCCGATCTGATCCTGCTCGACGTGCAGATGCCCAAGATGGACGGCTGGGAGATGCTCAGGCGGGTCCAGGAGCGGCACGGCGTCGATGCCATCCCGGTGATCATGTACAGCGGGAAGCTCGACCAGGCCGGGGAGGCCGAGTCGCGCGGCGCTCAGGCGTTCATCGGCAAGCCGCTCGACCCCGGCCGACTCCTGGCCGCCACGAAGCAACTGCTACGGTCGTAGCCCTGCAAGGGCTGGACCGCGACGTCTTCACCTGGGTCGTCGAGCATCGCGCCGCGCCGTTCGACTGGCTCTTCGTCGGCCTTTCGGCGGCCACGTACGGGGCCGTGCTCTGGATCGTCCTCGCCGGGCTTCTGGCAGTGGCGGCCGGCAAGCCGCCCGCCCGCGTCGCCCTCATCACTGCCGCGACGGTCTGGACGGCCGATCTCCTCGCATCGCTGCTGAAGATCGCTTTCGACCGCGAGCGCCCATACGAGGTTATTCCGCAGGCCGACCCGCTCCTGCGTTGGGACATCAGCAGCGCGATGCCCTCGGGGCACGCGTCCGCGAGCGCGGCGGCGGCCGTGATCCTCGGTTATCTCCTGGGCGGGCGCTGGGGCTGGGCGGTGGCGCTGCTCGCGGTCGCGGTCGGCTTCGCCCGCGTCTACATCGGTGTCCACTATCCCTCCGACGTGCTCGCGGGAGCTGCCGTCGGCGCCGGTGTGGGGCTCGTCGCGGTCGCGCTCGTCAGGCGTCTTCAGCCGACTTCAGCAGCCCGGCCACGATCAGCAGCAGCGAAGCCAGAAGGCTGATCCAAAGGCCGATCCCGCGGCCGACCGCCGGCTGGAACGTCTCGGGGATGTCGATGAGCCGGATGAGGACGAGGATCGTCGCCGTCAGGCCGAGGCCCGCTATCACCATGCCGTCGGGAATGCTCGGCGGGAGCTCGACGCCGAAGGCGCGCAGGCCGAGGAGGAGCAGCACGGCGAGCCCGATGACGAAGACGAGCTTGCCGATCGTCCCGGTGTTCCAGCCGAGGACCGAAAGCCGCCCGCGAAGGTCACCGGACACGGAGTACCAGCCCATGAAGGAGCTGAGCGTGAGGACGAGCCCGGCGAGCCAGGCGAGGAGCTCGCCGGTGCGCCAGAGCCCGGCCGCCTGAGTCCCGGAGCCGGCGGCCAGCCGGACTCCTCCCGTCGTTCCCGGCACGTCCTCCACGCGGTCCCTACAGCCCGAAGAGCGACCCGATCTTTTCCCAGATCGAGAGGCTGAGGAAGAGCGTCAGGAAGATCAGGACGCCGATGAGGAACAGGAACCGCAGGCTCGCGAGCCGCTGCTCGTGCTTGTGGTCGATGGCGGCCTTCCGCTTCGCGCGCTCCTTGCGGAGACGCCGCTGAACCGCATGCGGATCGAGCGGCGGCGGATCCTCGATCTGGGGCTCTTCCCAGTCGACCTTGCGCGGTGCAGGTGCTGCCATGGCACGCGATTGTTGCCGTTCACGCCGGATGCTGCAAGCAGAGCCGGCCTTTCGCAGGGCCTCCGTGGAGGGCGATAATGACGCTGTGGAGCGGGTTCCGCCACCCCCCGGCGAGGTCGACCCCGCAACCAGCGAGGCGGCCGGCCACGCCCTGACCGCCTTCGCGGCCGCCGCGCTCGAGCTCGTCCGCGGCGAATCCGCCGATCCGGGCCTGCGCGCCCTTGCGCGCGCGGTCGCCCTCGGCACCGGCGCCGAGCTCGTAATCGCGCGGGTGGTCGTGAACGGCAACGGGCTCGTCGCGCGCGCCGTGCACTCGGACTCGCCGGCGCTCACGGCCGAGCTGGAGGGAACCCGGATGCCCGTCGCGGATGCCGGCACGGCGGAGCTCGACCTCGGCGACGCGCCCAGCGACCGGTCCGCGCCCGAGGCCGTACGGCATGCCGCCTCGCGGGCAGGCGCGCCGATCGCCTGGTTCGTGCCCGTCGCGCCCGAGGGCGAAGTCGTGGGCGCGCTCGAGCTCTACCGCTCGGGGCTGCCCTTCGGGCCGGACGAGCAGGCGCTTGCCCGCGCCGCCGCGGCGCACCTCGCGCTCGCGTTGCGCCTCGACCCCGGGCCGAACGGACACGAAGAGCTGTCGCTCACGCAGCTCGAGCTGCTCGGCGAGGCCCTCGCCGCCGGCGCCGACGAGGCCGAGGCGGCCGAGCAGATCGTGCGGGTCGCCGTCGAGGCCGCCGAGTCGGTGGGCGCGCTCCTGTGGCGGATCGAGCCGGAGTCCGCTCCGACGTTCCTCGCCGCAGAGGGCTTCGGCGGGGACACACCCGATCTGATCGACCTTCCCGAGCACGTCCGCCGCGCCGTCGACGCGGACGACGAGACTCCCGCTGAAGTGGGGCCGTGGCTCCTGCACACCGTCCCGCTCGGCGAGCCTCCCGTCGCCGCGCTGCAGCTCGCCTTCGAGCGCGACCACGCCGGCGAGCCGGAGCTGGCGCGGCTCGCGCCCTTCGCGGCCGGCGCCGCCCTCGCGCTCAGGCGCAGCCGCCGCGTCAGCCTGATCGCCCTGGCGCTCAAGCGGTCGCAGACCCTCGTTGCGGTCGTCAGCCAGGCGATTGCCCAGCTCTCCCTCACGCACACGCTCGAGACCGCCGTGGACCGGGTCGCCGAGCTGACCTCGAGCGGCCACGTGGGGATCTACCTCCAGGAGGGGAGCCACCTCGTCGACGCGGCCTCGCGCAACCTCGCCGGCCCGCACACCGACCTCGCCGAGCGGTTGCTGGAGCTCGCCCTCGGCCCCTTCCGCAGCCGCGGCTTCCTCTTCATCGAGGACATGAGGAACGACCCCAGGCTCGCCGGCCTCGGTCCGGCCCTCATGCAGGCCGGCATTCGCCGCGCGCTCTTCATCCCCCTGCTCGTACGCGACGAGGTCATCGGCGCCCTCGGCGTCTTCAAGACCCGCCCGCGTCCCTACCGCGAAGGCGAGGAGGGGCTGCTGATCGCGCTGTCGAGCCAGCTCGCCGTCGCCGTGCAGAACGCGCGGCTGCACGAGCGCACCAAGGAGCTGTCGGAGATCCTCGAGCAGACGCTCGAATCCGAGCGCCGTGCCGCGCGGCAGGTGCGCGGCCTCTACGAGATCAGCCAGTCCTTCACCGAGAGCCTGTCCCTCGAGGCGACCCTCGAGGCCGTCGCCCGCACGATGGTCGGCCTGCTCGAGGCCGACGTCGCGGTCATCCGCATGCCCGACCCGCGGACGGGAGGGCTCACGGCGCGGGCCGTCCACGTCGCCGACCCGCGGCTGGCCGACGTCGTCGAGGCGCTGGCCGCGCGCACGCAGCCGCTCTCGGCGCCGCTCGCGCGCGCGCTCCTCGAGCCCAAACAGGCGGTGATGCTCCGTCCGGGCACGTTCGGCTCGGACGACGTGCATCGGATCCTCGAGCCGTTCCTCCGCCGGGGCGCCTCGGCGGCCGTGCTCCCGCTGGCGACGCCGGGGGAGGTGCTCGGGACCCTGACGGTCGTGTCCTTCGACCCGACCAGGCCGCTGGAAGCGGACGACGTCGACGTGGCCCTCGCGGTCGGCGCACAGGCCGCGCTCGCGATCGACAACGCACGCCTGTACCAGCAGCAGAAGGACTTCGCGGAGGCGATGCAGCGCTCGCTGCTCCCGCGCGCGCTCCCGCGGGTGCGCGGCCTCGACGTCGGCCACGTCTACCAGTCGTCCGCGCGCGTGGACGTGGGCGGCGACCTCTACGACTTCGTCGTGCTCGAGGACGGGCGGCTCGCGGTCGCGGTCGGCGACGTGCTCGGCAAGGGCATCTCGGCCGCGGCGGACATGGCGATGACGAAGTTCAGCTTCCGCGTCCTCGCGCGCGGGGACGCCGAGCCGTCCGCGGTCCTCGCGAGCGCGAACGACGTGGTCTGCGAGGAGATCGAGCCCGGCAAGTTCGTCACGCTGCTCTACGCTGTCGTCGACCCGGCGGCGCGGGAGCTGGCGTGCGGGAGCGCGGGCCACCCACCGGCGAGGATCGTCGGGCCCTCCGGGCACGTGAGGGCGCTCGACGTCAGGGGCATGGCGCTCGGCATCGAGCCCGACCAGGAGTACGACTCCGAGCGGGTCCAGCTCGAGCCCGGCTCGGTCATCGTCCTCTACACGGACGGCGTGATCGAGGCACGGCGAGACGGCGAGCTCTACGGGGAGGAGCGGCTCGACCGTCTGCTCGCCCGGCGGCACGACCTCCCGGCGCAGGAGCTGGCGGACGCGATCCTCGACGACTGCCGCCGCTTCGCCGGCGGCGACGTCTCGGACGACTGCGCCATCGTCTGCCTCAAGCTGGCACGCTGATCCCGTGACCCCCGGCTCGGACGTCGCCGCAGCTCCGGTCGCCCCTGCCGCCGTGCTCGGCAGGGCGCGGCTGTCGGTCGTCGTGTTCACGGCGGGCGCCGCCACACTCGCCACCGAGATCGCGGCCTCGCGGCTCCTGGCGCCCTACTTCGGCAGCTCGACGATCGTCTGGGCGAACATCATCGGGCTCATCCTCCTGTACCTCTCCATCGGGTACTGGCTCGGCGGGAGGGTCGCCGACCGCCGTCCCGAGCCGCGGCTCCTCGGCTGGATCATCCTCGTGGCGGCCCTGGCCGTCGCCGCGACCCCGTTCATCGCACGTCCGATCCTCGACCTCGCCGTGGAGGGGCTCGACGCGGTCTCGGTCGGCGCCGTCGTCGGGTCGTTCTTCGCCGCGCTCGCGCTCTTCGCCATCCCGATCACGCTGCTCGGCATGGTCGCGCCCTTCGCGATCCGCCTCGCGCTCGGCGACGTCCAGGAGGCGGGCACGGTGGCGGGCCAGCTCTACGCGATCTCGACGATCGGCAGCATCGTCGGCACGTTCCTCTCGGCGATCGTGACCATCCCGCTCGCCGGCACCCAGCGGACGATGCTCGGCTCCGCCGCGCTGCTCGTCCTGGCGGCCGCGCTGCTCCTCGGGCTGCGCTGGCAGCTTCTGACCCTCGGCGTGGCGGCGCTCCTGCTCGTCCCGGCGGGCACCATCAAGGCGAGCGCGGGCCTCCTCTACGAGACCGAGTCGTCCTACCAGTACATCCAGATCGTCGAGCGGAGCGACGGCTCGCGTGCGCTGAAGCTCAACGAGGGCGTCGCCGTGCACTCCGTCTGGCACGAGGACTCCGTGCTGACCGGCGGCGTCTGGGACACGTTCCTGCTCGTCCCGCCGCTCCTCGACCGCCCGGTCGAGCGCATGCTCGTGATCGGTAACGCCGGCGGGACGGTGGCGCGGGCCTTCGGCGAGCTCTATCCGGGCATCGAGATCGACGGGGTCGAGATCGACCCGGAGGTCAGCGACGCGGCGCGACGGTACATGGGCCTCGAGGACAACCCGCGCCTGAACGTGATCACCGCGGACGGACGGCCGTATCTCGAGCTCAGCGACGAGACGTACGATATCATCGTCGTCGACGCCTACCACCAGCCCTACATCCCGTTCTACCTCGCGACGCGCGAGTTCTTCGAGTCGGCGCGGGAGCACCTGAGGCCGGGCGGCGTCATCGCCTTGAACGTCGCCGGTGTGCCGGGCGACGAGCGCCTCTCGGAGGCGATCGGGAGCACGCTCCTGGCCGAGTTCCCGCAGGCCTGGCGCTGGCAGCCGCTCCGCTTCAACGAGCTCATGCTGGGCTTCACCGAGCCGGTCGGGCGTGACCAGCTGGTCGAGCGCGTGCAGAACGCGCCCACGCCCGTCGACTCGCTCGTCCCGCTCTTCCAGGGCGGACTCGAACCGGTCGAGCCGACGGAGCGGCCGCTGACCGACGACCGGGCGCCGGTCGAATGGCTGACCGACCGGATGATCATCGACTTCGTCTCCCGCGGCGGGGAGCTCGACGAGGACTACCTGCCGACGCGGCCGTAGCGCGCGCTCGACGCGAGCGCGCCGAGGATCACGCCGGCGGCCAGGAGCTGCGTCGAAGCGGTCAGCCCGCCGCTCTTGTGCCAGCCGCGCACGCGGTGGCTGGGGAAGAGCTTGCGTCCGCCCGGGCGCGGAAGGCGGAGCACGTGCTCCACGTCGGGCACCGAGGCTCCGATCGCGCCGACTACGGCAGGCGAGGTCGGCCCCCGCGTGGCGGCGAGGAGGAGCAGCCCGGCGACGCCGCTCGCGATCTCGAACCGGCGGGAGGCGACATCCCAGTGAGGCACGGCGTCGCCGGCGGCGTGAGCGGCGAGCCCGAGCACCAGCGCCCGGCCGCGGGTGCCCGCGAGCGCGCCCACGAGCCCACCGGAGGCAACGTGCAGGGAGACAATCACAGCGTGAAGGATTGCAGCCGTCGCCTCGTCTAAGATCGCATGACCATGTTTCGCGCCCTCCTCGCCCTCACTCTTGTCATCGCCGCCCTCGCCGCCAGCTCCCCGGCGGGTGCGCAGGCCCCTGTCATCGCCGCGGGCGTGACCATCGCCGGCAACGACGTCGGCGGTCTCACGCAGGAGCAGGCGACCGACGCCATCCAGGCGTACTTCGACCGGCGGATCATGGTGCACATCGGGGCCCGCACCGTCGGCCTGCGCCCCGAGACGATCCGGGCCCGCGGCCGCGTCTTCCTGGCGGTCCGCGACGCTCTGGCGGCGGCGCCCGGCACGGCGGTCCCGCTCCAGGTGATCATCAACGAGAACGCGATCCGGATCTGGGTCAACACCCGGGCGAAGTTCTTCCGGCGCGCGCCGGTCTCGACGCGCGCGGTGCTCTCCGGCCTGACGCCGTACCTGACGAAGCCGAAGGACGGGCGCGAGCTCATGACCTACTACGGCCGCCGGGCGATCGTCGCCGACCTGCGCAGGCACGATCGCGACGTCACGTTGCCGTGGCGCGCGCTCAAGCCCGCGACCACGCCGTCGAATCACGGGCCGGTCGTCGTCATCCAGCGCAGCTCGAAGCGGCTCGTCCTCTACCGCGGCAGCAGAGCCGGGGAGATGCACGCGTCGGCGTCGTTCGGAATCGCGACGGGCATGGCCGCCTATCCGACGCCCACGGGCAACTTCCGCATCGCGACGAAGCAGCGGAACCCCTGGTGGTACCCGCCTGCGGCCGACTGGGCCAAGGGCGCCAAGCCTGTCCCGCCCGGTCCCGGCAACCCGCTCGGTACCCGTTGGATGGGCCTCAACGTCGGCGCCGTGGGCATCCACGGGACGCCGGACGCAGCCTCCATCGGCTACTCGGCCTCCCACGGGTGCATCCGCATGCGGATCTCCGACGCCGAGTGGCTCTTCGAGCGAGTTCGCGTCGGCACGCCGGTCTTCATCCGCTCCGCCTAGCTCGGTCGAGCGGTGCGGCCCCGCAGCCCGTCGCGCCGCAGCACGCGGAGCGTCCAGCCGATCACCGTTCCCGCGATCCAGCCGATCATCTGCGCCGGCAGGATGACGTAGAGGAAGAGCGCGCTGACACGGACGCCGAACGCGTCATAGCACTCGTAGCAGTCGTCGGCCAGAGCCACCAGGAAGAGGATGCCCGCGACCGCCAGGCCGCCCCAGAGGAGGACTCCGACCACCCGGCGCGCCGACGTTCCGAGCGCGTACGCCAGCCCCGCCCCGACGAGGAACGTTGCCCCACCGAGGTAGAGGGCAGAGAAGGCCAGCTCCGTGAGGAATCGCATATCTGCTATATAGCAGACTTGAGCTAACAGTCAAGGCCGATGGCCCGCAGGCACCCCGGTAGACTGGAACGCGCCCCATGGCACGCCGTGCGAAGCTCACCCTGCAGGCGGCGGCCATCCTCGTGATCGCGCTCCTCGTCACGCTCCTCGGCTGGAAGGTGGCGGAGCAGGAGGAGGGTCGCGGCCTCTCCGCCGCCCTCGAGCGCGGTGAGCGCCCGCACCCTCCGAAGCTGACGTTCGAGACGCTCGACGGCGACGACACGATCTCTCTCGCCGACTACCGCGGCAAGGCGGTCGTGCTCAACTTCTGGGCCTCGTGGTGCCAGCCGTGCAAGACGGAGGCGCCGATGCTGCAGGAGGCGTGGGAGCGCTACCGCGACGACGGCCTCGTCGTCCTCGGGATCGACGCCCAGGACTTCCGCGTCGACGCCGAGCGGTTCGTGGAGCGCTACGGGCTCACGTACCCGATCGCCTACGACGGCAACGGCAAGAGCCTCGGCCGCTTCGGCAACACGGGCTTCCCCGAGACGTGGTTCGTCGGCCGCGACGGCCGACTGGTGGGCGAGCACATCATCGGCGAGTTCGACGCCGAGCAGCTGGAGGAGAACGTGCAGGCGGCCCTCGACACGCCCGTGCGATGAGACGGGCGCTCGTCGTCGGCGTGCTCCTGTCGCTCGTGCTCGCGGCGGCGGCCGGCGCGAGCGAGCAGAAGCCGACGCTGTCCGAGCTCGAGCGCGAGCTCATCTGCCCGACCTGCCAGACGACGCTCGAGCTCTCGAACGCGCCGGTTGCCGAGCGCATGCGCTCGTTCATCCGCGCGCGGATCGCGGCCGGAGACACCAAGTCCGAGATCAAGGCCGCGCTCGTGGAGCAGTTCGGGGAGAGCGTGCTCGCGGCGCCGCCGAAGAAGGGCTTCAACCTGCTCGCCTGGGTTCTCCCGCTCGCCGGGGCGGCCCTGGCCCTCGGCCTGCTCGCCTTCGCGCTCGTCCGCTGGAGCCGGACGCGGCCCGAGACGACAGGGCCCGCGCCCGCGTCCGCGAACGGCGGCCCGCCGCTCGATCCGGAGCTCGAGCGCCGGCTCGACGAGGAGCTCGCCCGCTACGACGGCTGAGAGGACGCGGTGGAGGCCAAGATCCCGCTCGCCTTCGTCGCCGGCCTCGTCTCCTTCGCCACCCCGTGCGTTCTGCCGCTCGTGCCCGGTTACCTCGCCGTGGTCTCGGGTCAGGAGGCGGGAGCGACAGGGCGGCGCGTCGTGCTGGCGAGCCTTCCCTTCGTGGCCGGGTTCACGGCGGTCTTCGTCGCGCTCGGCGCCGTCGTCGCGGCGGCGGGAAGCCTCTTCCCCGACAACCGCGAGCTCTTCCTCGCCGTCGCCGGGCTCATCGTGGTCGTGCTCGGCTTCGCCATGATGGGCCTCCTCCCGCTCCCGTACCTCGACCGGCTCGCCGCGCCAGGCCTCGTGCAGAGCGCGAGCAACACCGGCTCGGCGGCCCTGCTCGGAGGGGCGTTCGGGCTCTGCGCCGCCCCGTGCGTCGGCCCGGTGCTGGGCGGCATCCTCGCGCTCGCCGGCGAGGGACAGACGGTGGCCGAGGGGACGATCCTTCTCCTCATCTACTCCGCCGGGCTCGCGCTGCCCTTCCTCGCGGTGGGCGTCGGCTTCGGCCGCGCGATGACGGCGTCCCGCTGGCTGCGCGACCACTACCCGGTCATGCGCCTGATCGGCGGGGCGATGCTCGTCGCCCTGGGCCTGCTGCTCTTCTTCGACCGCTTCTGGTGGCTCAACGTCGCGGTCAACCGCTTCTTCGAGTTCTTCGGGCTCGGGGTCTGAGCACGGGCGGCGGCAGGTCGGGGAAGCGCCCGCGGGCCTCCTCGACCGACTCGAGCGCCGCGCTCACGTCCAGTCCGCGGTGTGCGGGGGCGTAGGGGCCGAGGCGCCGCGCGGCCTTCTCGAGCTGCCGCTCGCAGCCGACCGGGTTCCCGCGCCCCGCCTGGTACCAGGCCACGGCGACGTGGACGAGGCCCTGGAAGAAGTCCCGTTCCGCCGGCTCGGCGGCCCGCCAGACGTCCTCGAGCACCTCGTGGGCGGCGAAGTACTCGCCGCTCCGGATCAGCTCGAGCCCGCGCTCGAGCTCGTCGTCCGGCCTAGACGACGACCTTGACCTCGCCGTCCTCGACGACCGTCTCGAAGGTCTCGAGCTGGAGGGCGCGGTCGAACTCGTTCTCGCCCGTCCTGACGTCGTACTGCCAGCCGTGCCAGGGACACGAGAGGACGCAGCCGTCGAGCTCGCCGTGCCCGAGCGGCCCGCCCAGGTGCAGGCAATCGCCCTGCGTGGCGTAGAACGACCCGTCCACGTTGAAGAGCGCCAGCTCGCGTTCGCCCGCGGTGACGACGCGGGACGACCCGGGCGGCACGTCCTCGACCCGCGCGACGGTGTGGATCTGGCCCACCGGCATCGCGCGCAAACCTACCAAACCCCCTTTGAGACAGCGGTTTCGCGGTGGTACGCTCCCGCCGTGGCCACGATCCTGCTCGTTGGGGTCGACCTGTTCTTTCGAGGAAAGCTCGACGTGCTCCTCGGCGGGAGCCACCGTCTGACGACCACGGAGAGCATCGACCCGCCCGACCTCGTGATCGTCGACGTCGCGCGCGTCGATCCGGACGAGGTGGCCGAGACCTACCCGGACGTGCCCATCCTGGGGTTCACGAACCACACGGACACGGCGGGGCTCCGTGCGGCCCAGGCGGCAGGCCTCGACCGCATCGTCGTCAGGTCCGCGCTCGCCGAGCGGGCACCGCAGCTGGTGGACGAGCTCGTCGCATAAACTCGGACCGTGACTTACATCATCGCCGAGCCCTGTATCGACATCAAAGATTTGTCCTGTGTGGACGTCTGCCCGGTCGATTGCATCCATCAGGCCGACCGCATGCTGGTCATCGACCCGGAGGAGTGCATCGACTGCGGCGCCTGCGAGCCGGAGTGCCCGGTCGAGGCGATCTTCCCCGAGGATGCGCTCCCCGAGAAGTGGGAGCCCTTCGTCAAGATCAATTACGCGTACGGCGAGGGGATGGACGTCGTCAACCAGCTCGCACAGGCCTACGCGGACGAGCACGACGTCCAGAATCCCCCGCTGGACGAGCGCTAGGAGGGGCTTCGTGGCGACAGAGGTCGACACCGCTCGGCGGGATGCGTTCGCGGAGCGGCTCTTCGGCGCGGCACTCGGAGCCTACGAGCTCATGACGGTCCATCTCGGGGACCGGCTGGGCTACTACCGGGCGCTCGCCGAGCGCGGGCCGTCCACCTCCGCGGAGGTCGCCGCCGCCGCCGGCACGGCCGAGCGCTACACGCGCGAGTGGCTCGAGCAGCAGGCCGTCGCCGGGATCCTCGAGGTCGACGACGTGGCGGCGGAGCCGGCCGCGCGACGCTTCAGCGTTCCCGCGGCGCACGCCGAAGTGTTGAGCGACCGCGACTCGCTCGCGCACGTGACGCCGCTCGCCCGCTACGGCGTCGCCTTCGCGCACGTGCTCCCAGCCGTCGAGGAAGCGTTCCGAAGCGGCGGCGGCGTCTCGTGGGAGGACTTCGGCCAGCTCGGGCGCGAGGCGCAGGGAGACGCCAACCGCCCCGTTTTCTCCAACCTGCTCGGCCATGAGTGGCTGCCCTCGATCGAGGACGTGCACGCTCGCCTCGTGGCAGACCCGCCCGCGCGCGTCGCCGACGTCGCCTGCGGCGCGGGCTGGTCGAGCATCGCGATCGCGCGCGCCTATCCGAACGTCACCGTCGACGGCCTCGACCTCGACGAGGCCTCCGTCCAGCTTGCGCGGGCCAACCTCGCGGGGACCGGCGTCGAGGACAGGGTCTCGTTCCAGCACCGCGACGCCGGCGACCCCGAGCTGGCGGGCTCGTACCAGCTCGTCACCGTCTTCGAGGCTCTCCACGACATGTCCCAGCCGGTCGAGATCTTGCGGGCACTGCGCGGCCTCGTCGCCGAGGACGGCGCCGTCATCGTCATGGACGAGCGCGTCGCGGACACGTTCACAGCGCCCGGGGACGAGATCGAGCGCCTCATGTACACGTACAGCATCCTCTGCTGCCTCCCCGTCGGCCTCTCCGACACGCCTTCGGTCGGCACGGGCACCGTCATGCGGGCCGACACCGTCCGACGCTACGCCGCCGAGGCCGGGTTCGCGGACGTCGAGGTGCTCCCCATCGAGCACGACTTCTTCCGCCTGTACCGCCTCCGCGGCTAGCCGGCCCAACCCAGCGAGTCCACGGGGCGCCGCGTAGGGCTCGTCAGGCCGGGGTCAGCCGAAGCTCACGCGGCAGGCGCGGCTCGAGCGCCAGCGAGCCGGCCGCGGCAACGAGGCAGACCGCGCCGGCCAGCGGCCAGAGCGCCAGCGGCTCGGCGCCGAGGACGAAGCCGCCGACGGCCGGGCCGACGATGAAGCCGATGTCCCAGGAGATCGTGGAGACGGCCATGTAGCGGCCGCGCAGGCGTGGGGGAGCGAGGTCGGCGACGAGCGCGCCCTGCACCGGGCCCTGGAAGCACTCGCCCAGCCCGAAGACGATGCCCGCCAGCCCGAAGACGATCGCGGCGGCGAGCTCCTCGAGCCTGAGCCCGCCGAGGAAGACGATCCCCCACGAGCTCGCCCACAAGACGCACATGAACGCGAGCGCGGCCATGCGCCGCCGGCCCTCGAGCGCCTTCGCCAGCGGGAGCTGCGCAAGCGTGATCACGAGCGAGTTGACGAGGAAGATGACCCCGATCCCCTTCTCCGAGACCCCCGCCTCGTTCTTCGCGAAGACCGGCAGGAGCTCGAAGATCGCATAGCCCGCGGTCACGAAGAGGACGTTGAGGACGACGACACCCAGGAAGACCCGGTCCCGCAGGACGTCTGCGTAGCGGCCCGGGGCGAGCGCCTCGTCGCCGGACGGGATCTCGGGCGTGGGGACGAAGGCGAGCATGCCCACGAAGACCAGGAAGGTGGCCGAGTCGAGGAGGAAGAGGACCGTGAAGCTCGTCGGGTCCGACGTCGTGGCGATCAGCCCGCCGGCCATGCCCCCGAGTCCGAGCCCGAGGTTCCGGGTCACTCGCTGGAGCGCGAAGGCGCCGTGCCGGCGCGCCGGAGGCGCCAGCCCTGCGAGCAGCGCGGACTGGCTCGGCCAGAACCCCGCGTTCCCGAGGCCCGCGACGGCGGCCGCGCCGAAGGCGTGCCAGGGCTCGGTGATGAGCGGGTAGAGGCCGAATCCGATCGCGAGGAGGACGAGCGCCACGGCCAGCGCGGCGCGCCCGCCGATCCGGTCGACGACGATGCCGACTCCGGGGCCGGCGAGGAGGCTGACGGCGCCCGTGGTGGCGAGGACGAGCCCGGCCGTCGCCAGCGAGAAGCCCCGCACGTTGTGCAGGTAGATGATGATGAAGGGGAACGCGAGGCCGTGGCCGAGCGCGTTCGCGAGCCCGCCGAGGTTGAGGATCCAGACGGATCGCGGGAGCTTCGGGTCGATGCTCCGGAGGTAACGGAGAAGGGCTTTCAACCCTCTCCGAGCGTCTCCCAGACCTCCAGCTTCGAGCGGACCCGCGAGATGACCTCGTCCGTGTAGTCCGTCGTCGACGCGTGCCCGCTCAGGTCGGCGGTGCGGATCCCGGCGGAGACGGCCTCGAGGCACGCCTCGCGAATGGCGCGCCCGGCCGTGCGGGCCTCGTCGTCGTCGATGTGGGAGAGGAGCGCGGCGGCCGCCAGGATCATCGCCATCGGGTTGGCGACGTTCTTCCCCTTCAGCGCGGGCGCGGTCCCGTGCGCGGCCTCGGCCATCAGCGCCTTCGGCGTGTAGTCGTCGTTGAAGGCGACGAGGAGCGACTCCGAGCCGGCGATCGACCCGAAAAGCGGCAGAACGAGGTCGGAGAGGATGTCGCCGTCGCGGTTGAGGGCCGGGATGACGAGCGGCTCGCCCGCGGAGCTGATGAGGAGCGCAAACGTCGCGTCGATGAGCTGCGGCTCGTACTCGACGTCGGCGTGGCGCTCGGCCGCGGCGTCCATCTCCTCCTTGAGCATGCCCTCGTAGGTCGGGGAGACCGTGTACTTCGGCCCGCCGAACACCTTCGCCTTGGTGCGCTCGGCGTGCCGGAAGGAGAACTCGGCGACCGCGCGGCAGATGCGCCGCTCGATGCGCTCGGTGCGGAAGGCGGCCTCGTCCTCTCCCTCGCCCTCGCGCCATTCCTTCGCTCCGTACGCGTCCCCGACCGCCATGCGCACGACGGAGATGGGGAAGTGCGCCCCGCCGATGGGCACGACGCCCGGGATCCGTCGCCCCGTGCGGACGATCACGTGGCCGCCGATCTCCTCGCGGAGGATGCGGTTCGGGCTGCCGACGTCGCCGGCGCCCTCCGGTGTGATCGTGGCCGCCTTGAGGCCCAGCCCGTGCTCGCGGACCGCGCGCGCCGCCTCGTGGACGATCTCGTTCTTCGTACTGCGCCGCGCCTCCAGCGAGAGGTCGTAGCGCGGCAGCTCGAGCTCGAGCCCCACGACGTCGGGCGCGAGCACCCGCAGTGCCTCGTCGAGAAGCTCCTGCCCGGTGTCGTCGCCCTCGAGCACCACGATGGTCCGTGTCTCCATCGGGGCCTGAGTGTAGTTCGCCCGCTGGCCGGGTACGGTCAACAACTGGTAGCCTCGCCGCGCCGCACAACCGGACCCAGAGGAGAAAAGGGGGCTTTCCCGCTGGCCGAAGTCACGTTCGACCGGGTGAGCAAGATCTACCCGGACGGCACGAAAGCCGTCTCAGAGATGTCGCTCGACATCGAGGACGGGGAGTTCATGGTCCTCGTCGGGCCCTCGGGGTGCGGCAAGACGACCGCGCTCCGGATGGTCGCCGGGCTGGAGGACATCTCCGAAGGCGTGCTGCGGATCGGCGAGCGGGTGGTGAACAACGTCCCGCCGAAGGACCGCGATATCGCGATGGTGTTCCAGAGCTACGCGCTCTACCCACACCTCAGCGTCTACGACAACATCGCGTTCAGCCTCAAGCTCCAGGGCGAGAAGAAAGCCGAGATCGGCCGGCGCGTCAACGAGGCCGCGCACGTCCTCGGGCTCGAGTCTTTGCTCGACAAGAAGCCGCGCGCGCTCTCCGGCGGCCAGCGGCAGCGCGTCGCCATGGGCCGGGCGATCGTGCGCAACCCACAGGCGTTCCTCATGGACGAGCCGCTCTCGAACCTGGACGCGAAGCTCCGCGTGCAGATGCGCGCCGAGATCAGCCGCCTCCAGACCGACCTGGGGACGACGACGATCTACGTCACGCACGACCAGGTCGAGGCCATGACGATGGGGGACAGGATCGCGGTCATGCGCAAGGGCGAGCTCCAGCAGGTCGGTGTCCCGCAGGAGCTCTACGACCGCCCGGTCAACCTCTTCGTCGGCGGCTTCATCGGGAGCCCTGCGATGAACATGCTCGAGGGGCAGCTCGCGCGGTCGGACGGCGGCATGGCCGTCGACGTCGGCGGCCAGCGCCTGGCGCTCGGTGACGACGCCGTGAGCTCGCGCGCCGGGCTCAAGAACTACGAGGGCCGCACCGTGATCGTCGGGATCCGGCCGGAGCACGTCGAGGACGCCTCACTGACCGATGCGCCGCCCGACCGGCGGCTGCGCGGCGAGGTCGTGCTGACCGAGGCGCTCGGCTCCGAGATCGTCGCCCACATCGCGGTCGACGCGAAGCCGGCGCTCACCGACGACGTCCGCGAGCTCGCGCAGGACATCGGCGAGGACATCGACGAGGAGGTCGCGGAGGGCAAGACGACCCTCGTCGGACGCATCGACGCGCGGTCGAAGCTCGCCATCGGGGAGCCTGCCGAGCTCACCGTCGACACGGGGGCCCTGCACTTCTTCGATCCCGACACAGGGGCCGGGATCTACGACGAGGAAACGACGAAAGGAGCCAGCTGATGGCGAAGCATCGCCTTCATCTCCTCGCGCTCGTACTCATGCTCATGCTCGCGGCGTTCGCAGCCGGATGCGGCGGGGACGACGATGACGAGGCCGGTGGGGACACAGGGGCCGCCGACACCGGTGGCGGTGAAGCCAGTGACGTGTCCGGCGAGGTCTCGGTCATCAGCACGTGGTCGGGGCCGGAGCAGGCGTCCTTCGAGGAGGTCATCGCCGGCTTCAACGAGCAGTACCCGGACGTGGACGTCAGCTATGACTCCGCCGGCGACGCACTCCCGACGGTCCTGTCCACGGCGGTCGAGGGCGGCAATCCGCCCGACGTCGCAGTCGTGGCCCAGCCGGGCCTGATCCAGGGCTACGTCGAACGAGGCGTGCTCCAGCCGATCGACTTCGCCCAGGAGACGATCGCCGAGAACTTCGGCGAGTCCGTCATCGAGGTGGGGACGTTCGACGAGCAGCTCTACGCGCTGCTTTTCAAGGCGGCCAACAAGTCGACCGTCTGGTACAACGTCTCGGCCTTCGAGGACGCCGGCGTCGAGCCCGCGGACAACTGGGACGACTTCCTCGCGAACGCGGAGACCGTCAAGGCCTCCGGGCTGCCCGCCTACTCGATCGGAGGCGCCGAGGGCTGGACCCTCACCGATCTCTTCGAGAACATCTACCTCCGGACGGCCGGCGGGGACATGTACGACCAGCTCTCGCGCCATGAGATCCCCTGGACGGACCAGTCCGTCAAGGACGCGCTCACGGAGATGGCGAAGGTCGTCGGCGACACCGACAACATCGTCGGCGGCACGCAGGGCGCGCTCCAGTCCGACTTCCCGACCTCGGTGAGCAACGTGTTCGCCGAGGAGCCGAAGGCGGCCATGGTCATCGAGGGCGACTTCGTGCCGGGCGTCGTCGAGTCGCCGCTCGAGGCGGAGACGGGCTACAACGTCTTCGCCTTCCCGTCCGTCAACGACTCGCCGCCCTCGGTGGTCGGCGGCGGTGACCTGGCGATCATGTTCAACGACACGCCTGCCGCGCAGGCCTTCATCGAGTACCTCGCCACGCCCGAGGCGGCCGAGATCTGGGCCGGCAGGGGCGGGTTCTCCTCGGCGAACCAGAACGTCGATTCGGGCGTTTACCCGGATCCGATCACCGAGACCACGGCGAGCGCGATCGCCGAGGCGGAGGAGTTCCGCTTCGACCTCTCCGACCTCCAGCCGTCCGAGTTCGGCAGCACGGAGGGTCAGGGCATGTGGAAGCTCTTCCAGGACTTCGTGGCCAATCCGGACGACGTCGACGGCATCGCCCAGAAACTGGAGGCGGCGGCCGCGGCGGCGTATGGGCAGTAAGAGGCGCTAGGAGCCGCTCGTGAGCGGTGCCAGCATCACGGCGGAGCCCCCGTCCAGAGGGGCTCCGCCGTCAGGGCAAGGCCGTGACTGGCGGAGCTACGCGGTCGCCCTTGGCTTCCTGACACCGACGATCCTCTTTCTCGGGCTCTGGATCGTCTATCCGGCCGTCGACACGTTCAAGCGCAGCTTCTACAGCCGCACGGGCGACGACTTCGTCGGGTTCGACAACTACGAGCAGATCTTCACAAGCGACGTCCTTTTCACGGCCGTCAAGAACAACGCGATCTGGGTGCTGGTCGTCCCGGCGCTCGTGACCGCCATCGGGTTGATCTTCGCCGTCCTCACCGAGCGGATCGCCTGGTCGGTCGCCTTCAAGACCGCGGTCTTCATGCCGATGGCGATCTCCGCGTTCGCCGCGGGCGTCACCTGGCGGATCATGTACCAGCAGGACCCCGAGCAAGGAGCGATCAACGCGGCGATCGCGTCCGTGAAGGATGCGGTCAACCCACCGGGCGTCCTCTCGGAGGCGGCGCCCTCGACGGACGCGCTGGTCGGTGATGCGGAAGGTGGGATCGAGCTGGCCGAGCCGGTCGAGGCCGGCAGCGTGGCCTCACTCGGGCTCACCCGCATCTCGGCGGACGAGGTTCCCGATGACGCGGTGCAGGCCGTGCGGCCGGAGCCGCTCCAGGGCGGGATCAACGGCGTCGTCTGGAGAGACTTCAAGCCGGGTGGCGGCACGCCCGGCGAGGTGGAGCCAGAGGAGGTCGGAATTCCCGGCGTGACGGTCGAGCTGAGACAGGCCGACGGCGGAGAGGTCGCGCTGACGACGACCGAGCCCGACGGCACGTTCGTCTTCGAGGACGTCGGTGAAGGCCAGTTCGTGGTGGCGATCAACGCGGAGACCTTCGCGGAGCCCTTCAACGGCGTCGCGTGGCTCGGCGAGCGCCTGATCACGCCCTCGATCATCATCGCCTACATCTGGATCTGGGCCGGCTTCGCGATGGTCGTGATCGCCGCGGGCCTGGCCGCCGTCCCGCGCGACGTCCTCGAGGCCGCCCGCACCGACGGCGCCACAGAGTGGCAGGTCTTCCGGCGGGTGACCGCGCCGCTCCTCATGCCCGTCCTCACGGTCGTCTTCATCACGATGCTCATCAACGTCCTCAAGGTCTTCGACATCGTCATCTCGGTCGCGCCGGGCTCGGTGCAGGACGACGCCAGCGTGCTCGCGCTCGCGATGTGGCGCACCTCGTTCGGCGGGACGAGCAACCTCGGGGTCGGGTCGGCGATCGCGGTCTTCATCTTCGTGCTCGTCATCCCCGTGCTCCTGCTCAACATCCGCCGCTTCAGGAGGGAGGTCTGATGGCGACCGTCGAAGCAGCCGAGAGACCGGCAGAGGTCAAGGGCGGCGTCTCGAGGGGGCGCTTCACGCGCTGGCTCGCGAGCACGCCCGTGCACATCCTTCTTGTCATCGTCGGGCTGCTCTGGCTCGTGCCGACGATCGGGCTCTTCCTCACCTCGCTCCTTTCGGCGGAGGACTACCTCGAGGGCGGCTGGTGGCAGATCTTCGCGGAGCCGAGCAAGTTCACGCTCGAGAACTACACGGCGATCTTCGAGAACGACACGATCATGTCGTCGCTCGTCACGACGATCTGGATCGCGGTCGGGGGGACGCTCCTGCCGATCATCGTCGGCGCCCTCGCCGGCTACGCGTTCGCCTGGCTCGAGTTCCCGGGCCGCGACTGGCTCTTCGTCGTCGTGATCGCGCTGCTCGTCGTGCCCCTCCAGATGGCGCTCATCCCGATGTTCCGCTTCTACGAGACGCTGCACATCAACGACACGATCTGGGCGCTGATCCTCTTCCACACCGCGTTCGGGCTGCCGTTCGCGATCTTCCTCCTGCGCAACTTCTTCATCGGGATCCCCAAGGACCTGCTCGAGGCGGCACGCATCGACGGGGCCTCGGAGATCCGCATCTTCGTGCGGCTGATCCTGCCGCTCGGCCTGCCGGCCATCGCGTCGCTCGCCATCTTCCAGTTCCTCTGGACGTGGAACGACCTGCTCGTGGCCCTCGTGTTCGGCCGAGACACCCAGCCGCTGACCGTGGCGATCTATCGCCAGCTTGCCCAGTTCGGAGCGAACATCGAGATCATCGCGCCGGCCACGTTCGTGTCACTCGTGATCCCGCTGACGGTCTTCTTTGCGTTCCAGCGCTACTTCGTCCAGGGCCTGCTGGCGGGATCCGTCAAGTAACCGTGACGAGAACGTGCGCGATCGTCGGAGGCGGGCTCGCCGGCTTCTGCGCGCATGCGACCCTCCGGAAAGGGGGGCTCGAACCGGCCGAAATTGCCGTGTTCGGAACGGACCCGGATCCGGCGGCCGTGTGGCGCGTGCGCTCGGCCGCCATTCGCCAGCGGCGGATGCGCTCCGAGAGCGACGGGCACTGCGCCCCGAGCTCGTTCCCGGGGCTGGCGGTGCGCGCGGCAGTCAGGCGCCGGAGCCCCGCGCCGCTCGTCGCGAGCCTCTTCGACCGCTACCACCCGACCGTCGGCGAGTTCCTCGACCACGTCGACGAGCTGCGCGCCGCCACCGGCTGGGACGAGAGCTTCCACCCAGCACGGGTCGAGCGCGTTCGCGCGGTCGACGGCGGCTTCGAGGTCGACGGGCACGGCGTCTTCCCGCACGTCCTGCTCGCCCCCGGCCATCCGGGGCTCGCCTGGCCGGTAGGGCTCGAGTCGGACCCGCGCGCGGTGCACGCCTACGAGCCGCACGAGTACGCGGACACCGTGGAGGTCGTCGGCGCCGGCATGGCCGCGGCGACCGAGTGGCTGAACGCGCTCGACGACGGTGCGTCGGTTGTCTCCGTGCGCCGCCGCGAGCCCGAGCGGAGGCCGCTCAACCTGCCGCGCGTGCTTTTCAGCCGGCGCGGGCTGGCCGGCTTCCACCGGCTGCCGCCGGACGAGCGGGTCGCAGTCCTCGAGCGGTTCAGCGCCCCGTCCTACCCGGCGGGCCGCACCTGGGACGAGCCGGTCGAGGCCGCGCGCAGGCAGGGGCGCTTCCAGGTTGCGCCCGAGCTGAACGGCGCGCCCCAGATCGTCTGCGCGACCGGCTTCCGGCGGGGCTTCGACCACGATCCGCTGCTCGCGCGTCTGGTTGCCGAGCACGGGCTCGAGACCGCCGGCGGGTGGGTCGTCCTCACCCCGGACTCGACGGTGGGGGCGCTGACCGACGAGACGCGAACGCTCGCGCTCGCCGGCGTGCCCGCGCAGTGGGCCTTCCCCGCCGCGGACACGCTCATGGGAGCCAAGTACGCGGCCCGCCGCTTCGCGCGAAAGGTGGAGGCGTGGCGTACACGCTGAGAGGCCGCGTGGAGTCTCGCCTCGCGGCGGCGCTCGCGCCGCTGCTCGTCGCGTGCGTTCTCGCCCTGGCCCTCCAGGTGTGGTGGCCGGTCCAGCTCGCCGGGTTGATGATCGCCGTCGGCCTCGTGCTCGACCCCGTCTGGTACCGGCTCGTCCCGTACCAGCCGGGCTGGGCGGCCGTGCCGCTCGGCCTGGTCGAGCTCGGCGCGGTCATGGGCCTCGCGCGGCTCCTCGAGGTGAAGGCGCCGCTCGCCGGCGCGCTCGGGTTCTTCGCCGGAGCCTGGCTTCTCGCGCAGGCCTTCGGCCATGCGGTCTTCCCGCTGGCGCGGCTTTCCTACGGGGAGGACGGCGGCGAGCTCGGTCGCATCGGGCCCGGTGCGGTGGCGACCGCGCTCGTCGTCCTGGCGGCGGCCGGAGGCATCGCCTGGGCGACGTCGCCGCCGGTCGTGCACCTTTCAGCCGGCGTCCACCAGGGACCGCTCGTCCTCGACCACTCGCAGCAGCTCGTCGGCGAGCCGGGCGCGGTCGTTCGCGGCGGGATCGTCGTCACGGCCGACGACGTCTCGATCCGCAACGTGACCGTCATCGGCGGCGACCACGGCATCCAGGTCGATCACGCCCAGGATGTCGTCATCGAGCGGGTGAGCATTCTCGGCGCGCATCTCGACGGGATCAACGTCCGGATGAGCGAGGTCAAGATCCGCGACTGCACGGTCTCGATGCTCGGCAACGAGTTCGGCCAGGGAATCGACATCTCGTTCACGGCGCATCTCGATCCGAGCCTCGTCGAGAACTGCCTCGTGACCGGCGGCCAGGAAGGCATCTTCCTCGACTCGGTCCACGCGATGGCGATCGACAACCACGTTCGCCAGACGACGCTGCGCGGAATCACCGTGACTGAAATGGCCATGGCCAAGGTGGAGGGGAACACGGTCGAGGACGGCATCGGGATCGGCATCCTCTGCAGCGACTACTCGATGTGCGATATCCGTGAGAACTCGATCTCGGGCATTCGGCGCGATCACGAGTCGTCGGACAGCATGCGCGAGGGGTTTGGGATCGTGTCCCATTACTACGCGCACACCGAGGTGAAGGACAACGACGTTTCCCGTACGCGGCACGAGATGGGCGCCTTCGCGGACGCGTACATTACCTCGCACTAGTTCCGGCCGATTTCTGTATCGTCTTTCCTCCCCAGCACCCGGAATTCGGAGGAAAAGAGATGGCGCGGAAAACAATCCTCGTTTGTGACAATTGTAATGCGGAAGTCGGTGAGGGAAAGGGCGCTGCGATGCGCATCACGTACACCGACGCACGGCGCGGCGCGAAGGCGGCCGACCTCTGCGACGACTGCGCCGGCACGATGCCCGGCCGGGCGGCAGCGCGTCGGGGCCGCAGGCCGAAGTCCGCGGTCTAGACCGGACTTTTTCGGGCCACTCCGGGGGAACGGGGGCCTCCGGAGTGGCGGGTAAGATGGGTTGGTGCCGCTCTCGCTGCTGGTTGGCCCGGCGAATGCGGGGAAGGTCGCGCGGCTCCTCGATCGATACCTCGAGAACCTCGACCGCGAGCCGTTCCTCGTCGTCCCGAACCGGGCGGAGGTCGACCGCGTCGAGCGGGACCTGCTCGGGCGCTCGGGAGCGCTGCTGGGTGGGACGATCGGCACGTTCGACGATCTGTTCGACCTCCTCGCCCGCGGTGAGGGCCGCCGCCCACCGGTCGTCACCGAGGCGCAGCGGACGCTCGTCCTTCGCCGCGCCCTCGCCGGCGCGAGCCTGAACGGCCTCGGGCCTTCGTCCCGGTTCGCCGGCTTCGGGGATTCGCTGCTCTCGGCGATCTCCGAGCTGGAGTCGGGACTGGTCGACCCCGACGAGGCGCAAGGAGACCTGGCGCCGCTCTACGGTGCCTACCGCGAGGAGCTGGAGACGCTCGACCTGACCGACCGCGACCTCGATCGCCGGCACGCGGTCGAGCGCGTCGAGGGAGAGCTCGCCGCCTGGGAGGGACGGCCCGTGCTCGCGTACGGCTTCGAGGACCTGACCGGCGCGCAGTGGGCGCTCGTGCAGGCGCTCGCCGGCCGCACCGACGTCTTCGTCTCGCTCCCGTACGAGCCGGGGCGCCCGGCGTTCGCCTCGCTCGGCCGCACCGCCTCCGACCTGGCGGGCCTCGCGGACGGGCGCGTGGAGGAGCTTCCGCCCGCCTACGCGGAGATCGCCCATCCGGCGCTCGCCCATCTCGAGCGGACGCTCTTCAGCGAGGGAGACCAGCCGCAGCCTCCACCGCTCGAGGGCGCCGTACGCTTTCTGGAGGCCGCGGGATCGCGCGGGACGCTCGAGCTCGTCGCCGACGAGATCCTGCGGCTCCTGCGGGACGGCACGGCGCCCGAGGAGATCGGGCTCGTCTGCCCGTCCCTCGACCGCCTGCGCGCACCGCTCGAGACGGCGCTCTCGACGGCCGGCATCCCGTACGCCTTCGAAGGCCGTGTCCGTCTCGGCCAGATCCCGTTCGGCCACGCGCTTCTCTCCGCGCTCCGCTTCCTCTGGCAGGGCGGCGGGCGGCGCGACCTCTTCGGCTTCCTTCGCTCGCCCTACTCGGGGCTTCCGCGCGCCCATGCCGACTATCTCGAGGGGCGGCTCCGGGGCAACGGCATCCGCACCGACGTCGAGGAGAAGACCGTGCGCTTTCGCGGCCAGGCGCTGCCGCAACTCGACGACGTCCGTGCCGCCCCGTCGCCGATCGAGGCGGTCCGGGTGCTGGCGGCGGGGATGCTGCGCGGCGCGTACGGCCTCGAGTCGCCGTCGGCGAGCGAGGCGGCGCGGGGCGACCTGCGCGCCTACGAGCAGATCCTGCGGCTCCTGCGGGAGCTGGAAGGCTGGAGCGACCTCGCAGGCTCGATCTCGCGGGAGGACGTGCTCGCGGCGCTCGAGCGCGTCCCGGTCCGGCTCGCGGGCGCAGCCGAGGCGGGTCGCGTGGCGGTCATCGACCTCCTCCGCGCCCGCACGCGCCGCTTCGAGGCCCTCTTCGTGCTGGGCCTAGAGGAGGGCAGCCTGCCCCGCCGCACGAACCCCTCGCCCTTCCTCGACGACGACACGCGCCGCGACCTGGACGACCGCACCCGCTCTCGGCTCGTCCGGCCCGACGCCGTGGCGCGCGAGCGCTTCCTCTTCTACGCAGCCTGCACGCGCCCGTCGCGGCGGCTGACCCTCGTCCGCGAGGCGGCCACCGACGACGGCTCGCCGCGCCAGGCGAGCCCGTTCTGGCACGAGGTGCGAGGGCTCTTCGACCCGTCCGAAGTGGCGCGCTGGACGCGGCGGCGCGCTCTCTCGGCGCTCACCTGGCCGCTCGAGGACGCGCCCACGGAGCGCGAGCGCCTCCGCGCGCTCGCCGCCCTGGCCGCCGAGGATGCATCCGGTGCAGAAGCACTTGCGCTCGCCAACGGCTGGGAGCGGCGCTTCGAGCGGGCGCGGACCGCCTTCGACCGGCCGACGGAGCTCACGAACCCGGCCGTCCTCGCGCAGCTGGGCGGTCGCACGACCTTCAACGTGACCGAGCTGGAGGCCTTCGCGACCTGCTCGTCGATCTGGTTCGTCGAGCGGGTCGTCTCGCCTCGGTCGATCGACGCCGAGGTCGACGCGAAGCTCCGCGGCTCGATCGCGCACACGACCCTGCACCGCTTCTACGCGGGGCTGCCGAAGGAGCTCGGGATCGAGCGGGTCGACCCCACGAGGATCGAGGACGCCGTGCGCTTCCTGCGCCGGTGCTTCGACGAGGCGCTCGAGGGAGTGCGCCAGGAGCTCTCCGACCTGGAGCGCCGCGAGCTCGAAGGACAGCTCTGGCGCGACCTCGAGCTCTTCGTCCGCGACGAGGCCGAGACGGATGCGCCGCTCGTGCCCCGCCGCTTCGAGGTCGGCTTCGGGACGGAGCGCTCGTCGCCCGAGCTCCAGCGCGGCCTCGACCTCGGGGGCTTCGCCCTCTCGGGGAAGATCGACCGCATCGACGTCGACCCCTTCAGCGCCCGCGGGATCGTGTGGGACTACAAGTCGGGGAAGACGGCCTTCTCGGCGGCGAAGATCGACTCGGAGCTGAAGCTCCAGATCCCGCTCTACATGCTCGTCCTGCGCGACCTGGTCGGGATCGAGCCGCTCGGCGGCCTCTACCGGGCGCTGGCGGGCGACCGCGACGCCCGCGGGCTCCTGCGGGCCTCCGCCAAGGAGGACGGGATCCCGGGCTACCAGCGCAACGACTACCGCGACGAGGACGAGTTCTGGGCCCAGATCGAGCGGGCGACCGAGCATGCGCGCGGGTTCGTCGGGCGCATTCGTGGCGGCGACGTCCGCCATGACCCGCTCGGCGACGCCGGGTGCCCGACGTGGTGCGATCTCGCCCCGATGTGCCGGGTGAGGCGGCAATGAGCACGGCGGTCGGCGCACCCAACCCCGAGCAAACCGCCGCCATCGAGGCGCCGGGGCTCGTCTTCGTCTCGGCGGGCGCCGGGACTGGGAAGACGACCGTGCTGGTCGAGCGCTTCGCCAAGGCGGTGTGCGAGCGCGGGCTCGACGTCGACTCGCTCCTCGTCATCACGTACACGGAGCGCGCCGCGGGCGAGCTGCGCGACCGCATCAGGGCGCGGCTCGTCGAAGCGGAGCGCGGCGACCTCGCGCGCGACCTGGACGCGGCGTGGATCTCGACCATCCACGGCTTCTGCCTGCGGCTCCTCAAGGCGCATCCGTTCGCGGCCGGGATCGACCCGCGCTTCCGCGTACTCGACGACGCGCAGGCGCGCGTGCTCCAGCGCGAGGCGTTCGAGTCGGCGCTGACGGAGTTCTGCGCCGACGGGGACACGGAGCGCCTCGGCCTCCTCTCCACCTACGGGACGCGAGGGCTGCGGCGCATGCTCACCGGCGTGCACGAGACGCTGCGCGCCGCGGGACGGCCGCTCGTCCTCGAGCTCGGCGAGCGACCGGGGCTGGCGGAAAGGATCGCCGAGCTGAACGAGGCGGCCCGGTGCCTCGTCGACGATGCCGACGCGGGGGAGAGCGCCCGGGCGAGCGCGGCGCGCGCCCTCGAGCTCCTCGCGGAACGGACGCTGCCCGAGCGGCTTCTCGACCTGGGCGAGCTGAAGGCCCGCGGCGAGCACGCGGTCAGTTACGAGGAGGCGCGGCACGGCGTCGAGCAGGCGGCGCTCGACGAGCTCGCCGCCCGCGACCGGGACATGCTCCAGGAGCTGCTGGAGCGCTTCGGCGAGGCCTACCGCGCGGGGAAGGACCGCGAGTCCGCGCTCGACTTCGAGGACCTGCAGCTCGCCGCGCGCGACCTGCTGCGCGACAACGCCGCCGTCCGCGAGCGCGAGAGCTGGCGCTTCCGCTCGATCATGGTCGACGAGTTCCAGGACACGAACCGGCTCCAGTGCGAGATCGTCGACCTGCTCGCCGAGGGCCCCGACGGGAAGGAGCTCTTCTTCGTCGGCGACGAGTTCCAGTCCATCTACCGGTTCCGGCACGCGGACGTCGAGGTCTTCCGCGAGCGGCGCGAGCGCTCCGGCGGCGTGCTCGCGCTCACCCAGAACTACCGCTCGCGCCCCGAGGTGCTTGCGGCCGTCAACCACCTCTTCTCGAGCGAGTTCGGCGAAGAGTTCCAGCCGCTCGAGGCCGCAGGACGGTTTCCTGACCCGGTCTTCGGGGCGCCGGTCGAGCTGCTCGTCACGGACAAGTCCACCTACTCGGGGACGCCGATCCACTGGCGCCGCGCCGAGGCCCGGCACATCGCCGCGCGCGTGAAGCAGCTCGTCGACTCGGGCGAGGCGGCGGCCGGCGAGATCGTCCTCCTCTTCGCCGCCGGGACCGACGCCGAGCACTACGAGGAGGAGCTGCGCTCGGCGGGCCTGCGCACCTACCGCGCGACCGGCCGCGGCTACTTCGGCCAGCAGCAGGTCGTCGACCTGCTTGCCTACCTCCGCCTTCTGCACAACCGCTACGACGACGAGGCGCTCGTCACCGTCCTCGCCTCGCCCTTCGTCGGCCTCTCGAACGACGCGCTCGTGCTCCTGCGCTCCGCCGCGACGAGGCGGCCGCTCTTCCAGCCCTTCGAGCGCGGGCTGCCCGCCGATCTCTCCGAGCGCGACCGCCATCTCTGCCGGGCGTTCCTCCAGCGCTTCGAGCGGCTCGGGCAGGCGGCTCACGGGCTCTCGCTCGAGCAGCTCTGTGAGCGGATCGTCGCCGACCACGACTACGACCTCGCCGTGCTGGCCCGCTGGGACGGACGGCGCCGCTACGCGAACATGCGCAAGCTCGCGCGGCTCGCACGCTCCTACGAGGAGCTGCGCGGCCGCGACATCGAGGGCTTCGTCCGCTTCGTGCGTGAGCAGGAGGCCGTCGGAGCTCGCGAGCTCGAGGCGGTGGCCGAGGAAGAGGACGGCGACGCCGTGCGGCTCCTGACCATCCACGCCGCCAAGGGCCTCGAGTTCAAGGTGGTGATCGTCGCCGACGCGGGGCGCGACCGCACGGCCCCCTCGCCGGACGAGATCCTTTGCCTGCCCGACGGGCGCTTCGGCTTCCGCGTCGCCGACCCGGCGACCGGCTCGCGGCGCCCGGCCTTCGAGTACGAGCGCGTGCGCGAGGCCGAGCGCGAGGCCGAGCGCGCCGAGCGTCTGCGCCTCTACTACGTCGCCATGACCCGCGCGATCGACCGGTTGATCGTCTCGGGAGCGATCGACCCCGGGCGCACGGCCGACCAGGGCACGCCGATCGGCTGGGTGCTCTCACGCCTGGAGGCGCAGGAGCTCGACGCCGCCGGCGACGGGCCGGTCGAGATCGTCCGCGACGGAGCCCGCTTGCTGGTGCGCGTCGACCGCTACTCGGCCGAGCAGGCCGCGTCCGCACCCGCACCGGCCGTACCGCCCGCCGCGGAGGAAGGTCAGCTGGAGCTCTTCGCAGGCGAGGGCCTTGCGCCGCTGCCGCCGCTCGCGCCGAAGCTGCCCGAGCTCCCGCCGGTGCCGGCCCCACCGCTCCACCGCGTCCGCCGGCTTTCCTACAGCGCGCTGGCGCTCTTCGAGCGGTGTTCGTACCGCTATTTCGCGGAGCGCATCGCGGGCATGCGGCCGGCGGACGCGCACGGCACGGTTCCGGGCCAGACCGGGCTGGCTGCGACCGAGGTCGGCGACGCGGTCCACCGCCTCCTCGAGACCGTCGACATGACCGCGCCGGCCGTTCCCGACCTCGAGCCCGTCCGGAGCTGGTATCCCGCCGTGTCCGAGGAGGAGCTCGGCCGGATCGGCGGCTTCGTCGCTGCCTACTGCGGCTCCGAGCTGGCGAGTCGCATCGCCTTGCTCGAGGGGGCCACGGTCGAGCGGCCCTTTGCCTTCGAGCACGACGGCGTGCTCCTCCACGGCCGGCTCGACGTGTTCTGGAGCGACGGCTCGCGTGCGCTCGTCCTCGACTACAAGACGAACTCGCTCGCCGAGGGCACGCCCGAGGAGATCGTGGAGAGCGACTACCGGCTCCAGCGCCTCGTGTACGCGCTCGCGTGCCTGCGGACCGGGGCCGAGGAGGTCGAGGTCGTCTATCACTTCCTCGAGCGGCCCGACGCGGTTGTCTCGACCCGGTTCGCGGCCGGGGACACGGAGGCGCTCGAGGCCGAGCTCTCCGCTGCGATCGAACGCATCAACGAGGGGCAGTTCCGTCCGACGCCGAGCGACTTCACCTGCTCCGGCTGCCCCGCGCTCGACCGCGTCTGTGCGGGCCCGCGCCTGCTGGCCGCGGAGTCGATGATGGACGAGTACGCCGAGGCGTACTACGGCTAGCGTGGCCCTCCAGCGGGTCTCTGCGAGGTCGCTCCTGAGCTACGTAAGGAACTTGCTCCCAGCGTCGGATGATCTCGGCCCCGCGTAACTACGTCCTGGAGGCGCGCCGGCGCGTCGGCCCGAAGCGCGAGCGCATCGGGGAGATCATCGAGCGGCTCGCGCAGGCGCATCCCGACGCGACCATCGCGCTGCGCTTCCGCGACCCGGTGGAGCTGGTCATCTCGGTGATGCTCTCCGCCCAGACGACCGACGTCACGGTGAACCGCGTCACGGAGAAGCTCTTCCGCAAGTACCGGAAGCCCGAGGATTACCTCGCGGTCCCGCTCGAGGAGCTGGAGGCCGACATCCGGCCGACCGGGACGTACCGGCAGAAGGCGAAGAACCTCCGGAATGCCATGCACATGCTGCTGGAGGAGTTCGGGGGCGAGGTGCCCGGGCGGCTGGAGGATCTCGTGCGCCTTCCTGGCGTGGGGCGCAAGACGGCCAATGTCGTCGCCGCCGAGCGCGGCGCGACCCAGGGCATCGTCGTAGACACCCACGTGCGGCGCCTCTCCCAGCGGCTCGGTCTTACGAAGCAGCAGGACCCGGTGAAGATCGAGCGCGACCTGATGCGGATCGTCCCGCGCGCGGACTGGCCGCGCTTCCCGCATCTGCTCATCTGGCACGGCCGCCGCGTCTGCGACGCGCGCCGCCCGCGTTGCGAGGAGTGTGTCCTCGCGGGCCTCTGCCCGTCGAGCCGCGTCTAGCGGGGTGCGACGGCGACCAGGAGGCCGCCGTCCTCGTCGTACGCCGGGAAGAAGTCGGCGCGCACGACCTTCTTCACGCCCGAGCGCGTCTTGAGGGTGAGCTTCTGGTCGAAGCGGCGGACGCCGTACTCGAGCGTGAGGGCGGCGGGAGTCGGGCCGTTGCCCTCGGGCTCGAAGAGCGCCGCCATGACGTCGTGCCCGAGCAGGTCGGCCTCGCGGTAGCCCGTGAGCTCGAAGATGCCCTGCCCCGTGGCGATGATGCGGCCCTCGTTGTTGCAGACCACGAACCCGGTCCCCGGGGCCGGGTAGTAGTCGTCGAGGATCTGGAACAGAAAGCCGAAGCCGCAGCTCGTGCAGGCGACGGGACGGCCGGTCAGGCCCTCGATGCCGTCGTCGTCGACCGACCGTCGCCGGCAGTTCGGGCAGATGAAGTACGGCATGGAGACAAGCTAGCTGCGCGGCGCCGCCAGGGCGTCCAGCAGCTGGCCGCGCTCGGCGGCCAGCCAGCGCTCGGCGTCGAGCGCCGCCATGCATCCGGACCCGGCCGCGGTGACGGCCTGCCGGTAGACGTCGTCCTGCACGTCGCCCGCGGCGAACACGCCGGGGATGTTGGTCTCGGTCGTCTTCCCCCTGGTGATCAGGTAGCCCGACTCGGGATCCATGTCGAGCTGGCCCTTGAAGAGCTCCGTCGTCGGGTCGTGCCCGATGGCGACGAAGAAGCCCTCGGCCGGGATGTCGCTGGTCTCGTCCGTCTTCAGATTGCGGACGCGGACGCCGGTGACGAGGCCGTCTCCCAGCACCTCCTCGACCACGGAGTCGAGGACGAACTCGATCTTCTCGGTCGCGCGGGCGCGGTCGACCATGATCGGCGACGCCCGGAAGACGTCGCGCCGATGGACGACCGTGACCTTCGAGGCGAACTTCGCCAGAAAGGTGGCCTCCTCCATCGCGGAGTCGCCGCCGCCGACGATCACCACGTCCTTGTCGCGGAAGAACGCCGCGTCGCACACGGCGCAGTACGAGACGCCGCGTCCCTGGAGGGTGCGCTCGGACTCGAGCCCGAGCTGGCGGGCGTTCGCGCCGGTCGCGACGATGACCGTCTCGGCCCGGTACTCGTCCTCGCCGACCCAGACGCGGAAGGGCCGCTCGGAGAAGTCGACCTTCGTCACGTCGTCGGTGATGAACTCCGCGCCGAAGCGCTCGGCCTGCTTCCGGAACTCCTGCATCATCTCCGGGCCGAGCACGCCGGCGGGGTAGCCGGGGTAGTTCTCGACGTCGCTCGTGATCATCAGCTGGCCGCCCCAGTTGACCCCTTCGATCACCAGCGGGGACATGTTCGCGCGGGCGGTGTAGAGGGCAGCGGTGTAGCCGGCAGCTGCCCCGCCGATCACGATCACCTCGCGTACGTCTGTGCTCACGTCGTTCCTCTCTGTCACGGATTTCTCTCTACGTTTCTTAACGTCTGAACCGGCTTTGCTGTTCCGATTGTGTAGCGTCTGAGCCGCAGGGGAAACCTACTAGGCCCGAGAGATGGCACGAACCGTCACCTGGGACGAGCTCCGCGATCTTGCCGGCTTCCAGGCCGAGCAGGGCGTTGCGATCAGCGTCTACCTCGACCTCGATCCCAGCTCGCTTCACGCCGCCGGCGACGCGCAGACACGTCTGAACTCCCTCCTCGACGAGGCCGCGAAACGCAACGGTGCCGGCAAGCGGGAGCTCACGCACCAGCAGCGGCTCGCCCTCCGTGAGGACTTCGACCGCATCCGGCGATTCTTCGACGCCGAGTTCGAGCGCGAGGGCGCGCACGGGCTCGCCATCTTCTGCGCCGGGCTCGACAACGTCTGGCGGACGCTTCCGCTCACCGAGGTCGTGCCGGACGAGATCCGGGTGCGCGACAGCCTCTACCTCGCGCCGCTGGTGCCGCTGGTCGGGCGGGGCGAGGGCGCCCTCGTCCTCGTCGTGAGCCGCGAGCAGGGGCGGTTCTACCGGCTGCGCGCGGGGAAGCTCGAGGACCTGGCCGACTACACCGAGGAGCAGCCCCGGCGCCACGACCAGGGTGGCTGGGCGCAGTCGCGCCTCCAGCGCCACGCCGACGAGCTTGCCCAGGATCATCTGCGCCGTGTCGCCGAGGTGCTCGACAAGCTCGTGCGCCGCCTACACGGCCCGCGCGTGGTCGTCGTAGCCTCCGAGGAAACGGGCGCCGAGTTCCTCGACCTCGTCGCCCACGAGACGCGTGCCGTCGTAGCGGGCACCGTCCACGCCGAGGCCCACGCGCAGCCGCGGGAGCTCCTGGAGGCCGCGGTGCCGGCGCTCGAGCGCTGGCGCGCCGAGCGCGAGCGCGAAGTCGTCGAGCACTGGGCCGAGGAGCACGGCCGGAACGGCCGCGGCGCCGCCGGCTGGGCGGCGGTGCTCGAGGCGGCCTCCGACGGTCGCGTCGAGCTCCTCCTCTTCGGCGAGGGTGCCAACCACCCGGCCAGGCGCTGCCCCGCGTGCGGCCGGCTCCAGCTCGACGGCTCCAAGTGCCCGCTGGACGGGAACCAGCTCGAGGAGTCCGAGGACGGCCTCGATCTCGCCATCCACCAGACGCTCGCCCACGGGGGAACGATCTGGGCCGTGCGCGGCCGCGACGACCTCGCCGCGGTCGCCGGCGTCGGCGCCCTCCTCCGCTTCTAGCTTCTAGCCGAGGCCCGCGCGGGCCTCGAAGGCGTCGGCCTCGTCGTCCTCCGACGAGGAGCCGTCACCCGCCGCGGGGAGCTCGAAGAAGAACGTCGAGCCCTCGCCCTCGCGCGAGGCCACCCAGATGCGCCCGTTCATCCTGCGGATGAGCTCGCGGCAGATGTAGAGACCGAGGCCGGTGCCGCCCACGCCCCGGGTCAGGTTGGGGTCGAGGCGGAAGAACTTCTCGAAGATCCGCTCCTGCTCCTTGAGCGGGATGCCGAGCCCCTCGTCGCGGACGGCGAAGAGCACGCGGCCCGCTTGGCGCTCGAGCGACACGTGCACGCTCCCGCCGGAAGGCGAGTACTTGACGGCGTTCTCGACCAGGTTCGAGAGGACCTGGCGGAGCATGTCCGGGTCGGCCGCCACCGTCGGAAGGTCGTTGCCATGCGCGAGGTCGATCACGATGCCGTCGGGGACGTGCGCCCGCGCGGCCTCCACGACCTCGAGGGCCAGCGCGCCCGGGTCGCAGTGCTCGACCGAGAAGGCGAACGACTCGGAGTCGAGCCGGCTCGCGGCAAGCACCTGGTCGACGATCCGCGCAAGGCGGTCCGACTCGCCGGCGATCACGGCCAGGAGGCGGCTGCGCCGCTCCTCGTCGAGCTCGACGTCGCGCCGACGGAGGGTCATCGCCGCCCCGTAGACGGCGGCGAGCGGCGTGCGCAGCTCGTGCGAGACCGTGGCCACGAACTCGCTCTTCATCTTCTCGATGCCGCGCTCCTCGGTGAGGTCGCGCAGCGCATAGACGGTGCCGTCGGGGAACTGGACTGCCGAGATCGAGATCCAGACCTCGCGGCCGCCGAGGTCGAGCGGCAGCGTCTCGGCGTGCTTCGCCGCGTAGATCGGCGCGCTCGCCACGGGGACGAGCGGCTCGATCGCGTTCCAGCCGGGGAGGACGTCCTCTGGCCGGAGACCCAGGACCTGCCCCGCGTCGCGCCCCGTGATCGCGGCGACGGCCGGGTTCCAGAGCCGCACGACACCGGAGCCGTCGACGAAGAAGACGCCGTCGCCGACGTGAGCCAGGACGCGCGCGGCGCGCTCGCGCTCCTCGCGCACCTCGTCCTGGAGCCGGATGCGCTCGAGGACGTCGCCGGCCTCGTTGGCGATCAGCTCGGCGACCGCGATGGCCACCGCGTCAAAGCGGCGCGGCGCGCTGACCGCGTAGAAGGTAAGGGTGCCGACGGCGTTGCCCTCGTAGCGGATCGGGACGACGAGCGCGCTGCGCGCCCCGATCGACCGGGCGAGCTGCATCTTCAAGCGCCGCTCGCCAACGACGTCCTTGACGACGAGCGGCTTGCCGCTCGAGAGCAGCGTCTGGTTGAAGTCGTCGGAGACCTCGAAGGCGAACGAGCGCCACGACTCCTCGGCGATCCCGCTGGCCGCTTCGGCCGAGAGCACCCTGCGGTCGCGGTCGTAGAGGAGCAGGACGGCCGAGTCGGCGCCGACCGCAGGGGCGGCCGCCTCGAGGATCGCCCCGCCGATCTCCTCGACCGAGCCGTGCTGCGAGGCCAGGCGCGCGATCGCGCTCAGGACCTCGAGCTCGCGGATGCGCCGCGGCCGTTCGGCGCCTCTGCGCAGGCTCTCGCGGCCCCGCTTCGTCGCAAGCGCGATCCAGACAGCGGTTGCGAAGGCGGCCGAGACGATCGAGACCGTGATGAATGCCGGCGAGTCGACCGCGCGGCCGCCGGTCTCCGCCATGCCGACGAGGATGAACTGCTGCACGCCGGCGCCCAGGAGCAGCAGCCCGGCCGAGAGCAGGAGCGGCGCACCGTCGAAACGGCGCTCGCGCCACCAGGTGCGGAGCAGGAGAAGCCCGAGCCCAGCCAGGGCCAAGCCGAGCCACAGGAAAAACCAGCCGATGTCCACGCCGTGTCCCCACCCGAGTATAGGAGCGACCGGCCATATTCAGACCCCGGGCGGGGCCGCGAGGTCTAGGCGGCGTCCGCCGCGCGGGGGAGCTCGGCGAGCTCGACGCGCGGTGTCTCGGGGAGCTCCGACTCGGCCGCCCGTTCGAGCTTCGTCTCGAACCGGGAGAGCCGCTTCTCGGAGTCGCCGTACTTCGTCTGCGCGTTGCCGAGGTGCTTCCCGAGCAGGTCGAAGTCCGTCTTGAACTTGTCGAAGTCGCGCTGGAGGTCGGCGACGTACGCCATGACCTCGCGGGCATGCTCCTCGATCTGCAAGCCCCTGAAGCCCTGCGCGAGGGTGAGGAGGTACGCGTAGAAGGAGCCCGGCGAGACCGGGATCACCTTGCGCCGATGCGCATGGTCGATCGGGTTCGCGTCGCCCCCGATCCGGTTGCAGACCAGCTCGTAATAGACGCCCTCGGTGGGCAGGTACATGAAGGCGAACTCGCAGGTTCCCTCCTCGGGGCGGATGTACTTGGACGCGATCGCGTCGATGTGCCCTTTCACGTCGCGCGCGAACGCGCGGGCGTGCGTCTCCCGCGCCTGGTCGTCCTCCGCCTCGACGAAGCGCTGGAAGTTGTCCTGCGGGTACTTCGCGTCGATCGGGATCAGCATCCCGTCCAGCCGGATGACCGCGTCCACCCGCTCGCCGCTCGTGAACCCGTGCTGGAGCGAGAACTTGTCCGCCGGAAGCACGTCCGCGAGGAGCCGCTGGAGCATCTGCTCGCCGACCCCGCCGCGTGCCTTGGGCGGGCGCAGGAGCTGCTCGAAGCGCTGGAAGTCCTTTGCGCGCTCGCTCATCTGCGCGGTCGCTTCGTCGACCTTGCCGAGCCGCTCGTGGATCTTCGTGGACGTCTCCGTCATCCCGGCCAGGCGGCTGTCGACCCGGAGGTCGAGCTCGCCGAGGCGCCTGTCCACCTTCGTGTCGAGCTCGCCGAAGCGACGGTCCATCGTCTCGGTCATGCCGGCCAGCCGTCGGTCGATGTCGGCGGTGCGGCCCGCGAGCTGGTCGGCGTTCTCGGCGCGCAGGCCCGTGAGCTCGGCCCGCAGCACGCGGACGAGCCAGACCGCGCCGGCGGCAAGGGCACCGGCCACGAACACGAGGATGACAAGGGTCCCGGTCATGGGCCGACGAACAGTAGAGGCGGGCTCGGACGGCGCGCCCGTAAGGCCCGTTAAAACGCCAAATCCGGCGAGCCCGAGGGCTTACCGGATCTGGCAGGCGCGAGCCTATCGCCGCTTCGCGGAGCCCGTCAAGCGGCCCGAGGCAGAAGTCTTCGCAAAGAGCATGTTTTTTCGGTAGAACCCCTCAGATGCGCCGTCCCGTCACCGTCGCGTGCGTCCAGGTCCAGCCGGTCGTGCTCGACCGCGAGGCGACGCTCGACCGCCTCGCCGAGCGCACGGCCGAGGCCGCGGGCGCCGGCGCCGAGCTCGTGGTCTTCCCCGAGGCGTTCCTCCCGGCCTATCCGTCCTCCGTCTGGGCCAAGTACCTCGCGGGCTGGGCGGATCCGCGGGCGAAGGCGGCGTTCGCACGGCTCGCCCAGGAGTCGGTGGAGGTCCCCGGCCCGGCGGCGGACCGGCTCGGCGAGGTCGCGCGCGAGCACGGCGTTTGGCTGGTCACGGGGATCACCGAGATCGACCCGCAGCGGCCCGGGACGCTCTACAACACACTCCTCTACCACGACTCGGAGGGGCGGCTCGCGCTCCACCACCGCAAGCTCGTGCCCACGAACCACGAGCGGCTCGTCTGGGGCCCGGGCGACGGCCGTGGGCTGCGGGCGATCGAGACCGACCTCGGCCGGCTCGGCGGGCTGATCTGCTGGGAGAACTACATGCCGCTCGCACGCTTCGCCCTCTACGAGTCCGGCATCGAGCTCTACATCGCGTCGACGGCCGACGACTCGGACGAGTGGCAGGCGACGCTCGTCCACATCGCACGCGAGTCGCGCGCGTTCGTCATCGCTCCGTGCCATTACCAGCGCGCCGACGCCTACCCGGACGACTTCCCGCTCCGCGAGGCCTTCGACGGCATCGAGGTCGTCGGCCGCGGAGGTAGTGCGATCCTCGGGCCCGACGGCGCCTACCTTGCCGGGCCGCTCTACGACGAGGAGGGCATCCTCTACGCGGAGCTCGACCCGCTGCGCCTCCACGAGGAGCGCCAGCGCTTCGACCCCTCCGGCCACTACCACCGCCCCGACGTCCTCAGGCTCGAAGTCAACGCGCCGGCCGAGGAGTGAGCACCGGCCGCCCCGCGCTCGCGCCGCGCAGCGACTTCCCGGTGCTCGAGGAGGTCGTCTACCTGAACACGGGGTCGATCGGGCTCGAGTCGCTGCCGGTGCAGCGGGCCGGGGAGGAGCTCGGGCGTCAGATCGCCGGGCGCGGGACGGTCGGGTTCGACGACGAGGTCGAGGAGCGCGTCGGCGACATCCCGCGCGCCGCGGCCGCACGGCTCCTCGGGGCCGACCCGGACGACGTCGCCGTCGTCACGCACGCGACCGAGGCGCTCTGCCAGGTCGCCTGGTGGCTCCGCCCGGGCGAGGGGAAGAACGTCGTGTCGGCCGATCTGGAGTTCCCGAGCGTCACCTATCCGTGGCTGCGGATCGCGCGGGACACGGGCGTCGAGGTGCGCCTCGCGCCCGCCCTCGACGACCCCGCCTCGTTCTCGCTCGACACGGTCGCCGCCGTGGTCGACCAGGACACCGAGGTCATCTGCATCAGCCACGTCCAGTACGCGACGGGCCACCGGCTCGACCCGGCCGGGCTCGTCGAGCTGGCGCGCTCGGTGGGCGCCGTTCTCGTCCTCGACGCGACGCAGTCGGCGGGCGTCGTCCCGCTGGACGCCCCCTCGCTCGGCGTCGACGTGGTCGTCTCGTCGGGCTACAAGTGGCTCTGCTCGGCTCCCGGTGCGGGGATCTGCCACCTGCGCCGCGAGCTGTGGGAGCGCATGGATCCGCCGTTCGTCGGCTGGAAATCGACGGAGGACATGTTCGCGTTCGACGCAGGGACCATCCCGCTCGCGAACGCGGCCCGCAGGCTCGAGTACTCGACGCCGTCGTATGCGGCCGGCGCGGCGCTGACCGCCGCGGTCGACTATCTGCTGGAGCTCGGGATCGAGAACGCGCTCGAGCACGACCTCGCGCTTGCCGGCGAGCTGCGCGACGGGCTCGAGCGACTGGGCGCCGAGGTGCTGACCCCGGCCGAGGACGACCGTCGCGCCGGCATCGTCATCGCCCGCTTCCCGGGGCGGGAGGGGCCGGATGTCGCCGCGCGGCTCGCCGACGCAGGGGTGATCGTCTCCCCGCGGCTCGGCGCCGTCCGCTTCTCGCTGCACGTCTTCAACGACTCCGGCGACGTCGAGCGGGCGCTCGCGGCCCTCGGAGAGATTCTCTGAGCGGACTCAGGCGGCTCGCGGCGGCGCCCGCGCCGCTGCTCGTCCTCGGCGCGGCGCTCTCCGTCCAGTCCGGCGCCGCCCTGGCCACGAGCGCGTTCGACCAGGTCGGCGCGCTCGGTTTCGTCTGGATCCGCGTCGCGCTTGCCGCCGTGATCCTCGTAGCCGTCAACTTTGCGGCCCTGCGCCGGACAGGGCGGTTGCCCCTCACCTGGGTGCTCGCGTCGGGCGCGGCCATCGCCGTGATGAACGGCTGCTTCTACCAGGCGATCGACCGGATCCCGCTTGGCCTCGCGACGACGGTCGAGTTCCTGGGGCCGCTCGCGGTCGCCGTCATCGGCTCGCGTCGCGCGGTCGACTTCCTCTGGGTCGGCCTGGCCGGGGCGGGCGTCGCGCTCCTGGGCAGCCCCAGCGTCGATCTCGACCCCGTGGGGCTCGCGTGGGCGTTCGGCGCGGCGGTCGCCTGGGCGGCGTACATCCTGCTCGCCAAGCGGATGCTCCAGGACTGGCCGATCGGGACCGGGCTGGCCGTCTCCCTCGGCGTGGCGGCCGTCCTCCTGGCGCCGTTCGGGATCGCGGGCGGCGGCGCCGCCCTCCTCGAACCGGCCGTCCTCGCCACGGGGCTCGCGGTCGCCGTGCTCGGCTCCGCGCTCCCCTTCACGCTCGAGCTCGCGGCCCTGCGCAAGCTGTCCACGGCCACATTCGGGATCCTGCTGAGCCTGGAGCCCGTCGTGGCCGCGATCGTCGGCGCCGTCGCGCTGTCGCAGGTGCCGGGCGCGATCGAGTGGGTGGCGATCTTCTGCGTGGTCGTCGCCTCGGCCGGCGCCAGCCTCGGCGCCCGGCGGGAGGTTCCGCCCGAGATCTAGACCCCGCCGCCTCCGCAGCCGCCGCCCCCGCCGCCGTCCCCACCAAAGCCGCCGCCGTCACCGCCGAAACCCCCGTCGCCTCCGAACCACCCGCCGCCGTCACCGCCGACGACGCCGGTGCCCTCGCCGGGGCCTGAATCGCGCAGCGTGTCGATGTCCTCGGGCGTCCACTGCTGGCCGTCCTGGAGGCCGAGCTCGCCGTCGAGCGCGAACAGGAACGGGATCCCCACGTAACCCGGCACCATCGGCTCGCGCTCCGTGGTCAGGAGCGTGCGGCGCAGCGGCCCCGGCATCGCCTCGTCCATCGTCTCCTCGGGGCTGTGGTGCAGGTAGTAGCCGAACGCCTCGTCGCAGAAGGACTGGTACTCGCGGGTCATGAGGATGAACTCGTGCCACGCGATGTCCACTGCCCGCGAGGGCATCCCGAGTGTCTTTCCGTCCGCATAGAGGCACGCCACGAACCACGTGCGGAGGCCGTCGAGGACGAGCGAGATCTGGCTCCCGCTCAGGTCGAGGTCGGGATGGGCCTCGAGCTTCTCCCGGAGCGCCGGGGGAAACGAGTAGCTCTCGATGTAGATTCGGCGCCGTTCGAGCTCGGCCTGGCGGCGCGAGGAGCGACCGAAGAGCGAAAACATCGTGCCGAAAGGGTATCCCCGCGCCGGGGGTCAGCCCAAGCGCGTCGATCCGTCCTCGGCGATCGTCCACCCGGGGTTGTGGGCGACCTCCCACGGATGCCCCTCGGTGTCGACGAAAACGCCCGAGTAGCCGCCCCAGAACGTCGGCGCGCCCGCCCTCGCGATCGTGCCGCCGGCCTGCTCGACCTCGAGGAGCACGGCGTCCACCTCCTCGGGCGAGCGCACGTTGTGGGCCAGCGTGATGCCGCCCCAGCCGCCCTCGTCGAGCGCGACGCTGTCCTCGGCCAGCTCGGCGCGCCCCCAGAGCGCGACGATCATGCCGCCGGCCTGGAAGAAGACGACGTCGTCGCCCGGCTGCGCCCCAGTCGTCCACCCGAGCGCCTCGTAGAAGGCCCGCGCCCGCTCGAGGTCGACGACGCCGAGCGTGACGAGGCTGACCCGTTGCTCCATCGGGCCGAGCCTACCACCGCGAACACATGTTCGCTATGCTGACCGGCGGGCCTTCTACCCTCAACGGCCCTTAGATGCGCGCGTTCTTCGGTCCCGACGGTCGGCTCGCCAGCACGCTTCCCGGCTTCGAGCCGCGGGCGGAGCAGGCTGCGCTCGCCCAGGAGGTCGCCGACGCCATCGAGCGCGGCGAGCACCTGCTGGCCGAGGCCGGCACGGGGGTCGGGAAGAGCCTCGCCTACCTGATCCCGGCCCTGGAAACGGGCGAGCGGGTCGTGGTGGCCACGGCGACGAAGGCGCTCCAGGAGCAGCTCCTCACGAAGGACGTGCCCGCGGCATCGAAGGCGCTCGGCCGCACGTTCGACGTTGCGGTGCTCAAAGGCCGCCAGAACTACCTGTGCCGCAAGAGCCTCCACATGCTCGCCATGCCGCTCTTCCGGACGGCCGAGGACGCCGCCGAGTACGAGCGCCTCCAGGACTGGATCGAGACCACCGAGACCGGCGACCGCGCGGAGCTCTCCTTCGAGCCCGGCGCGAGCCTCTGGGCGGAGCTGGCGGTCGGCCCGGATCGCTGCGCGGGGCGGCGCTGCCCGATGCTCGCGACCTGCTTCTCCGAGCAGGCGCGATCACGAGCTCAGGAGGCCGAGCTCGTGATCGCCAACCACGCGCTCTACTTCGCCGACCTCGCGCTCCGGGCCAAGACCGGCGACGGCGCGGGCGTGCTCCCCGAGCACGACGCGGTCATCTTCGACGAGGCGCACCGCCTGGAGGAAGCCGCCGTCGCCTGGTTCGGCGGGCGTGTGTCACTGGCGGGCCTCCGCCAGCTGCTCCGAGACGTGGAGCGGGCGTGCCGGGAGGGGGAGAAGCCGGCGCCTGCCCGCGCCCTCGCCGAGATCGACGAGCGCGGCGCGGAGCTCCTCACCGGGCTCGATCCCGGCCGCGGCCGCCGACGGCTGACGGAGGCCGACGCCGAGGCCGCCGCCGGGCCTGCGCGCCTGCTCGCCGGCGCGCTCGTCAACCTCGCGGACGCGCTCAAGGGCGGGAGCGACGACCTCGACCAGCTCGCCCGGCGCGCGCTCACGACCGTCGACGACCTCGGCGCCTGCCTGGCCGTGGAGGACGAGGACAGCGTCTCCTGGGCCGAGCAGGGAACGCTCGCCTGGGCGCCGGTGGACGTCTCCGACGTGCTGAGGGAGGCGCTCTGGGAGCGCCCGGTCGTCTCCATCCTCGTCTCGGCGACGCTCGAGCCGCGCTTCCTGCGCCGCCGGCTCGGGCTCGACGAGGCGCGCGAGGTCTCCCTGGAGTCGCCCTTCGACTACCGCGAGCAGACCCTGCTGTACGTGCCGCGCGCGTTCCCCGAGCCACGCTCGCAGGGCTACGACGCCCGCCTGGCGGACGAGGTCGCCGCCCTTTGCCGCCTCTCCGAGGGCCGCGCGCTCGTGCTGACGACCTCCTACCGGGCGCTCGACGAGCTGGCCGACCGCGCCGCGCCGCGCATCCCGTACCCGGTCCTCATCCAGGGAGATGCACCGCGCGAGCGTCTTCTGGAGCGCTTCCGTAACGAGGTCGACACGGTCCTGATGGCCACGCAGACGTTCTGGCAGGGCGTCGACGTCCAGGGCGAGTCGCTCTCGCTCCTCGTCATCGACAAGCTCCCCTTCGCGGCGCCCGGGGATCCCCTGGTGGAAGCCCGGTGCGAGCGCATCTCGCGCGCGGGAGGAGACTGGTTCGCGGACTACGCGCTCCCAACGGCGATCCTCCAGCTGCGGCAGGGCTTCGGGCGCCTCGTACGCGGCCACGCGGACCGGGGCGTGGTGGCCATCCTCGACCCGCGCCTGCGCACGAAGGGGTACGGCCGCAGGTTCATCGAGGCGCTCCCGCCCGCGCCGCTCGTGGGCGACCTGGCGTCGGTGGAGGAGTTCCTTGGCGTCGGGCAGCGCGCGACAGCCTGATACTTTTTTCATTCGTGGCCAAGAAAGATCGCGTCCCCACACCGCCCAAGCGTCCCGTCCAGGCGCCCAAGGCCTATAAAGCTGAGCACGACCCTGGACGCACGCGGCTGATCTTCATCATCGTCGCGGCGCTCATCATCCTCGCCGCGGCCGCGGTCGGGATCGGCTTCATCATGTCGAGCGGCGGTGGTGACGGCGACGCAGGCCCGGTCGGCGACAATGGCACCTGCGAGCTGCAGACCTTCCCGGCGCTCGAGGCGACGCACGTGCAGCAGCTGCCGGACGGCTACGAGTACAACTCGATCCCGGCCACGAGCGGCCTCCACAACGCGCAGACGGCGATCTGGAACCTCTACGACCAGCCCGTCCCGCAGATCAACTACATCCACAACCTGGAGCACGGCGGCATGGTCGTCCAGTACGGGAGCGAGGTGTCCGACGCCGACATCGCGTCCCTTGCGGACTGGTACCAGCAGGACACGCGCGGTCTGATCGTCGGGCCGCTGAGCGAGGACATGGAAGAGGAGGACCCGGCGCTCTCGGACAAGATCGTGGCCATCTCGTGGACGCACATGATGCGCTGCACGACGTTCGACGAATCCGCGCTCGACGACTTCAGCGACGACTACCGCGGGCCGCAGGGCGACGGCCCCGAGAAGTTCGAGCTCGACCAGTTACAGCAGGGCGGCGGATAGCCCGGGGCTCCCGCGCCCGGGCACGTGAAGCCGGGGTGGCGGAACGGTAGACGCGGGGGGCTTAAAACCCTCTGCCCGCAAGGGCGTGTGAGTTCGAATCTCACCCCCGGCACTGGAGAAGAAGTTCCGCGCTCGGCGGATCCCATCCGTTCGGCCAGGAATGGCCGACGACTCTTGGAATCGTGTGGCGAATGACGCATGCTGGATTCGCCAGCAGTCCCGTGCGGCGCGGGACCGATTTCTGGGAGGAGAGTTTCAGATGAGGGGATGGCGCACACCACGAACGATCGCGGGCGTGTTCGCGCTGGCGATCGCAGTTGCGGCGGTAGGGGTGGCGCCCGCGACAGGCAAGACGTCGAGCTCGGGGACATTGACGGGCCAGTGCCCGACGATCATGCCCCTGGATGACGTGGCCACGGGCATGCGGGGAACGGCGGTCTCGGTCGTCCGAGGGCGGACGCTCTCGACGATGAGCGCCGAGGTCCTCGGCGTCCTTCGGGACGCGGTCGGCCCCGGCCGGGACATCATCATCGTCGACCTGAGCGGGACGACGGTCACCCAGGCCGGAGGGCTCTGGGCAGGCGCGTCCGGCTCCCCCGTCTTCTTCCGCGATCCGTCGACCGGCAAAGACAAGCTCATCGGCGCGATCGCCTACGGTCTCGCAGGCGGAGGCTCGACGCTCGCCGGCCTGACGCCTGCCGAGGACATGAACGATCTCTTGACGCTGGGCGAGGATCCGAGCCTCGCGTCCAAGCCGGTCAGGATCCCGACCGGGCTCGCGAACAGGATCTCCGCCGAGACCGGGCTCTCGGTGGCCGAGCTGAGCTCGTTCTCGCGCCTGAAGACGCCCGTGTCCGCATCGGGGCTCACGGCTCGTGGCCTCGAGCAGATGCAGGCGGCCATCGACCGGCAGGGCCTCCCGTTCATCGCCTACATGGGCTCGTCGGCCTCGACCAACCCGCCGCCCAGCACGCCGGCGGCGTTGCGCGCCGGCGACACGTTCGTCGCGGCGATGTCGACCGGTGACGTCACGGTCGCGGGCGTGGGCACGACGACCCTCGTCTGCAACGGCCGCGCCGTCGCCTTCGGCCATCCGTTCAACTGGACGGGCGAGACGACCATGGCGGCCAGGGCGGGCGACACGATCACGATCGTGAGCGACCCGGTCTTCGGGTCCTACAAGCTCTCGAACATCGGCGAGAGCATCGGAACGCTCACCCAGGACCGTCTCGCGGGCATCGTCGCGAACCTCGGGCCCGGCCCGACCGGGTCGCCCATCACGTCGACGGTCACCGACCTCGACACCGGCAAGAGCCGCAGCGGCCGAAGCGACGCCGTACTGCCCGAGTTCCTGCCCTTCCTGGCGTTCGAGCACCTCTTCATGAACGTCGACGTGGTCATCGACCGGATCGGGCCCGGGAACACCGAGGCCGCGTTCACAATCCGCGGCACGCGCGACGGCGGCCGGACGTGGGAGCTCACGCGCTCCAACCACTACGCCTCGGACTTCGACATCTCGTTCGAGTCGGTCGCCGAGCCGGCTTTCACGGCCGAGCTCCTGCAGTTCTTCGAGGGCGAGGAGATCCAGGTCACGAGCATCGACGTGCCCAAGCTCGAGATCGAGAAGAGCTTCGAGCAGTACCAGGTGCGGAGCATCCTCCAGTGGAACGGCACGCGGTACGTCACGCGCGAGTACCTGCGCGGGCGGCCCGGCCAGATGCTGAAGCTCCGCATCGTGCTCAAGCCGGCTCACGCCGCCGGGCTCAAGAACGTCGACGTCCAGCTCAAGGTGCCCGCCAACGCACGGCGGAGCGGCTGGGTCGAGGTGTTCGGCGGCGCCTCCGCCTCGTCGGGCACCCCGTGCTTCATCTTCGAAGAGGAGTGCGACGAGGACGCGGCGGAGCCGACCTTCGACCAGCTCCTCGCGTCGCTGCAGAACGCTCCGCGCGGCGACGAGGTCGTCGCGCGCCTCCGGCTCGGCAACGGAGCGATCCGCGCCACGACGACGAAACAGCAGGACGCGGTCGTCGTGGGACGCCGCGCCATCGGGTTCCTGCTCCTCAGGTAGCGCACAGACCAGGGAGAATCGCGCCGTGATCCTGCTCGGCGCGATTCTCCTTGCGGTCTTCGTCCTACCGCTCGAATGGGCGATACCGGTGGTCCTCCTCGCGGCGATCCTCGAGGTCGGAGAGACCTTCTTCTGGCTCTGGTACCAGCGCCGGCGTCGCGTGCAGGTCGGAGCGGAGACGCTGATCGGCGAGCTCGCGGAGGTGGTGACCCGCTGCGCGCCGAACGGCCAGGTGCGGCTCCAGGGAGAGATCTGGCGTGCCCGCTGCGATGAGGGGGCCGACCGTGGAGAGCAGGTCCGCGTGACGGCGCTCGAGGAGCTCACCCTGGTGGTCGAGCGAGCCCTCTCGGGCTGACCGCTGGACTGCCGGCGAGATTCGTGCGAGGCTCCCCGGCCCCATGATCGTCCGCGAGGCGCTTGTCGCCGACCCGCCCATCCTCCAGACCGGCGAACCGGTTCAGACCGCCGCGGCCCTCCTCGTGAAGCCGCACGTCGAGAGCGTGCTCGTCGCCGACGGCGAGCGCCTCGTCGGGGTGATCACGAAGGAGGCGATCGTCGCCGCCGTCGCCGATGCGCGCGACCTCCGCTCGCAGGCCGTGGGCGACGTGGCCGACCGTGACGTGCCGACGGTGAGCCCGGAGACGTCGCTCGGCGACGCGTTGCACCTCATGGTGGAGCGTGGCCTCGAGCGCCTCCCCGTCGTGGAGGACGGGCGCCTGCTCGGGATCCTCCCGCGCGAGCCGGTCGTTCGGCGTCTCGCCGAGGACGAGCCGCCGCCGGAGCCGGACGAGGCCGCGTAGGGGGCGGAGCATGGACGCTGGTCGAGCCGAGCCGCTGAGCGAGACACTCGCCCGGCTCGACGCGCTCCTCGAGCAGCCTGCCTACAGCGACGACGACCGGGCCGAGATCGCGCAGCTTCTGATCAGGCTTGGCCTCGAAGCCGGCGACGAGGGCGACGGCGTCGTTCTACGCCAGATTCGCGGTCGCCTCGTTCGGCGGCCGCCCTCGGGCGGCATCGAGGTCGTCGCGACCGGCCGCTCGGACTGGATCGGGTCCGTAGAGGCGAAAGAGTGAGCGGTCCGCGATGAGCGACGAGCTGATCTGGCTCCTGATCACGACGGCGATCGCGCTCGTCGCCGGGGGCATCTCGGGCTGGGTGTCGGCGATGTATCGCCGACGTGAGCAGCGGCAGGAGCGGCTCCGTCTCGAGGTGCTCCGTTGGGCGAACCCGATCCTGGGCTCGGTGAGGAGCCTCAGGTCGCGGCTGGAGAACATCCTGGATCAAGACCTCTACGTGGCGCTCGACCGGAAGGCGGAGTGGTCCCTGAGCGAGGACTGGGCGATCGACCGCGTCTACGCGGTCGAGAGCACGCTGTTCGTGTTCGCGGAGTACTTCGCGTGGGTGCAGCTCCTGCATGAGAAGATGAGCTTCGAGCTCTTCGAGTCGGAGGAGACCAAGGACGAGTTTTTCGACGCCGTCTGGAAGGTCTCGGGCGCGCTCTCGAAGTGGCCCGATGCGCGGGTCGAGGGAAAGGGTCGGGACGCGCAGGTCTTCGTGCTCCAGCAGCGCGCCATCGGCGAGCTCCTCATCGTGCGGGACGGCGAGCTTCCGCGTGTTCTCGGATATGCCGACTTCCTCGAGCGAAGGGGCAAGCCACCCTTGAAGGACATGCTCGCCCCGCTCGAGGCGCTCCTTTCTGGGCTCGAGAAGGACAGCAAGCGCTGGCAACGCCTTCAGAACACGCGTACAGCCCTCGGCGAGCTAGAAGGGCGCTGCAACGTACTGCTTGGCCGGGATCGAGCGGGCTAGCAGCAGGTGTAGGCCCCGGGAGGAGCGTTGCCCTCCGCACGCTCGGGGAGCGTCGCTGCCTCGAGCGCTGCGCCGTGCATCAGGTCCTGCTCGCTGACCTCGAGCTCGGAGAGGCCGAAGTGCCGCAGGGTCTCGGCGACGACGACCGTTCCCGCGGCGATGACCGGCGCGCGGTCGGGATGGATGCCGCGGTTCTCCCGGATCGCCTCGACGGGCAGGGCGGCGAGACGCTCGGCCTCGGCGCCGATCCAGCCCGTGCTCATCGTGTGCCCGTGCACGAGGGCGGGATCCTCCTCGTCCAGCTCCAGCGACAGGGTCGCCAGCGTCGTGACCGTCCCGGCGACGCCGACGGCGTGCGACGGGCGCGCCTCGTCGGGGACGTGCTCGGCCAGCAGAGCGTGGATGTGGTTCCGGCAGGCCTCGAGCTCGTCAGCGGCGGGCGGGTCGGAGCGGAGAAAGCGCTCCGTGAGCCGCACGCACCCGAGCGCGAGGCTGATGTGCCAGAGAACCCCGTCCGGGCCGCCGAGCACGAGCTCGGTCGAGCCGCCGCCGACGTCGACGACCAGGGTCCCCTCGGCGATGTCGCGCCCGGCGAAGACGCCCGTGAAGGTCATCAGGGCCTCCTCGTCGCCGGTGAGGAGGCGGGTGTCGAAGCCGTAGCTCCACTCGACCTCGCCGAGGAAGGCTTCGCCGTTCTCGGCCTCCCGCACGGCGCTCGTCGCCACCGCGAGCGTGCGGTCGACGCCGCTTGCATCGAGCGCGCGGCGGTAGTCGGTGAGCGCGTTCCGCACGCGCGCGATCGCGGTGGGGAGGAGGAGCCGCCGGCCGTCGACGCCCTCGCCCAGGCGGGTGATCGTCAGGCGGCGGTCGAGCTCGCGCACGCGCCCGTCCTCGACCTCGGCAACGAGCAGCCGGGTCGAGTTCGTCCCGAGGTCGACCACCCCGACCCTGGTCACTTGCGCAGGTACGCCTTCTGGAGGCGGGTGACCCCCGCGCGGGCCTCGGAGAGCGCCGAGGTGAGGACGGCCAGCCGCGCGAGCGAGTGGTCGAGCTGGGCGCGGTGCTGCTCGAACTCCGCCGCGCGCTTCTCGGCGTGCGCCATGCGGCGCTCGAGCTCCTCGCCCTGCCGCGCAAGCTCCTCGAGCTGGGCCGCGATCGTCTCGGCGAGCGCCGAAAGACCCTTCAGGCGGCGCACGGCGACGGCCGTGAAGATCGCCGTCGCGAGCAGCGAAAGCGCCAGGACACCAAGGCAAAGCCAGGTCCACCAGGGCATGGGACTGATGCTATCCTTGCCCTCGCGACGCGGGGTGGAGCAGCCAGGTAGCTCGCCGGGCTCATAACCCGGAGGTCGCAGGTTCAAATCCTGCCCCCGCTACTCGAAAGGCCCGCTCAGGCGGGCCTTTCGTGCTTCAGGACGCCGGCAGGTAGGTAAGCCGGACCACCCCGGAGTCGAAGCGCTTCACGTCGTCGAGCCGCATCCGGATCGTGCCCTTGTCGCCAAGCACGTGGACGTTGCCGTCGCCCCAGACGAGCGGGTTCAGGTAGATCTCGTAGAGGTCGATCAGGCCCTTCTCGGCCAGGGCGTAGGCGAACTCCCCGCTCCCGTGCATGAAGAGGTCACCGTCGACTTCGTCCTTCAGCTTCGGGATCGAGTCCTCGAGGTTCCCCTCGAGCGCCGTTGCGTTCCACTCGAGCTCTCCGGAGAGGGAGTTGGAGCCGACCCACTTGCGCATCGAGTTGACCATGTCCGCCCACTTGCCGGTCTGGCCCGGCCAGAAGCCGGCCAGCCCCTCGTAGGTCTTGCGGCCCAGCACCAGCCCGGCGGATTCCGACTGGCGCTCGAAGGAGTACTCGCCGTGGTCTCCCTCGGGATCCACCCACTCGCCGACCGGGTCGATGACGCCGTCGAGCGTGGCCTGTGCGGTCGCGATCAGCCTTCCCA
>DASSCF010000070.1:0-38327 GCA_035698025.1 Gaiellaceae bacterium
CGGGAGCGCGCCGGCGGCGAGCGCCTGGCCGACCGTCGTCTCGATCGCCTCGTGCGTGCGCACGGGATCGGCCGGGATGACCGGCGCGTCGCCGAAATCGACGATCGAGAGCGCGGCGAAGGCGTCGATCCCGGCCTCCAGGTGCGGCCCGGGCGGGAAGCTTGCCGCCCGGATCGCGCGCGGGCCGTAGCGGGTGCCCGGCCGATCGGAGACCAGGTCGTCGGTCGGCGCCCCGACGACCGCCACGTCGGCGCCTTCGAGCTCGGCGGGATCCTGCGTGTAGGGCGCGCCCCCGTACGTGAGAAGCCCGGCGTAGTCGGGCTTCTCTTCGTGGCCTCGCGGCCAGCGCTCGGTCGGGTCGATCACCGCGCGAGTCTACGCCCTCGCCTCTACACGGCGACCGCCTGCTCGTGGACGACGTCGTCGGTCAGGCCCTCCTCGAAACCGAGCCTCCAGCTCGGGTACCGAAGCTGCCAGCCGAGCTCGCGCTTGGCCTTCTCGTTCGAGGCACCGCGGGCTTCGGTCATCATCGACAGCCCCAGCTCGCCGACGGCCAGCTTGCCGACCCAGGCCGGCACGTGCCGAGGCGGCTTGGCACCGATTGCGGCGGCGAGATAGGGAAGCCACTCGGAGACCGGCGCCGGCTCGTCGTCGACGATGTTGTAGATCCCGGTCATGTCGCTCTCGATCGCCGCCTTCGTGGCTGCGGCGGCGTCGTCGATGTGGACGAACGACCAGATGCCGGCGCCGTCGCCGACGACCGGGAACTTCCGCTTGCGAATGGCCCCGAGGTGGGATCCGCCCTCGGCGATGCTCGTGCCGGGCCCGTAGAAGCCGCCGTAGCGAAGGGCGACGCCCTCGACTCCCGGCGTCCCGGTGACCCGGTCCTCCAGGTGGCGGATCGCCGCGAGCATGTCCCGCGCCGCTTCGGGCGGGTCGGGATCGAGCGGATCCTCCTCCGTCTTGATCGGCCCACCGACCCTGGCGTACGGCCAGCCGGTGAAGCTCTGGGCGACGACTCGACGCACACCCGCCGCAGCGGCTGCCGCGAGCAGGTTGTCGGTTCCCTCCGTCCTCAGACGGTCGGTCTGCGCGAACTCCTCGGCGATCTTGCGGAAGTTGCCGATGTCCGAGAGGGCCGTGGCCTGGTGGACGATCACCTCCGGCCGGGCCGCCGCGATCGCGGCCTCCACAGCCGGGCGGTCGAGGATGTCGAGGACGACCGGCTCGGCACCGAGCCGACGGAGATCGTCGACCTTTCCGGCGGAGCGGGTCGTGGCGTAGACGTCGTGTCCTGCGGAAACGAGCAGTGGCACGAGGCGCTTGCCGACCGCTCCGGTCCCGCCTGCGATGAAGACTTTCATTGTCGTCTCCTTTCCCTGGTTCACCCTCTGAGACGAACGGGCATACGCGTCTGTGACACGCGAGGCCCGCGTGTCACAGACGAGCGCGCCTTCTCGTCTGAGGGGTGACGGAATGCCCGAGAGACCGACAGACCAGATCTACGAAGAGCTGAGGCCGCTGCTCTTCTCGATCGCCTATCGCATGATCGGAAGCGTCGGCGAGGCCGAGGACATCGTGCAGGAGGCCTTCCTCCGCTACCACCGCGCGCAGAGCGAGGGTGAGGAGATCGACTCGCCCAAGGCCTTCCTCTCGACCGTGACGACGCGGCTCGCAATCGACTACCTCCGCTCGGCGCGCGCCCAGCGCGAGGAGTACGTCGGCGAGTGGCTCCCCGAGCCGCTCCTCACCGACCCCGACGCCGACACGGCCCAGCACGCGGAGACCGCCGACTCTCTCTCCCTCGCGTTCCTCGTGCTCCTGGAGAGCCTCACTCCGGTCGAGCGGGCGGTCTTCCTGCTCCACGACGTCTTCGGCTACGGGTACGACGAGGTCTCCGGCGTCGTGGGCAAGAGCGAGGACAACACGCGCCAGCTCGCGGTGCGCGCCCGGCACCACGTGGACGACCGGCGGCCGAGGTTCGAGGCCTCGCGGGAGGAGCGCGAGCGCCTCGCCGACCGCTTCTTCGACGCGGTCGAGGAAGGCGACACGGACGGCCTCGTCGGTCTGCTGGCGCAGGACGTCGTCGTCTACGGCGACGGTGACAGGAGGGGCCCGGCGTGGCGCCGGCCGATCTACGGCCGCGACAACGTCTCCAAGCTTCTGCTCAGCCTGGGCACCCAGTTGATGAAAGTCGGCGCCACCTTCCGCCGCACGGAGATCAACGGGCAGCCGGGCGCGCTGTTCCTCGACCGCGACGGACGGCTCATCAGCACCTTCTCGCTCGACGTCGCCGACGGCACGGTCCAGACGATCCGCTCGATCGCCAACCCGGACAAGCTCGCGCACCTCGGGCCGGTCGCGAACGTTCGCGCCCTCCTGCGCGAGATCCACGAACGCTAGGGACTAGAACGCGCCGAGCGCTTCGCGCGCGATACGGTCCTGCTCGAGCCTGTGCGCGGTCGGGTAGCCCTCGCTGGGGCTCGCCCGCCACGGACGTCCGACGTAGCGGAGGTCGACCTCGGCGGGCAGCCCTTCCTCCAGGCGGTGGCGGATGGCGCGCCAGGCGCCCATGTTCTGCGGCTCCTCCTGCGCCCAGACCACCTCGGTGAGGGCCGGGTAGCGCGCGAGCAGCTCGTCGTAGGCGGCGACCGGGAACGGATAGAGCTGCTCGAGGCGGCCGATCGCCACGCTCTCCGACTCGCCGAAGGCCTCGTGCCCGACGATGTCGTAGTAGACCTTCCCGGAGCAGACGACGAGCCGCTCGACCTCGCGCTTCTCGTCGTCGTCGAGCCGCGGGTCGTCGATGAGCGCGCGGAACCCGCCCTCGCTCAGCTCCTCGACGTGCGAGGTTGCCTCCTTGTGGCGGAGCAGGCCCTTCGGCGTCAGCACGACCAGAGGGCGCCCCTTCGGGTGGAGCGCCTGCCGGCGCAGCAGGTGGAAGTACTGCCCGGCGGTCGACGGGTTGACGATGCGGATGTTCTCCTGCGCGGCGAGCTGCATGAAGCGCTCCAGCCGCGCGCTCGAGTGCTCGGGCCCATTGCCCTCGTACCCGTGCGGCAGGAGGAGCGTGAGGCGCGAGCTCTGCGTCCACTTCGAGAGCCCGGAGACGACGAACTGGTCGATGACGACCTGGGCGGAGTTGACGAAGTCGCCGAACTGCGCCTCCCAGAGGACGAGCGCGCGCGAGACGGCGACCGAGTAGCCGTACTCGAAACCGAGCGCGCCGGTCTCCGAGAGCGGCGAGTTGTAGACCTGGAAGGGCGCGCGCGAGGTCGGCAGGTGCTGGATCGGCGCGTACTTCTCGCCGGTCTCGAAGTCGTGCAGCACGAGGTGGCGGTGCGAGAACGTCCCGCGCTCCGTGTCCTGGCCGGTGAGGCGCACCGGCGTGGCGTCGGCGAGGAGGGTGCCGAAGGCGAGCGCCTCCGCCTGCCCCCAGTCGATCCCGCCCTGGTCGCCGAGCGTGTCGCGCCGCCGCTCGAGCGCCTTGGCGAGCTTCGGGTGGACCGTGAAGCCCTCGGGTACCTCGAGCAGGCGCTCGTTCAGCTCCTGGAGCTGCGCGAGCGGCACAGCCGTCTCGAGGTGCGCGTCGGCGCCGCGGCCGATGCGGCGCTCTCTGCGCTTGCCGCCACCTTCGAACGAGGCCTTGAGCTCCTCGTGCACCGAGCGCATCCGCGCCTGCACCTCGTCCATGAAGCCCTCGACCTCGTCGGGCGTGACGAGGCCCTCGTCGACGAGCCGCTGCGCGTACTGGTCGCGGACGGTCGGGTGCTTCTCGATCAGCTTGTACATGAGCGGCTGTGTGTAGCTCGGCTCGTCGCCCTCGTTGTGGCCGAAGCGCCGGTAGCCGACGAGGTCGACGACGATGTCGTGCCGGAACTTCGCCCGGAACGCCATGGCGAGCCGGATCGCAGAGACGGCCGCCTCGGCGTCGTCGGCGTTCACGTGGATGATCGGCGTGTCGAAGCCCTTGGCGAGGTCGCTCGAGTAACGCGTGGAGCGACCCTCGTCCGGGTCGGTCGTGAACCCGACCTGGTTGTTGGCGATGATGTGGAGCGTGCCGCCGGTCGCGTAGCCGGCGAGCTCCTGGAGGTTGAGCGTCTCGGCCACGACGCCCTGGCCCGGGAAGGCAGCGTCGCCGTGGATGAGCACGGCGAGCGCCGCGGAGGGATCGTGCTCGCCGGCGGCAGAGGCGTGGTCGGTCTGCGCCGCGCGGGTCTCGCCCTCGACGACTGGGTCGACGAACTCCAAATGGCTCGGGTTCGACGCGAGGGAGACGGTGACCTCGCCGCTCTGCGTCTCGCGGGTGCCCGCGGCGCCGAGGTGGTACTTCACGTCGCCGGAGCCGCTCTCGAGATCGGTGGAGACGGCCTCGAGGACGCGCTCGCCCTCGAACTCGCGCAGGATCGCGTCGACCTCGCGGCCGACGGTGTGCGCGAGGACGTTGAGGCGGCCGCGGTGCGCCATGCCGAGGACCACGCGGCGCGCGCCGTCGGCGGCGGCCAGCTCGATCGCCTCGTCCAGCATCGGGACCATGACGTCGAGGCCCTCGATCGAGAACTGCTTCTGGCCCAGGAAGGCGCGGCGCAGGTAGCGCTCGAAGCCCTCCACGTCGGACAGGCGCCGCAGCAGGGCCTTCTTTTCGTCGGCCGCGAAGGGCCGGCGGAACTGGCCGGACTCGATCGCCTCCCGCAGCCAGAGCCGCTGCTCGTGGCTCGAGATGTGCTCGAGCTCGTAGGCCATCGTCCCGCAGTAAGTCTCCCGCAGGATCGGTAGCGCCTCCGCCAGCGTCTCCGCCTTCACGTAGAGGCGCAGGACGCCCGCGGGGATGAGCGCCATGAGGTCGGGCGTCAGCCGCGGCTCGAGCCGGTCAGGATCGAGCGCGGGGTCACCCGGCGGCTCCGAGCCGAGCGGGTCGAGGCGCGCGGCGAGCAGGCCGTGCGTGCGGTGTGCCTTCACGAGGGACATCGCGGCCGCGACGCCGCCGAGCAGGAGCCGGTCGGGCTCCGCCTCGACGGCCGGTGGAGCGGCCGCAGGCGCCGGAGCGCCGTTCCCGCCGGGCATACCGTCGGGGTAGAGCTCGCGTAGCCGGCGGAGGAGCGGGAGGTGCTCGACCAGCGCCTCGGGGCTCGCCTCGAAGAGAGCCCGCCACTGTGGGTCCACCGACTCGGGAGCTGCGAGGTAGTCGGCGAGGAGCTCCTCGACGAAGCCGGTGTTCAGATCGTCAATCTGGTCGCGTTGCACGCCCTCGAAATGAGGATAGCGACTGGGGCGATCGGCGCCCCCCAGCCGGTAAGCTTCACAAAGTGAAGCGAGGACGCACGGCCGACCCGTACCGGGACCTCGACGTCATCGATTCGCGCGGACCGCGGTTCAACCAGGCGACGATCGGGCTGCTCGCGCTCGTCTCCGTCGTGACCGGCTGGTGGCCGCTCCTGGCGATCCTCGCGCTCCAGCTCGCCGTCGGCCTGATCTTCGGCCGCCGCTACTGCCTGCCGTGCCTCGCCTACTTCGAGCTCGTCCAACCACGCTTCGGCGAGGGGCCGATCGAGGACTCGCGGCCGCCGCGCTTCGCGAACATGGTGGGCGTCGTCGTCCTCGGCGCGGCCTCGGTCGCACACGCGGTCGGAGTGACGACGCTGGGCTGGGCGCTTGCCCTCGTGGTCGCCGGCCTGGCCCTGCTCGCCGCGGCCACGGGGCTCTGTGCGGGCTGTGAGATCTACCGGATCGGCGCGCGGCTCCGCGGAATCCGCTCACACCGGCTCGACCGGGTCGAGCTCGCGGACTTCGGCCTCACGCCCGACGGCGAGGTCGTCCTCCAGTTCACGCACCCGCTCTGCAGCGACTGCCGTACGCTCGAGGAGCGCCTTCGCGCGGAGGGCCGGCGCGTCGTCACGGTCGACGTCTCGAGGCAGCCGGACCTCGCCCGCAAGTACGGCGTCGCGCTCGTCCCCACGGCCGTGTCCGTTACGGGGACGGGGGCCGTGCAGGCCCGCCTGGCGGGATGATCGTCAGGCCGGACGCGACCGTCCGGCGACCGCCGACGTCGTAGATCACGTCCACGGAGTCGTTCTTGCGGTAGGTGCCGGCGACGCCGAGGAACATGCTGGCCCAGCGCAGCGGGCCGAGCCGGCCCTCGCGCGCGAGCGGCCTGGAGAAGCGCAGCACCTCGCCCGAGACGACGTAGTCCTTGCCCTGCTCCTGCCGCACGCCGTTCACGAAGACCTCGACCGGCCCCGTCGCGTCGGGAGGGAGCTGCACGAGCCAGGCGTCGTCCATCGAGGACAAGCCTAGCCTCCTGAAGGCCGGGGAACATGGGGGAAACAGGGTTCCCCCATGAAGCTCCCCTCGGCGCGCGAAAACCCTCTCCCAGCTTCCGGCGGTGCCGATCCGGGGCTCCTCCTCGCCGCTGAGGAGGGTACCCCGTCCGCACTCACTGAACCACATTTCGGGGGAATTTCAACTCCCCCGAACGAGTGACTTTCGTCGCGAAGCCAGGCCGTCGCACGGGCGAATAGAATCGCACCGGCCATGCGGAGGAAGCCCGCCGTCATCGTCGTGCTCGCGGCGCTCGTGCTCGCGGCCGCCCCGGCTGCGCTGGCCGCCGACCCCGGTTTCGGGCCGCCGTCCACCGGGAGCGACAGCGGCGAGGCCATTCGCTGGCTCTACTGGTTCGTCTTCGCGATCTGCGCGGTCGTCTTCGTCGCCGTCGAGACGGCGCTCATCCTCTTCGTCATCCGCTTCCGGCGCCGCGGGTCGGCCCCGCCGGACGCCGAGGGCCCGCAGATCCACGGCAACACGCGCGTCGAGATCATCTGGACGGTCATCCCGGCGATCATCCTCGCGGGGATCGCGATCGTCGTCCTCGCCCGCTCCTCGGCGGTGCAGGCGACCGGCGGCGACCGGTCGGACGAGCTGGTCATCCGCGTCGAGGGGCACCAGTTCTACTGGGAGTACGTCTATCCGGACGGCCAGATCTCGATCGACACCCTCATCCTGCCGGTCGACCGGCCGGTCAAGCTCGAGCTCGTCTCCTACGACGTGATCCACAGCTGGTGGGTGCCCGACATCACCGGGAAGCGGGATGCCATCCCCGGCAAGACGAACACGCTCAACTTCACGCCGAACCGCGAGGGTGTGTTCGAGGGCAAGTGCGCCGAGCTCTGCGGCGTCCTGCACGCCGTCATGCCGACCGTCGTGGAGGTGGTCACGGAGACCGAGTTCACCGACCGGTTGACGCTGCTCACCGGGCAGGACCAGCCCGGGGCGACGCAGCTCGCCCTCGGCCGCGAGTCGTGGGAGCGCGTCTGCGCCAAGTGCCACGGCCTCGCCGGCGAGGGCGACCTCGGCCCGCCGATCGCCAAGAGCGGCACGCTCGTGGACGAGGCTGCGCTCACCGCGCTCCTGGAGGAGGGGCAGGACAAGCCGAACTTCGACGGCTACATGCCACCGGTCGGGCGTGGCTGGCCCGCCTTCCAGGTGGAGGCGCTCATCGCCTACATCCGCTCCAACGAGCGGCTGGCGGAGCCGCAGCCGGCGGGCACGGAGACCCAACAGGAGGGTGACGGCTAGTGGCCGTCCGCACCGAGACCGTCGCGCCCACCTGGCGCGAGGGCCGCGTCACCAGCTGGCTGACGACGGTCGACCACAAGCGGATCGGGATCCTCTACCTGGTCACGTCCTTCGGCTTCTTCTTCCTGGCCGGGCTGATGGCGCTCCTCATGCGGACGCAGCTCGCCCAGGCGGACCAGGACTTCATCACCCGGAACGACTACAACCAGCTCTTCACGATCCATGGGACGGCGATGGTCTTCCTCTTCGTCGTCCCGATCCTGGCGGGCTTCGGCAACTACCTCGTCCCGCTCATGATCGGCGCGCAGGACATGGCGTTCCCGCGCCTGAATGCGCTCTCGTACTGGCTCTTCCTGCTCGGCGGCCTGGTCATGCTCTCGAGCTTCTTCGCGGACGGCGGCGCGGCGAGCTCCGGCTGGACCGCCTACTCGCCGCTCTCGACCGACGAGTTCAGCCCGACCACGGGCCAGGACTTCTGGATCCTCGGCCTGCACCTGACCTCGCTCTCGTCGCTGGCCGGCGCGATCAACTTCATCGTCACGATCCACAACATGCGCACCCCGGGCATGACCTGGATGCGCATCCCGCTCTTCGTGTGGTCGATCGAGGCGTACGCAGTGCTGCTCGTCCTCGTCCTGCCGGCCATCTCGGCGGCCGTGACGATGCTCCTCCTCGACCGCCAGGGGGTGACGTCCTTCTTCGAGGGCGACAACGGGCCGGTGCTCTGGCAGCACATGTTCTGGTTCTTCGGCCACCCCGAGGTCTACATCATGGTGCTGCCCGCGATGGGAATCCTCTCCGAGGTCATCCCTGTCTTCTCGCGGAAGCCGATCTTCGGCTACAAGGCGATCGCGTTCTCCACCCTCGGCATCGCCTTCGCGAGCATGCTCGTCTGGGCGCATCACATGTTCACGATCGGGATGGCAGAGCCACTGCAGTGGTGGTTCATGGCCGCCTCCCTGACCGTGGCCGTGCCGACCGCGATCAAGATCTTCAACTGGCTCGCGACGCTCTGGAAAGGCAGCCTCTGGCTCCAGGCGCCGCTGCTCTTCTGCCTCGGCTTCATCGCGCTCTTCACGATGGGCGGGCTCTCCGGGGTCATGCTCGCCGCCTACCCGGTGGACTACGCCGTGCACGACTCGTACTACGTGGTCGCGCACTTCCACTACGTGCTCTTCGGCGGGACCGTCTTCGGGATCTTCGCCGGGACCTACTACTGGTTCCCGAAGATCACCGGCCGGATGTACGACGAGAAGCTCGCCAAGACTCACTTCTGGCTCATGTTCGTCGGCTTCAACGCGGCGTTCCTGCCGCAGCACATGCTTGGGCTGCTGGGTATGCCGAGGCGCGTCTACACCTATGACGAGGGCGGGCTCTTCGAGTGGTACAACCTCATCTCGACCCTCGGGTCCTTCCTCATGGCGATCTCGCTCCTCATCTTCGTCTGGAACGCGACGAAGAGCTGGCGCAGCGGCCCGCGCGTCGGCAACGACCCCTGGCGCGGCGACACGCTCGAGTGGTACGCGACCTCCCCGCCGCCTGCCTACAACTTCGACAAGGTGCCGTACGTGTCGAGCCCGCGGCCGCTGCGCGACCTGCGTCGGCGCATCGGAGGGCTACAGGAATGAGCGCCCGGCCCGGGCCCTGGCTCCGCCTCACGGCGCTCGCCGGAACCGCCGGTGTGGCGACCGTGGTCGCGACCGGCGCCTGGGGGCTCGCCCACGACGTCTCCGCTCATGTGACCCTGGCGCTGCTCGCGGCGACCGTGCTCGCCGCACGTCTTGCGCATCCGGACCGGAACGACCTCCTCGGCACCGCGGCAGCTTCGTTCTTCCTCTTCGCCGGCGCGGGCCTCGCGGCGCTCGCAGGGGCACCGGCCTGGCTCCACATTGCGCTCGGGGCGACGGCGCTCGCTGCCGCGTCGGTCGCCTCGGCGATCTCCTTCCGGGGCGGCGCTCGGGTGCCCGCGGGATCGCTTCGCGACTACCTGACGCTGACAAAGCCGCGGATCATGGTTCTGCTCCTGATCACCGGGGCCGGCGGGATGATCGTCGGCGCCGGAGGGCTGCCGTCCGCGGGCCTGGCCCTGGCCACGCTCGGCGGGCTCGCGCTCGCCTGCGGCGGCGCCAGCGCCCTCAACCACGTCCTCGACCGCGACATCGACACGCACATGAAGCGCACCGCCCGCCGGCCCGTCGCCGCCGGCCGGGTGCCGCCCGAGCGGGCCGTCGAGTTCGGGCTCGCTCTCTCGGCGCTCTCCTATGTCGTGCTGACCTCGTTCGTGAACGTGCTCGCGGCGCTGCTCGCGCTGGCCGGGAACCTGTTCTACGTCCTCGTCTACACGCGCTGGCTCAAGCGGACGACCCCGCAGAACATCGTCATCGGCGGCGCCGCGGGCGCCGTGCCGCCGCTCGTCGGGTACTCGGCGGCGACCGGCAACCTGACGCTCGTCGCGCTGGCGCTCTTCCTGATCGTCTTCTTCTGGACGCCGCCGCACTTCTGGGCGCTCGCCCTGCTCATCAAGCGCGACTACGCCGAGGCGGGGATCCCGATGCTGCCGGTCGTGCGCGGCGAGCGCGAGACGACGCGCCAGATCGTCATCTACTCGTTCGTCCTCGTGGCGATCACGCTCCTGCCCGTCCTCGGTCGAACGCTCGGCGCGGTCTACCTCGTGTCCGCGCTCGTCCTCGGGCTCCTCTTCATCGGCCTCGCGCTCGCCCTGCAGCGCCAGGCGACGCCGGCCCGGGCTCGGCGGCTGTTCAGCTACTCGCTCGCGTACCTCGCACTCCTCTTCGTCGCCATGGCGATCGACCCGGTGGTGGTCGGCTAGTGGATCCCGAGCTGAGCCGCAAGAACCTGAAGCTCGGCCTGATCCTGCTTGGGATCGCGCTGATCCTCCTGGCGGGCTCGTTCGCCGTCGCGGTGATCTACGACGCCGTCGGCTGATCCGTACCGGGCGTTCCTCGCGCTTCCGGAGGAGCAGCCGGACGGGATCGCGCTCGCCGTCAAGGATCTGATCGACACGGCCGGGCTGGTGACGACCTACGGGTCGGCGATCTACCGCGACCACGTTCCCGAGCGGTCGGCGTCATGTGTGACCGCGCTCGAGGAGGCCGGCTACGCGGTCGTCGGGAAGACGAACCTGCACGAGCTCGCGTACGGCATCACGTCGGACAACCCGCACTACGGCGCCGTCGTCAACCCGCTCGATCCCGAGCGGATCCCGGGAGGCTCGAGCGGCGGCAACGGCGCGGCGCTCGCCGCCGGGCTCTGCGAGTTTGCCCTCGGCACGGACAGCGCCGGGTCGATCCGCCTCCCGGCCGCGTGCTGCGGCGTCGTCGGCTTCAAGCCCACGTGGGGCCTCGTGCCGGCCGACGGCGTCTTCCCGCTCGCGCCGAGCTTCGACACGGTGGGTCCGATGGCGCGCTCGGTCGCGGCGTGCAGCGCGATGATGAGGGTGCTGGCGGGGCTCGCGGAACGGGAGACGGGCGACCTGCGCCTGGCCCTCGCATGGCTCGACCTGGCGGAGCCGCTCGTGCGGGCCCGGGTGGAGGAGGCCGCAGCCCTCTTTCCCGACGTCGAGCACGTCGACTTCCCACTGCCGGGCGACCTCAACCCGGCCTTCCAGGTGGAGGCAGCGGAGGTGCATCGCGAGCTCTTCGCCCAGCACGCCGACCTCTACGGCGACAACGTCCGGCGCAAGCTGGAGGCCGCGTTCTCCGTCGGCGAGGCCGAGGTGGCCGCCTCGCTCGTGGAGCGCGAGTCCTACTGCGAGCGCGCCCTGGAGGCACTCGACGGGTTCGACGTTCTCTTCACGCCGACGATGCCGATGGTGGCGCCGCCGGTCGGGATCGGCGACCTCGCGCTGCGGGAGCGCATGATCTCGCTGACCCGTCCTTTCAACGCGCTGGGCTGGCCGGCGCTCGCCCTCCCGTGCGGCGCGGCCGAGGACGGGCTCCCCGCGTCCCTCCAGATCGCCGCCCGCCCGGGCGATGACGCCCTTGTCCTCGCGGTGGGCGAGGCTATCGAGGCGCGGCTGCCTCGTCCGTGAGCAACACCGTCTCCCGGGCTCGCACTCGGGCGGCCGGGAGCGACTCGTCGCCCGCGAGGATGCGCCCCAGGATCTCGTGCTTGTCCTCGCCGCCGACGATCAGCGCGACCAGCGGCTGGGCGTTGACGTAGGCGAGGGCGAACGTGATCCGCGGGTGCGGCGGCTCGAGGCCCGGCACCGGGACGTGGACGAGCGGGCCCGGGTCGGCGAGCTCCTCGTCGTGGCCGGGGTAGAGCGAGGCCGTGTGGCCGTCGTGGCCGACGCCGAGGAGCACGAGGTCGAACTCGTCCGGAAGCGGCACGTCCAGCGAGCGGAGCGCGTGGACCTGGTCGCCGGGGATCGACACGCGGGAGAGAAGGGCCTCGCGTGCCATGCGCTCGTTCGAGTCTGGATGGTCGGGCGGCACCAGGCGCTCGTCGCTCCACCAGACGTGCCACGACGCCCAGTCGAGGTCCATCAAGGCAAGCCGCTCGTAGACGGCACGCGGCGTCGACCCGCCCGTCAGGGCGATGCGGAACGGTTTCCCGGCACGCGACCGCTCTGCGATCCAGCCGGCGGCGAGCTCGGCTAGGTCGGGGCCGACGAGAAGCTGCGTACCGCCTCCTCGTAGATCCGGTCGTGCCCGAAAACCTCGAGCTCCTCGGACAGCAGGTCGCTCGACGTCTGCGGCTCGAGACGCCCGATCCTGGCCTCGCGCCCGTCGACCTCGACGAGCTCGACCTCCCCGGCGCGCTCGTGCTCGAGCCGCACCTCGCGGCCGAGCCGGCCGGAGAGCCAGCCCTGCAGGAGGAACGCCTCGGCCTCGGGACCGGCGACGCGGAGGACGGCGGCGTCGCGCACGTCGGGCCAGAGGTCGGCGACCCCTGCCCGCCACGGAAGCGTCCGCCCCCAGGCGATGTCGGACACGGCCACGCGGTGGAACAGGTCCGGGAGCCGGGCGAGGTCGCCCCGGACGTCCGCCCACTCGCGCGAGTCGACGACCAGGCGGTCGACGACGTCGACCATCTGCTCGAGCTCCTGCGCGCCGAACGGGAGCGGGCCGCGCCAGCGCAGGAAGACGGGCAGGTCCGGGACGAGGAGCGGCACGACGACGCTGGCCGGCGCGGCGGAGCGACGCCCGCAGAGGCGGATCGAGATGACCTCGGAGCAGACCTCCTTCTCGTGACCTCCCCGGACGAAGCAGCGGAAGTCGACCTCGCCCTCGAGCACGTCGTCGGGCTCGTCCGGGGAGGGGAAGAGGAGAATCGTCCTCGAAGGATGGCGCTCGGCCAGGCCGAGGAGCGTCTCCCGGGCCTGCTCGGCCCAGCGCTCGGGAACCCAGGCGATGTGCGTCATCACGCTCGTGCGCAGGAGGGGAGCGGCACCGGGAGCCGTGGAAGCGTCGCGGAGCTGGCCGAGCTCGTGCTCGATCTCGCGGATGCTGCCGAGCGCCACGGCCACGGTCAGTGCCTCCGCCAGGAGCGGCCGTCACGATGGAGGAGCTCGTCTGCCGCCGCCGGCCCCCACGTGCCCGCCGCGTAGTTCGGGAAGTGTGGCCGGTCGCGACGCCACGGCGCGACCATGGCGTCGACGATAGCCCACTGCTCCTCGACCTCGTCCGCGCGCGTGAAGAGCGTCGCGTCGCCGAGCAGGCAGTCGAGGATCAGGCGCTCGTACGCCTCGGGCAGCCCGATGCGGAACGCGCCGCCGTAGACGAAGTCCATGTGGACGGTGCGGATCGAGAGCCCCTGCCCCGGCACCTTGGCGCCGATGGCGAGCGAGATGCCCTCGTCGGGCTGGATGTGGATCAGGAGGACGTTCGGGCGCAGCGGCGACTCGAGGTCGGCCTCGAAGGGCGGGTGCGGAGCGCGCTTGAACTGGATCGCGATCGTCGTCTCGCGCTTCGGCAGGCGCTTGCCCGTCCGGATGTAGAACGGCGTGTCGGCCCAGCGCCAGTTGTCCACGTAGAGCTTGGCGGCGACGTAGGTCTCGGTCTGCGAGTCCGCCGCCACGTCGGCCTCCTCGCGGTACCCGAGCACCTCCTCGCCCTCGATGTAGCCGCTGCCGTACTGGCCGCGCACGACGTGCTTCGGCCCGGGGGTGTGCAGCGCCTTGAGGACCTTGACCTTCTCGTTGCGAACCGACTCGGCGGCGAAGTCGATCGGCGGCTCCATGGCGGTGAGCGCGACGAGCTGGAGCAAGTGGTTTTGGACCACGTCGCGGACGGCGCCGGCCTTCTCGTAGAACCCCGCACGTCCCTCGATGCCGAGCGACTCGCCCACGGTGATCTGCACGTGGTCGATGAACTGGCGGTTCCAGATCGGCTCGAAGATGCCGTTCGCGAACCGCAGGACGAGCATGTTCTGGACGGTCTCCTTGCCCAGGTAGTGGTCGATGCGGAAGATCTCGTTCTCGTCGTAGTAGGTGCGCAGGAGCTCGTTCAGCTCCTGGGCGCTCGTCAGGTCGTACCCGAAGGGCTTCTCGACGACGAGGCGCGTCCAGCCGTTGGCGGGGCGGCTGCGGCCCATCGCGGTGACGATGTCGTCGAAGGCCTCGGGCGGGACGGCCAGGTAGAAGACCCGGTTGCCCGCGCAGCCGCGCGTCTCGTCGAGGTCCTTGAGCGCGGCCACGAGCTCCTCCTCGCCTCCCTCGATCCCGAAGTTCGCCGCGACGTAGTGCATCCCGCCGGCGAGCGTCTCCCAGATCTCGGTGCTGAACTCGTCGCGCGCGTGGTCGATCACGGCCTGGCGCATGCGCTCCCGGAACTCCTCGTCCGTCATCTCGGTCCGGGACACGCCGACGACGCCGAAGCTCTCGGGCAGCAGGTGGCGGAAGGCGAGCGCGTAGAGGGCGGGCATGATCTTGCGCTGCGTGAGGTCGCCGCTGGCGCCGAAGATCGTCATCGCACACGGCTCCGGCGGCCGCCGCATGCGGAGGCCTTCGAGGAGCGGGTTCTCGGCGAGCTCGGTCACTCGGCCGCCTTCGCCTTCGCGGCCTCGACCGCGTGCCCGCCGAACTGATGGCGGAGGGCCGCGTTCACCTTGGCCGCGAAGGACTCATCCTCGCGGGACGAGAAGCGCGCGAAGAGCGAGAGCGCGAGCACTGGGACCGGCACGGCCGCATCCACGGCCTCGTTGATCGTCCACCGCCCCTCGCCGGAGTCCTGGACGTACCCGCGGATGCCCTCGAGATGCGGGTCCTCCTGGAGCGCGCTGTCGAGGAGCTCGAGCAGCCAGCTGCGCACGACGGACCCGTGCTGCCAGAGCGCGGCGACCTGCTGGAGGTCGAGCTCGAAGTCGGGAATGCCCTGGAGGAGGTCGAAGCCCTCGGCGTACGCCTGCATGAGGCCGTACTCGATCCCGTTGTGAACCATCTTCACGAAGTGGCCCGCGCCCGGAGGCCCGACGTGCGCGTAGCCGCTCTCCGGGGCGAGCGTGGCGATCGCCGGCTCGACCGTCTTGAACGCCGCCTCCGTGCCGCCGGCCATGATGCAGTAGCCCTCCGCGAGGCCCCAGATCCCGCCCGAGACCCCGGCGTCCACGAAGCTGACGCCCTTGGCCATCGCCTCCTCGGCCCGGCGCATGGAGTCGCGGAAGTTCGAGTTGCCGCCGTCGACGACGACGTCGCCCTCTTCGAGCAGTGTGAGAAGAGTCTGGAACGACGTCTCTGTCGGCTCCCCCGCGGGGATCATCAGCCAGACGACCCGCGGCGCCTCGAGCCTGGAGACGAGGTCGTCGAGGGAGTCGGCGGTCCGCTCGGGCGCGTCGAGCGCGTACGTCTCGAGCACGTGCCCGCCTTGGCGCAGGCGCTCGACCATGTTGCCCCCCATGCGGCCGAGACCGACCATTCCGAGCTTCATAGGGCCTCCACGTCGTCGAGTGTCACGCGAACGATAGGCCGTCCGCGCTCTGCCAGCGCGGCCAGGTCCCCCTCGGCCTGGGCGGCGATGAGCGTGCGGAAGCCGAAGGGCCGGTCGGGGATCGACAGCTCCTCCGCCGGCTCGTCCACGACCTGGACGAACCGCCCCGTCGGCGGGCCGCCCTTGTGCAGCTGGCCGGTGGAGTGCAGGTAGCGCGGCCCGAGGCCGGAGGTGACGACGCAGCCGGTCGCGCGGGCGCGCTCGACGAGCGGCTTCAGCTCGGCCTCGCGCGCCGGGTCGATGAACGCCAGGACGGCGATGTAGTCGCCCGGCTGGGCCCCGGAGAGCAGCTCCTCGAGCGCGCCCGTCCCCTCCGAACGCGTCCCGGGGTCGGGCCCGCGGCCCTGGCCGGACAGGACCTCGAGCGTGCGGTCCTTGGCTTCCTGCACGTTCGGCTGGTCGAACGGGTTGATCTCCAGGATCGTCCCCGCGACCGCGGTCGCGAACTCCCAGCGGTAGAAGTCGGCGCCCAGGTCGCGCACGCTGTCCATCCGCACCTCGCGCTGCTGGCGGTCGGCACCCTCGGGCGACTCGCCCGGCGCCGGGACGAGCCCCTTGCCCTCCTTGCCCGTCGACTCGGCGAGCAGCTGCTCCAGCCAGAGCCCGAAGCCGTTCGCCTCCGGTACGACCACCTTGTCGCGGCCCTCGAGCCACGCGTGCCCGAGCGCAAGACCGAGCTCGAGGCCCGGGTTCCGCTCCGTGCGGCACGCCTCCTGCATCTCGGTCGCCCCCTCCATGAGCTGCTCCAGATCGAGGCCCATGAGCGCGCCGGGGACGAGCCCGAAGGGCGAGAGCGCCGAGTAGCGCCCGCCGATCGTCGGCTCACCCCAGATCACCGCCGAGAAGCCACGCTCGCGCCCGAGAGCCTCGAGCTCGGAGCCGGGATCCGTGACGGCTGCGAAGCTGCGCCCCTTCCGCCAGAAGTAGTCCAGGTGGCACCGCGTCTCGAGCGTCGTCCCGGACTTGGACGAGACGACGAACAGCGTATCGTCGGGGTCGACGCGCTTCTCGAGCGCCCGCACGGCAGCCGGGTGCGTGCTGTCGAGGACGTGGAACGAGTCCGTGCCCAGCGAGCGCCGCATGACCTCCGGCGCGAGGCTGGAGCCCCCCATGCCCAGGAGCACGCAGCTCGAGACGTCGAGCTCGCGGAGCTTCGCCAGCTCCTCCTGCATCTGGTCGCGCGGGTAGCGCGACGGCTCGTCGAGCCAACCCAGCCAGCGGGCCTCGTCGCGTCCGGTCCAGACCGACGCGTCCCGCGCCCAGATCCGCTCGACGAGCTCGGCGGCCTCGGCGGGCGACACGTCTAGGCCGGGATCAGCTCGCCGGACTTGGCTCGGATGCCCGCGAGGAGCTCGTCGAACGAGTCGGAGAACTTCTCGACGCCCTCGCGCTCGAGGGTGGCGGTCACGTCGTCGTAGTCGATGCCGGCGGCCTTCAGCTCCTCGAAGACGCGCTTCGCCTCGTCGATGCCCTGCTCGAGCGTGAGCGCGACGTTGCCGTGGTCCTGGAAGGCGCCGACGGTCTCCAGCGGCATCGTGTTCACTGTCTCGGGGCCGATCAGCTCCTCGACGTACATGACGTCGCGGTAGGCCGGGTTCTTGGTCGAGGTCGAGGCCCAGAGCGGACGCTGCGTGGTCGCGCCCGCGTTGGCGAGAGCCTGCCAGCGCTCGCCGGAGAAGATCTCCTCGTAGCGCTGGTAGGCGAGCTTGGCGTTGGCGATGGCCAGCTTCCCCTTCAGCTCCTCGGGCCCACCGGTCTCTTCGAGACGGCGGTCGGCCTCCGTGTCCACGCGGGAGACGAAGAAGCTCGCCACGGAGGCAACCTTCGCCGGGTTCCCGCCGGATTCCACCAGGCGCTCGAGCCCGCGGATGTAGGCCTCGGCCACCTCCGCGTAGCGCTCGAGCGAGAAGATCAGCGTCACGTTGATCGGGCGGCCGCGGGCGATCATCTCCTCGATCGCGGGCAGGCCCGGCTCGGTGGCCGGGATCTTGACGAACAGGTTCGGCCGGTCGATCAGGTCGTGGAAGCGCTGGGCCTGGGCGATCGTCCCCTCGGTGTCGAAAGCCAGCGTCGGGTCGACCTCCATCGAGACATAGCCGTCCTTGCCACCGCCGCCGTCCCAGACCGGGCGCAGCAGGTCGCACGCCTCGGCAACGTCGCTCGCAGCGAGGCGGATGAAAAGCTCCTTCGGGTCGCGCTCTTCCTGAAGCTCCTGGCGCAGCTGCTCGTCGTACGCGTCGCCCTCGGCGAGCGCCTTCTGGAAGATGGTCGGGTTCGAGGTGACGCCGACGACGGCGTCCTCCTCCATGAGCCGCGCCAGCTCACCGGTGCGGAGCATGTCGCGCGACAGCGTGTCGATCCAGACGCTCTGTCCGAGCGCCGAAAGCTGATGCAATCGGGACTGTGTCATCGTGGTGCCGTCCTTCCCGGTCGGCGGGATTTCCACCCTTACCGTAGCGCGGCGGCGCGGACCAGCTTCCGGGCCGCGTCCGCGATGTGCTCGGCGTCGATGCCGGCGGCGGCCAGGAGCTCTGCAGGCTTGCCGGAGCCGGGCATCCCCGAGACTGCGAGCATGTCGACCTTGGGGCGCTCGTCGAGGCCCGCGAGCGCCGACAGGACGGCCTCGCCGAGACCGCCTTCCGGCCAGTGGTCCTCGACCGTGAGGACCGCGCCGGTCGCCTCGGCCGCGGCCGCGAGGCCGGCGGCGTCGATCGGCTTCAACGAGTAGCAGTCGATCACCCGGGCCGAGATCCCCTCGTCCGCGAGCGTCTGCGCCGCCGAGAGCGCCTCGTGCAGGGTGATGCCCGCCGCGACGATCGTGAGGTCGTCCTCGTCGGTGGCCCGGACGACCCGGCTGCCGCCCACGGGGAAGTCCTCGTCCGCCTCGTAGATGACGGCCGTCGCCCCGCGGGTCGTGCGCATGTAGCTGATGCCCTCGCTCTCCGCCATCGTCGCGACGAGCTTCGCCGTCTGGTTGGCGTCGCAGGGGTAGAGCACGGTGCTGCCGCCGACCGCGCGCATCATCGCCAGGTCCTCGAGCGCCATCTGAGAGGGGCCGTCCTCACCGATGGAGACGCCGGCGTGCGACCCGCTGATCGCGATCGTGGCCCGGCTGACGGCGGCCATGCGGATGAAGTCGTACGCACGCGTGAAGAACGCCGCGAACGAGGAGGCGAACGGCTTCCAGCCGCGCACCTGCATGCCGACCGAGGCGGCGACGAGCTGCTGCTCGGCGATGTACATCTCGAAGAAGCGCTCGGGGTGGGCGGCGGCGAAGATCTCGGCGTAGGTCGAGTTCGAGACCTCGCCGTCGAGGGCGACGACGCGGCCGTCCGCGGCGCCCAGCGCCGCGAGCGCGTCGCCGTAGGCCTTGCGGGTGGCGACTTCCTCGCCGACGTCGTAGCGCGGCAGCTCGAGCTCGCCCGTCGGGAAGACGTGCGGCTCGGCGCGCTCGGGCTTGGCGACGTCGACCTTCAGGTCTCGGATGCCGCCGAGCTCCGCGATCGCGACCTCGGGGTCGTCGAGCGCCTTGCCGTGCGCGCCCTCCTTGTTCTCGACCGCCTTGACGCCCTTCCCCTTGAGGGTCTTGGCGACGATCACGGTCGGGCGGCCCTCGACCTCGAGCGCCTCCGCGTAGGCCTTGTCGATCGCCTCGACGTGGTGGCCGTCGATCGCAATCGCGTGGCAGCCGTAGGCCTCCACCCGGCGCACGTACGAGTCGAGATCCCAGCCGTGCATCGTCTCGCCGCGCTGGCCGAGGCGATTGACGTCGATGATCGCGATCAGGTTGTCGAGCCCGGAGAACGACGCGTGCTCGAAGGCCTCCCACATCGAGCCCTCGGCCATTTCGCTGTCGCCGCAGAGCGCCCACACGCGGTACGGGATGCGGTCGAGGCGCTTCCCGGCGAGGGCGACGCCGACCGCGATCGGCAGCCCCTGGCCGAGCGAGCCCGTCGCCACGTCCACCCAGGGCAGCACGGGGACCGGATGCCCTTCGAGCCTGCTCCCGAACTGGCGGAAAGTGAGGAGCTCCTCGTCCGAGATGGCGCCGGCCGCCTTGTAGATCGAGTAGACGAGGGGCGAGGCGTGACCCTTCGAGAAGATCAGGTGGTCGTTGGCGGGGTTCTCGGGCTCGTCGAAGTCGTAGCGGAGGTACTTGTCGATCAGAACCGCCATCAGGTCGGCCGCCGACATCGAGGACGTGGGATGTCCCGACTTCGTGACCGCGGCCGCGCGGACGGAATCGACCCTCAGCTGCTGACCTAATTCCTTCCAGCGCTCGGTGTCGCTCATACCGGCCATCCTAACTGTGCCTGCCCACGGTCCCGGAGCCTGACACCTCCGTGCCACCATACGGATGTGGCCGTGGTGATCGCATCCAACCTCCGCAAGGAATTCGCGGGCGACCCGCTCTTCGACGGCGTGTCGTTCAAGCTCGAGCGCAGAGACCGGCTCGCGCTCGCCGGCCCCAACGGCGCGGGCAAGACGACGCTGCTCCGGATGCTGACCGGCGAGACGTCGATCGAGGGCGGAGAGCTCATCCTCCAGAAGGGGACGCGGGTGGCGCTGCACGACCAACGACCGCCGCTCGAGCGCGACCTGACGCTCCGCGAATATGTGCTCTCGGGCGCCGCCGACCTGCTCGCCACCGAGGCGGAGCTCGCGCGCCTCGAGGCGGCCATGGCCGAGGGCTCGACCGACCAGGCCACCCTCGATGCGTACGCGCGGGCGCAGGCGCGACTCGAGCACGCGGGCGGCTACGCCTGGCGCGACCACATGGGCGCCGTCGCACGCGGGCTCGGCTTCCACGACGAGGATTTCGACCGTAGCCTGGCCACGTTCTCGGGCGGCGAGATCACGCGCGCGTCCCTCGCGCGCTCGCTCGCCGGCGACCCCGACCTCATCCTGCTCGACGAGCCGACGAACCACCTCGACGTCGCGAGCCTCGAGTGGCTCGAGCGCGAGCTCGCCTCGCTCGACGCCGCCTGCGTGATCGTGGCGCACGACCGCTGGTTCCTCGAGGCGGTCACGAACGCGACGCTCGAGCTCGAGGCGGGCCGGGCGACCTACTTCCCCGGCCCATGGCACGTGTGGCGGCTCGAGAAGGCCCAGCGCGCGGCGCACGCGCAGAAGACCGCCGACCGGGTCGCGGTCGACATCGCCCGGCTGGAGCGCTTCGTGGCGCGGTTCCGCTACAAGAAGAACAAAGCGAAGCAGGCCCAGGCGAAGCTGACGCAGATCGGCCGCCTGACGAAGGAGCGGAGCGAGGCGTCGGCCGAGGCGGAGCTGCTCACACGCCGGACGCGCTCCCTGGGCTTCGACTTCGGCGAGCCGAAACGCAGCGGCCGGGACGTGCTCGTCCTCGAGGGCGAGGAGGTGGCCGTCCCCGGGCGCGTGCTCCTGCGCGACGTCTCGCTCGCGCTCGAGCGCGGCGACCACGTGGCGCTCGTCGGCCCCAACGGGAGCGGGAAGACGACGCTGATCGAGGAGGCGGTTGCCGGCGCCTACAAGCTCGGGCACGGCGTCGAGGTCGGCTACTTCTCGCAGCACGGGCTCGAGCTGGACGAACGCGGGAGCGTGCTCGACTGTGTCCAGCGGATGACCGGCCTCAACCGCCCGCAGGCGCAAACGCTCCTCGGCCGCTTCCTCTTCTCCGGCTGGGATGCGCACATGAAGCAGGTGCGCGACCTCTCGGGCGGCGAGCGCAGGCGGCTCGGCCTGGCGATCCTCGTCACCTCGGGCGCCAACCTCCTCCTGCTCGACGAGCCGACGAACCACCTCGATCTCGACTCGCGCGAGACGCTCGAGGCGGCGCTCGAGGGCTTTGCGGGGACGGTGCTCGTCGTGTCGCACGACCGGGCGCTCATCGACGCCGTGGCACACCGGACCGCGGCGATCGAGGACGGCACCGTGCGGGTCTACGACGGCGGCTGGGCCGACCTCGTCCGCGCGCGCGAGGAGCGCGAGGCGCCAACCGCCGAGGCGCCGCGCAGGGAGGCCCGGGCGGGCCCGGTGCAGAAGCCGAAGCGCTCGGGGCCCGACCCGCTCGGCGTCCTGGAGGCCGAGATCGAGGAGAAGGAGCGCGAGGTCGCTGCGCTGGAGCAGAAGCTCGCGATCGACTGGTCCGACGGCGACACGATCGACGCCCACGCCCGCGCACGGGAGGAGTTGACCGGCCTCTTCGAGCGCTGGGAGCGCCTCCTCGAGGAAGTCCCCGGACCGCAGGCCTAGAAGCCTGGCGTCTCAAGCGGAGAGGGTGGTCTGCCGACCTCCCCGGGATGACTGCGACCCGCATCCTCGTCGCCGTCGCGGCGATCGCGGCGCTCGGCTTCTACGTCGGCCCCTACCGCGACAGACAGCACGACGAGGAGCGCCTGGCGAAGATCGCGAGCGTGATCGCGGGCCGCGAGGTCAGCGTTTCCTGCCCGGGCACGCTCGCCACCTTGACCGAGGTCGCGGCGCACGACGGCTCCGTCGTCTTCAACCCCGACGGCACGCCGACGGACGAGGCGCAGCTCTCCAGCCGGACGTGCACCCGGCTGCGCACGCTCCTCAACGGGGGCGCACCGGGTCTCGACTGCCTCGCCTCCGGCGCCGTCTGCCCGAAGCCCGTCGAGGATCTCGCCGTCGCGGTCAACGTGCTCTCACACGAGGCCTGGCATCTCGCCGGCCAGCGGGACGAGTCGGTCTCACAGTGCTACGCGCTCCAGTCCAACGAGGACACGGCCATCCGGCTCGGCGCGACGCCGGCCGAGGCACGGGCGATCGCGGAGTTCGTCGTCCGTCGCGTCCAGCCGGTGCTCCCGCCCGAGTACAAGACGTACGCCTGCCGCGACGGCGGGCCGCTCGACCTCGAGCCGGCGACGAGCCGCTGGCCCTAGCCCTCGTCAGGAGCGTCGCCGAAGGTGGCGACGAGGGCCTCCGCGACGACACGCATCGACTTGCCGGACACCTGGCTCGCGCGCCGGAGCCGCGCGAAGGCGTCCTGCTCGGAGAGGCCGTCCCGCTCCATGAGGAGCCCCTTCGCCTGCTCGACGATCTTGCGGGTGGCGAGGGCCTCGGCGAGCGACTCCGCCTCCTCACGGAGCGCCGAGAGCTCCTCATGCCGCGCCGTGGCCGCGGCAATGGCGGGGAGCAGGTCGGTTTCGCGGAACGGCTTGACGAGGTACCCGAAGACGCCCGCCTCGACGGCGCGCGAGACGAGCTCCTGCTGGCCGTAGGCAGTGAGCATGACAATGGGGATCGGCCGGTCGGCCAGGATGCGCCGCGCGGCCTCGATGCCGTCGAGCCGGGGCATCTTCACGTCGAGGATGGCGAGGTCGGGCCGCTCGCGCTCGGCGAGCGTGACGGCCTCCTCGCCGTCGCGAGCCTCGGCGCAGACCTCGAAGCCGGCGCGCTCGAGGATCTCCCGCAGATCGAGGCGGATGATGGTCTCATCCTCGGCGACGAGGATCCTCACGGCGCCGCCACACATCCGGCACGAAGCGGCGCGCCACCCACGCGTCTTTCGGCGCTAGGCTCGAGCCAAGGGACGGGGAGGTGGGTCTCCCACACGCACGCGCGGGTAACCCAGAGGTCGGCCGAGGAGGGGCGCGCGGTCACGACGCGGGGAAGTCGACCTCCGCGCGCAGGCCGTGGTCGGCGACGAGCGACAGCTCGCCGTCGAGCTCCTCGGTGACGAGGGCGCGCACGATCGAGAGGCCGGTGCCCTCCCTGGCAGCCGCGTCCCAGGCGCCGTTGTCGGACACGGTCAGGAGGACGCGGCCGTTGGCGCGGCCCAGCTCGACCCGCACCTCGTCCCCGCCGTGCTCGAGCGCGTTTCCGAGCAGCTCGCAGAAGACGAGTGCGAGCGCGGTCGCGCGGCCGCCGTGGAGCGAGACCGGCTCGACGCTCGAGCTGACCTGCTTTCCGGCGCCGAGGCCCTGGACGAGCATGGCCCGCAGGCGCTCGACCAGCTCACCGAGATCGACGTCGTCGTCGCGCTGCTCCGTCAGCACTTCGTGCACCGCCGCGATGGCGAGGATCCGGTTGACCGAGTCGCCGAGCGCCTTGCGCGGGTCGATCTCGTCGCCGCTCGCGGCCTGGAGCCGCAGGAGCGACGCAACGGTCTGGAGGTTGTTCTTGACCCGGTGGTGGATCTCCTGGGCCAGCACCCCGCGCAGGACGGCGCGCCCGTGCTCGAGCGCGACCGCGGCGTGGTGCGCGATCGACGCCAGCAGGCGGCGCTCCTCGTCGGTGAAGGGCGTGTCCCGGTCGCAGACGAGCTCGCCGACGTCGCGGCCCTTCCAGCGCAACGGCATCCGCACGGCGTGCGCCCCCGGCCGGCCCTCGGGCCACGCGATCGTGCCGTCCTGGAGAACGAGCGCGGCGCCCGTCGCGCCGACGGCGTCGACGGTCGTCTTCACGATCGCCTCCATCGATTCCTCGAGGTAGAGCGACTCGGACACCGCCTCCGAGATCGCCGCCAGAGCCTCGAGCTCGGCAACCCGCCGCTGCGCGTGGTCGTAGAGCTTCGCGTTCTCGATCGCCTGCGCGACCTGACCCGCGATGGCCATCAGCAGGTCGATCTCCTCGCGGCTGAACTCGCGCGGAGTCTCCGTGCGCACGTTGAGCGCGCCTTCGAGCCGCTCGCGCGCGAGGATGGGCACGGCGAGGATCGACTGGTAGTGCTCCTCGCGCAGGTTCGGAAAGCGCTTGAACCGCGGGTCGAGGTGCGCCTCGCGTGCGATCATGACCGGCGCCCGCTCTTCGGCGGCCGTGCCCGTGATCCCCTCGCCGGGGCGCATCTTCGGCACACGGGTCATGTCCTCCACGCGGGTGCCGAACGAGGCGCGGAGGACGAGCTCGTCCGCCGGCTCGTCGTAGAGGTACACGAAGCAGGCGTCCGTCTCGAGCGCCTCGGCGACCTTGCGGGCGATCTGCTCGAAGACCTCGTCGAGGTCGAGGGTCGAGTTGACCGCCGCTATCGTCTCCGTGAGGAGTCGCAAATGCCGCGCAGATCTGTCCACGCCGGACATTCAAGCAAGGGTTTGGCCGCACCGATAAGGATTTCGTGACCCCCTCGGCCTCGACGTCGGGGAGACCGCCGCGTCTCGTCCTGCGCTTTGCCGTCTACAGCGCGATCGCGCTGGCGCTTGCCTGGGTCGTCATCTTCTGGGTCGTCCGCCGTGAAGCGGAGGAGCGCGCGCAGCATCAGGTCGAAGTTCGCACGAGCGAGGTCGCCGAGCGGGTCGACCCGAGCCTGACCCCGCAGGACTTCGCGGGCCCGGTCACGACCGAGCGCCGCCAGGAGCTCGATGCCGCCTTCGACCCGGAGCTCGTCGGGACGCTCCTGCGCTTCAAGCTCGTCAACGCCGACGGCGTGGTCACGTACTCGACCGACCCGGAGATCATCGGCGGCCGCAGCGACTCCCGAGAGTCGCTCGAGAAGGCGCTCGCCGGCGAGTCGGACCAGCACGTCACGACCCTGAACGCCGAGGGCGGGAACCGCGAGAACGTGAAGGCGGTCGAGTCGTACATCCCCGTCTACCTCGGCGAGAGCGAGGAGCCGACGGGCGTCTTCGAGGCGTACGTCGCCTACGAACCGGTCGCCGCCGAGGTTCGCGAGACGGTCACGCCGATCGCCATCGCGATGGCGCTCGCCCTCGTCCTCCTCTACGCGGCGCTCTTCCCCATCCTCCGTCAGGTCACCCGGGCGCTCGACAACCGGCACCGGAGGCTCGAGGAGCACGCCGCGGCACTGTCGCAGGCCCTCGACGAGCGGCGCCGGGCAGAGGTCCGCCTCACCCAGGCCGAGCGCAACTACCGCAGCCTGGTCGAGCAGCTGCCGCTCGTCATGTACATCACCCACCTCGACGAGACAAGCTCGTTCATCTACATGAGCCCACAGATCGAGGAGCTGACCGGCTACACCGCGCTCGAGTGCATGAGCGACCCGGCCTTCCTAGTCAAGATGCTCCACCCCGACGACCGCGAGCGCACACTCGAGGAGCGGCGCCGCGCCGCCGGAACCGGCGAGTCCTACGCGACGAAGTACCGCATCATCGGCAAGGACAAGCGCGAGGTCTGGATCCACGACGAGGTAACGATCGCCAAGGACGAATCCGGCCGGCCGATCCACGCGCAGGGGTTCATGGTCGACGTGACGCCGCAGGTGACCACGCGGCACGAGATCGAGCGCAGCAACGCCGAGCTGACGGCGCTGCACGAGACGGCGCTCGCGCTCATCGACGAGCTCGACGCCGAGAAGCTCCTCGGGCGGATCGCGGGCCAGGCGGGCGAGCTCGTCGGCACCCCCGACACGTACGTCTACCTGCGTGACGGCGACGAGCTCCGGGTTGCCTTCGGCACGGGAGTCTTCGCGGGCAACGTGGGCCATCGGCTCAAGAAGGGCGAAGGGCTCGGCGGCCGGGTGTGGGAGACGGGCGAGCCGCTCACGGTCGAGGACTACCAGGAATGGGAGGGGCGGAAGACCGTCTACGACGGCATGGCCATTCACGGCGTCGCGGGCGTCCCCCTCCGCTCCAGGACGGAGGTCGTCGGCGTCCTCGGGATCGCCTACGGCGAGCCCGGCCGCGGCTTCGATTCCGCCGACATCGCCCTGCTCTCGCGCTTCGCCCACCTGGCCTCCCTCGCGCTCGAGAGCGCGCGCCTCTACACCTCGGCCAAGGAGGAGCTGGCGGAGCGCCGCCGCGCAGAGTCCGCGGTGCGCGAGGCCGAGCTCCGCTACCGGACGCTCGTGGAGCACCTGCCGCTCGTCACGTACATCAGCCCGGTCGACAAGACCGTCGGAAACCTCTACGTCAGCCCGCAGGTCGAGGAGCTGCTCGGGTACCCGACCGAGGAGTGGGTGAAGAACCCCAACCTCCTGTCCGAGGCCGTGCACCCGGACGATCTCCAGCGAGTCCTAGCCGACGCCGAGCGTCTGCGCGAGTCGGGCGACCCGCTGCGCTCCGAGTACCGCTACATCACCGCCGACGGGCGCACCGTGTGGGTGCTCGACGAGACGATCCTCGTCCGCGACGACGAGGGCACGCCGCTCTGGGTGCAGGGCTTCATCCTCGACATCACGGAGCGCCGCGCCGCCGAGGAAACCCGCGCGCGCCTGGCAGCCATCATCGAGTCGTCCACAGACGCGATCATGAGCGGCTCGCTCGACCTGACGTACACGAGCTGGAACCAGGGAGCCGAGCGGATGTTCGGCTACACGGCCGAGGAGGTGATCGGGAAGCCGATCACGCTGCTCATGCCAGAGGACCAGCAGGCGGAGGCGCTCGAGATCGTCGACCAGGTCGTCCACCAGGACCGCGTCGTCCAGCTCGAGACCGTCCGCCACCGCGAAGACGGCGGCGAAGTCCACGTCGCGTTCACGTACTCCCCCATCCGGGACTCGTCCGGGAAGACCGTTGGCATCTCGGCGATCGGCCAGGACGTCACCGAGCGCAAGCGCGCGGAGGCCGCGATTCGCGAGAGCGAAGCGAAGTTCCGCGCCTTCGTCGAGACGACCGAGGAGTGGGTGTGGGCGAGCGACGCGGACAACACCCACACCTACTCGAACCCGGCCGTCGAGCGGATCCTCGGCATCAAGCCGGAGGAGCTCATCGGCCGCAACTGGCTCGACTTCGTGGTCGAGGAGGACCGCGAGCAGATCGTCGAGGCGATCGCGGAGCGGACCGACGACACGGTCGGCTGGTCAGGGCTCGTCATGCGCTGGCGGCACGCCGACGGCAGCATCCGCCATCTGGAGAGCAACGCCATCCCCGTGCTCGGCCCCGACGGCGAGGTCGTGGGCTGGCAGGGCACCGACCGCGACGTCACGCACAGGATCCAGGCCGAGCGCGACCGCGAGCGCCTGCTCGCCGTGGAGCAGGAGGCCCGCGCCTTTGCCGAGGCCGCCCAGCACGACCTGGCCGCCCAGAACGAGCGGCTCCGCGAGCTCGACCGCCTGAAGGACGAGTTCATCGCACTCGTCTCGCACGAGCTGCGCACCCCGCTGACCTCCATCCGCGGGTACACGGAGCTTCTCCTCGACGGCGAGGCCGGCAAGCTCACGGGCGACCAGCGGCAGTTCCTCGGCGTCGTCGAGCGCAACGCGCACCGGCTCCTCCACCTCGTCGGCGACCTGCTCTTCCTCGCGCAGGTGGAGGCCGGCAAGCTCGTGCTCGACATCGGCGCCCTCGACCTCGGCAACGTCGCCTCGGAGAGCGTCGAGACCGCCCGCCCTCAGGCCGAGGCGAAGAACATCACGCTGACGCTCGCCACCGGCCCCGTCCCGCTGATCGCGGGCGACCGGGCGCGGATCTCCCAGCTGCTCGACAACCTCGTCTCCAACGCAATCAAGTTCACGCCGGAGGGCGGCCGGGTCGACGTGCGCGTCCGCGCGCTCAAGCAGCGCGCCGTCCTCGAGGTTCGCGACAGCGGCATGGGCATCCCGGCCGGCGAGCAGGAGTTCCTCTTCCAGCGCTTCTTCCGCACGTCGACGGCCACGGAGCAGGCCATCCAGGGCACCGGGCTCGGGCTCGCGATCTCGAAGGCGATCGTCGAGGCCCATGCGGGCCGCATCTCGGTTACGAGCGAGGAGGGCGAGGGCACGACCTTCCAGGTCACCTTGCCGCTGCACAGCCCCGCAGAGATTCCCGAGACGACGAAGGTGGCGTCGTGAACGACCTTCGCCCCCTCGTGCTCGTCGCCGACGACGATCCGGACATCCTCGCGCTCGTGCGCTTCCGGCTCGAGCGGGACGGATACGAGGTGCTCTCGGCGCCCGACGGCGAGACGGCGCTCGACCTCGCCATGGCCCGCACGCCCGACCTCGCCGTGCTGGACGTGATGATGCCGCGCCTGGACGGCTACGAGGTGACGCGCAAGCTCCGCGAGCACGGCCCGACGACCACGATCCCGATCATCCTCCTCACCGCGCGCGTCCAGGAGCCCGATCTCGAGCGCGGCTTCGAGGCCGGGGCGGACGACTACGTCACGAAGCCGTTCAGCCCGCAGGCGCTCGGCGAGCGCGTTCAGGCAGCGCTGGGCTTGTAGCGGTAGCCGAAACCGCGGACCGTCTCGATCACGTTCCCGTCGGCGCCCGCGCCCTCGAGCTTGCGGCGCAGGTAGCCCACGTAGAGCTTCACCTGGTCGCGCGAGGCCCCGAAGGAGTCGCCCCAGACGAGCTCGAGCACCTGGTCGTGAGACAGGAGCTGGCCGGGGTGCCGGACGAACGCCGCCAGCAGGCGGAACTCGAGCGGGGTGAGAGCGACCTCGGCGCCGTTCACGGCGACGCTGCGCTGCGCAAAGTCGACGGCGAGGAGGGCGTCCGCGTACGTCTCCTGCTTCTCGGAGCGGCCGCCGGAGCGCCGGAGCATCGCCTCGATCCGGGCAAGGAGCTCCTGACGGCCGAAGGGCTTCGTCACGTAGTCGTCGGCGCCGGCCTTGAGGCCGCGCACCTTCTCCAGCTCGGCCGCGCGGGCGGTGAGCATGGCCACCGGGACGTCCGAGAGATCGCGGATGCGCTCGAGCGTCTGCCACCCGTCGAGCTCCGGCATCGACACGTCGAGGAGCACGGCGTCCGGCGGCGTCGCGTAGAAGGCCCGCAAAGCGTCCTTCCCGTTCGACGCCTCCGTGACCTGGTAGCCCTGTCGCTCGAGCAGCTCGCGCACGAGACCGCGAATATCCGCGTCGTCGTCGACGACGAGAACGTGCGCGCGTGTCATGCGGGCTTCTTTCCAGGCAGCGGCGGGGACCCCTTCCCCTGACTCTAGTTGCAGACCGCTACGGTCGCTCGCCTCGAACGCGCACGGCCTTCTCCACGGCCGCCCGCAGCTCGTCGAGCGAGAAGGGCTTGAGCACGTACGCCACCGGGCGAAGCTCGTGCACCGCGAGCTCGGGCGGCTGGATGCTCACGACCACGACGGCCACCGGAGGGGACGCCGTGGCGAGCACCTTCGCGAGCGCGACCACGCGCTGCCCCATGCCCGGCTCGAAGACCATCACGTCGACCTCGGGGAGCTCGGAGCCGGGGCGGTAGAGGACGGTTTCGTGACCCGCGGCCGCGATCGCATGCTGGATGAGCGCCAGCGCGTCGGGATCCGGCTCGGCAACGAGGATGCGAGCCACCGACCGACCTACCTGGTCTGATCCGTCCGGCGCATCCATTCCCAAATCATGGAAGCAACACCACGGCGTGGGGCCAAGCGAGTTTAGAGCAACCCTCATACCGCTTCCATACCGCCTCCCGGCGCAATCCCGCCGAAAGCATCCGATGGTGAGTGTGTGAAAGTCATGATCTGTGAGCCCCACGGCGAGGTCCGAGCGCTGCTCGGCCACGTCGTCACCCGCCTCGGCTTCGAGCCTGTCTACGCTGACGCGCGCAGCGGCGGAGCCCTCGTGGACGCAGACGTCGACGTCCTTGTGATCGAGCCGGCTGACCCCTCGGCTCTGTCGACGGCGCGTGCACTGAGGCTCCGCCGCAGAGAGCTTCCGATCATCTGCGCCAGCATCTATCCCGATTCGCCGGGAGCCGAGCGCCTCCAGCCGCTGGCCTACCTCATGAAGCCGTTCGCGCTCGTCGAGCTCGAGCGCGCGCTGCTCGCCGCGGTCGAGAGCGCCGTCGCGCAGGCGTAGGCGCCGCGATCTGACTCCTTAACGACCACGAGCTGCTCAGAGAAGCAGCTCGCAGTCGGCCGTCAGTCAGTCCCCCGCTTCTAGGAGAAGCGGCGACACCGCTGTCCATATTACGCCTCGTGACAACGAGTTACAAGACCGAGAGGTACTTCTCGAGCTCCCAGGGCGTCAGCTGCACCCGGTACTCGTCCCACTCCTGCCTCTTGAGCTTCACGTAGGCGTCGAAGATGTGGTCGCCGAGCGCCCGCCGGACGAGGTCGGAGCCCGCGAGCTCGTCGATCGCCTCGCCGAGGGTCTCCGGCAGCGCCACGATGCCGCGCTCCTTCCGCTCTTCGGGCGTGAGCTTGTAGAGGTTGCTCTCCATCGGGGGCGGAAGCTCGTAGCCTTTCTCGATTCCCTCGAGGCCGGCGTGCAGGAGGCACGCGAAGGTGAGGTACGGGTTGCAAGCCGGATCGGGGCACCGGATCTCGGCACGGGTCGCCTGCTCGTTCCCGGGCTTGTAGAGCGGGATGCGGATCAGCGCGGAGCGGTTGCGCTGCGACCAGGCTGCGTACACCGGCGCCTCGTAGCCGGGCACGAGCCGCTTGTACGAGTTCACCCACTGAGCGAAGACCGCCGAGATCTCGCGTGCGTGGCGGAGCTGGCCGGCGATGAACGCCTTGCCCGCCTCGGAGAGGTGCCACTCGTCATCGCCGTCGAAGAACGCGTTCTTGCCCTCGGAGAAGAGCGACTGGTGCGTGTGCATGCCCGAGCCGTTCTCGCCGAAGAGCGGCTTCGGCATGAAGGTGGCGTGGAAGCCGGCCTTCTTCGCGACCTCCTTGACCACGAGGCGGTAGGTCATCGTGTGGTCGGCCATCTCGAGCGCGGGGGCGAAGCGCATGTCGATCTCGTGCTGCGAGGGCCCGACCTCGTGGTGCACGTACTCGATCGGGATGCCCATGGCCTCGAGCGCCTCGATCGTCTCGTTGCGGAGCTCCCAGGCGGCGTCGAGCGCCGTCATGGCGAAGTACCCGCCCTCGTCGAGGGTCTCCGTGCCCTGGTCGTCCTTGAAGAGGAAGTACTCGAGCTCGGGGCCGACGTTGAACGTGTCGAAGCCGAGGCTCTCCATGCGCTCGAGCGCGCGGCGCAGGACGTTGCGCGGGTCGCCCTCATACGGCTCTCCGTCCGGTGTGACGACGTCGCAGATCATGCGGCCGATCGCCGTGCCGCCGTTGGGCATGAGCTGGAACGTGCGCGGATCGGGGATCGCGACCATGTCCGACTCCTCGATCGCGTTGAAGCCGGTGATGGAGGAGCCGTCGAAGCCCATGCCGTCGTCGAGCGCGCCCTCGAGCTCGGCCAACGTGATCGAGAAGCTCTTCAGGTGCCCCTCGATGTCCGTGAACCAGAGGTGGACGTACTTGACGTCGTTGTCGCGTACCTCGTCAAGCACCCGCTTCCGCTCCTCGGGCGAGCTCGTCGCCCTTCCGCTCGTCTCGACCTGGGCCACCTGGAACCTCCTTAAACGAAAACAGCCCCGGGCGGACGACCGCCCGAGGCCTCGTCGCCTCGAATGACCGTCGGAGCATACACGAGGGCCACGCGGCGTCTACCCCGAGCGCTTCAGCTTCCCATGGCGCTTCGCGTACCGCTCGCCCCGGCCGAACACGGCGAGCCCGAGCGGGATCGAGACCGCCCCGATCACGAGCAGCGGCCAGATTTCGTCGGTGAGCGCACCGAGGCCGTCGCCCTCGAGGATGGCGTCGCGGACCCCCTCCAGGGCGTACGTCGCCGGGGAGATCGTCGCGATCCACTGCATCCACTCGGGCAGGACGCTCACCGGGTAGTAGACGCCCGAGACGACGAGCAGGATCCCCTGCGCGATGAACCCGAGCTGTGTCCCCTTCTCCGGTGAGATGAGCGGCAGGACCGAGGTCATCATCCCGATCCCGACGAACGAGATCGACGCGACGGCGAGGACGACGAGCGCGGCCGCGAAGTTCGCGTTCGGGAGCGAGAGGTCGAAGAAGAACGCGACCACCGTAAAGAGCAACACGGACTGGACGAGCCCGTAGGCGATGGCGAAGAGGCCCATGCCCGTCAGGTGGACCGGCCGCGAGAGCGGGGCCATGAACGTGTACTCGATCGTCCCCTCCCAGCGCTCCCAGGCGACGGTCTCGGTGAGGATCTCGAAGATCATCCCCAGGTACGCCCAGATGACGGCGCCGATCAGGAGGACGGCGGTCGTCCGCTCGACGTCGATCCGCCCGCCCGAGGCCTCGATGCCCTCGGCGATGAAGACGATCGTGAGCGTGTTCGCGACCGTCCAGAGGAAGAACGCGACCTCCCACCAGACGTAGCGGCGGATCAGGTACGTGTTTCGCTCGACGACGCCGACGAGGCCGACGAGCTCGCCGCGGAGAACGTGAGCCGTGGCTCTCATTCGTCGGCCACCTCCTCGTCCGCGAGCGCCTTCCCCGTTGCCGCGAAGAAGACCTCCTCGAGCGTCGAGGCGCCGTAGCGCTCCTTCAGCTCGTCGGCCGGAGCGAGGCACACGAGCCGGCCCCGGTCGAGGATCCCGACGCGGTCGGCAAGCGCCTCGGCCTCGTCGAGGTCGTGCGTGCAGATGAGCACGGTGGCGTCGTGCGTCGCGCGCATCTCGCGGATGAACTCCCGCACCTCGAGCCGCGAGCGCGGGTCGAGGCCGGTCGTCGGCTCGTCCAGGAGAAGCAGGACGGGCGACGTGAGCAGGGCGCGCGCGAGCGCAACCTTCTGCTGCATCCCGCGCGAGAGGTTCTCCATCGGCTCGCCGCGACGCTCGGCCGGGAACCCGACGCGCTCGAGGATCTCGGGAATCAGCGGCCCGGTCTGGCCGGGCGTCATCCCGTAGAAGCGGGCCGAGTAAGCGAGGTTCTCGGCCGAGGACATCTTCTTGAAGAACGAGGCCTCGACCGAGACGCGGTTGACGAGCCTGCGCACGCCGCGGGGGTCGTTGGAGATCTCGTGGCCGAAGACGCTCGCCGTGCCGCCGTCGGCGAGCAGGAGCGTCGAGAGGAGGCGGACGAGCGTCGACTTCCCCGACCCGTTCTGGCCGAGGATTGCAACGCACTCGCCGCGCTCGACCGTGAACGAGACGTCGCGCAACGCGGGCACGCGCTCGCGCTTCAGGCGGCGCCCGTCGCGGCGGAGGAAGTCCTTACGAAGGTCGGAAACGTGTACGGCGGTCATGCGGGAAGCTCCTTGAGAGTCGAGTCGAACGCAGGGTGGAAGGTCGGCGCCCCGGCGAGGGGGGCCGCGACACCTGGTGTCTCAGACTCTGTTGAACCGCATACCGTCGCCGAGGATACCCACGGCCTTGAGATCCGTCCAGGGTTCGCGCTATCGTGAGGGTGCGAGGCGCCGACGGCGGCGCCGCGCAGAAGGCGACGGAGCCTCAGAGGTCGATTCGACCGCTGGGGCTTTTTTCGTGGACCGAAGGAGGCGGCACATGCAGGAGATCGAGACGAAGGCGTACCTCGCGAACGGCGCGCAGCCGGAGGCGGAGGAGGCGGTCGCCTGGGCGTTCGAGCAGAAGGCCCAGATGGTCGACCTGAAGTTCACGGACCTCTTCGGCGCGTGGCAGCACATGACGCTGCCCGTGAGCGCGTTCGGGACGTCGGCGTTCACCGAGGGGCTTGGCTTCGACGGCTCGTCGATCCGCGGCTGGCAGGGGATCGACGAGAGCGACCTCCTGCTCATGCCCGACCCGGCGAGCGCGGTGCTCGACCCGTTCACCGAGGCCCCCACGCTCTCGCTCTTGTGCGAGATCGCGGATCCGACCACGGGCGAGCCGTACGGCCGCGACCCGCGCCGCATTGCGCGGCGCGCCGAGGAGCACCTCCGCGAGACCGGGATCGCCGACACGGCGAACATCGGCCCGGAGTGCGAGTTCTTCGTCTTCGACGAGGTCTCCTACGAGCTCGCTCCGCACAGGTCGCACTACAGCGTCGACTCGGCCGAGGGCCACTGGAACGCGGGGACCGCGGGCCTGGGCTACACCGTGCGCGAGAAGGGCGGCTACTTCCCACCGGCGCCGCACGACACGCTGCACGACCTGCGCACGCAGATCGTCCTCACGCTCGAGCGCCTCGGGATCCCGTGCGAGTTCCACCACCACGAGGTGGCCTCCGCGGGCCAGTGCGAGGTCGACCTTCGCTACCAGAGCCTCACGCGCATGGCCGACCAGGTCATGACCTACAAGTACGTCGTCCGCAACGTCGCCCGGCTGGCCGGAAAGAGCGCGACGTTCATGCCGAAGCCGATCTTCGGCGACAACGGCTCGGGGATGCACACGCACCAGTCCCTCTGGAAGGAGGGCACGCCGCTCTTCTCCGACAAGTCCGGCTACGCGGGCCTGTCCCAGCTCGCCCGCGCGTACGTGGGCGGACTGCTCATGCACGCGCCCGCCCTGCTCGCCTTCTGCGCGCCGACCACGAACTCGTACCGCCGGCTCGTGCCCGGCTACGAGGCGCCGGTCAACCTCGTCTATTCGCAGCGGAACCGCTCGGCGGCGATCCGCATCCCCATGTACTCCGACTCGGCCTCGGCCAAGCGGATCGAGTTCCGCTGCCCCGACGCGACCGCGAACCCCTACCTCGCGTTCGCGGCGATGCTCATGGCCGGCATCGACGGCATCGAGAAGGGGCTCGACCCCGGCGAGCCGGCGGACTTCGACCTCTTCGAGGAGCAGCGCGGCGGCATCGCGCAGGTGCCCGGGTCGCTGAGCGAGGCGCTCGATGCGCTGGAGCGCGACCAGGAGTTCCTGCTCCGCGGGGGCGTGTTCGGCGAGGAGGTGCTCCGCGCCTGGATCGACTACAAGCGCGAGAACGAGGTCGACGTCGTCGCGCTGAGGCCGCACCCGGCCGAGTTCTCGCTCTACTACGACGCCTGATCGACCGGAACGGGGCGGGCTCCGGCTCGCCCCTTCCGCCTTATTCGCCTAGGCGTACGCCGCGAGGTACGGCTGCCAGCGGTCGGGGATCCGCGACGCCGAGAGGGTGACGAAGAGCGCCGGTGTGGGCGCGCGCGGCGTGATGTGCATGCGCATCTCGATCTCTTCCGGCAGACGGTTGCCCTTGCGGAGGTTGCACGGCGCGCACGAGGTGACGACGTTCTCCCACACCGAGTCGCCGCCGCGCGAGCGGGGAACGACGTGGTCGAGCGTGAGCCGGCCCGACGACCCGCAGTAGACGCACTTGTGCCCGTCGCGGGCGAAGAGCGCGCGCCGCGAGATCTTCCGCTTCACAGCCCGTGGGACGCGCACGTAGTGGAGCAGGCGAATGACGTGAGGCCAGGGGAACGTGTCCGAGGCCGAGCGCAGCGGCTGGCGCAGCTCCTCGACCATCTCCGCCTTCCCCTTGAAGACGAGCACGTGCGCCCGCCGGACCGTGCAGACGTTGAGGGGCTCGAAGCTCGCGTTCAGCACGAGAACCTGCTGCATCGCTGCAAATCGTAGATGAGCCGAGCGATCCTATGGCCGCGGAAGCACGAGCTCGAGCAGGTCCGGCCCGGCCTCGACGAAGCCGCGGCCGCGATAGAACGTCGAGGCCCGGCGGTCGTCGCTCGCGACGACGACCTGGAGCGAGAGGGCCCGCTCAGAGATGGCGAAGCCCTCGGCGTACTCGAGGAGCTGCCGGCCGATGCCCTCGCCCTCGTGCTCGGGGCTCACGAACAGCTGGTCGACGCGGACCGCGTCGCCGGCCCGGTCGAGCGCGACGTAGCCCGCCGGGGCGCCTTCGAGATCGGCCACGAACACGGTCTCCCGCTCGAGCACGGCGAGCGTGCGCCGGTCGGCGCCGCGGTCGAGGCTCGCGAGCCCGAAGAGGAGCGGCTCGTCGGCGGCCTGATACGGGCGGATCTCGGCCTTGCGGTACGTCATCCCGACTGCGCCATCGCCCGGTCGACCGCTTCCTGCTCCTCGGGGGAGAGAGCGACGGGCGCCTTCCCGCGGTCGAGCTGCTTCACGTAGATCCTCGCGTAGTCCCGTCCCTGGATGGCGCTCATGACGACCCCGGAGCGCCCCCCGTCGAGGAAGGCGAGCGAGGCCGACTGGTGGCCCCCGGCGTCCTCGTAAGCGTTGTAGCGCACGAGCGCCGTGTGGGAGAGGCAGCCGTCCACGCGACGGTCGATGCGCGCGAGCGCGGCGGCGACCTCGTCCACGACCCGGTGGAGGTCGTCGATGCGCGTCTGGAGCGAGACCGCGAAGTTGACGAGGTCGTCCCGGTTGGATCCCAGCAGCACCTGCTGCGCCTTCCGGACCGCGCGCAGCTTCAGGTAGAAGGCGAGCGAGAGAAGGAGTGCGGCAACCGCCGCCGCTGCGGCGCCGATGGCGATCCAGGGAGCCGCGTCGGAGAGGTCCGACATGGAGCCCTAGCCTAGCGCCGGCGCTAGGCGAACGTGAAGATGACCGGGTACTGGGCGGTGTTGTTGTCCGTGTTCTGCTCGCCCTGAACCGGATCGACCGCGACCTTGAGGATCGTGCTCGTGGCGAAGGAGAGCTCGCCGAAGTTGCGGAAGATGACCGTCTTCGTCTCGCCCGGGTTGATGACGTCGATCACCTGCTTCTTCTGGATCTGCGGATCCTGCTGGATCGTGAGCGTGACCTCGACCTGCGTCTCCTGGCTGTCGCCGGAGTTCTGGACGAGCACCTCGATCTGGAGGTCGCTGCTCGACTCGATCGTGTTGTCCTCGTTGGGCGAGAGCGTCTGGTCGCCGGGCTGGACGCGCACGGCCTGAATGCCGTTTCCGTGCAGGCCGCCCGACTCCGGCGACTGCGTCAGGCGCGCGACCGTCTGCTTCCACTGCGTCGGGCTCCCGAACTCGGGGTTCTGGACGAACTTCGAGGCCGGGACGGGGACGTTGGAGACGCCCTGCTCCTCGAGCACGGTCTCGGTCGGCGACTGGAACGCGTCCGCATAGATGACGTCGCTCGCCACGAGGCGCTGTGCCTGCGAGGCCAGGAGCTGGCCGGACTCGTCTGCGTTGCTGGTCTGGGCGACCTGCTCGAGCCCCGTCGCGAGGCCGTCGAGCCCGTTGACGCGGAACTGCATCGTCTCGACGAGCGCCTGCTGCTGCTCGATCAGCGGCCCGGGCGGCTCGAGATCCTGCGCGCGGCGCAGGATCTGCTCCTGCTGCTGGCGCAGGCCGTCGACGTCGCCGCGCAGGGCCTCGAGGGTGATGCCCGGCGTCGTCAGCTGCGTGTTGAGCTGCTTGCCCAGCTCCTCGGACTGGGCCGCGATCGTGCTCACCGACTCCACGTAGTTCTCGTAGGCCGAGACCTTCTGGTTGTTGCGGCAGCTGTTGACGACGAGGATGAGGATGACCGCGAGAACGATCGCGCCGGCGATGAGGACGCCGAGCCGGTAGAGCTGCGGCCCCCCGGGCGGGGTGGGCGGTCGCGTCGGCAAGCGCCGCCGCCTTCGCGGCCCGCCTTCGCGCTGAGACTGCTCGACGGTCGGCGACTCGTCGAAGAAGTCGAACTCGATGTCGCTCTGAGACTCGCTTTTTTCTCGGTCGAACACGGCCGCTCGGGGGTCGAAGAAGGGGGCGAGTCTACCAGCCAGGTCGGACTTTGCAGGACTTTGCAGGACTTTCAGGAGCCAGCGCCAAGTGCCCGGTGTACCTGTGGAACACGCAGTCGCATTCGGCGAGAACCACCTCGTTCTCGGCCGCTACCGCCCGTTGCGGCCCCTGGGAAGCGGTGGGGCCGGGTCCGTCTGGCTGGCGCAGGACGTCGAAGGCGACCGCGAGGTCGCGCTCAAGATCGTCGCGCGCGAGGGCAAGGCCGGGGAGCGGGCCGAGCGCGAGGTCGAGGCCGCCACCCGTCTCCGCCACCCGCGCTGCCTGCGGGCGCTCGCGCTCGCCCGTGACGACGGTCACGTCTACGTCGCCTATCCCTTCATCTCCGGCTGCACGCTGCGCGACGCGCTGCGCGGCGGCGCGCTCGACGACTGGAGCTCGATCGAGGCGGCGGCGCAGATCCTGGAGGCGCTTGCGCACGCCCACTCCAAGGGCGTCGTGCACCGCGACGTCAAGCCCGCGAACGTCATGGTCGAGAACGGCGAGGAGATCTCCATCCGGCTGCTCGACTTCGGCATGGCGCAGATCGACGAGGCCGACACCCTGACCGCCGTCGGCGACGTGCCGGGGACGCTCGCCTACATCGCGCCGGAG
>DASSCF010000071.1:0-2234 GCA_035698025.1 Gaiellaceae bacterium
GTGGCGCCCTCCGTGACGCGCGGCTTCGCCGCCAGCGCGGAGGGGCTCGAGCTCCTCGTCTTCAGCCCGATCGCACCGGGGGACGCGGAGATCGTCGAGAGCTTCTTCGAGGGCTGAGCGCTCGCAGCGATGAGATCCGGCGGGCGCGCCGGTCGAAGGAGTGTCCAACGTCCCGAAGGAGGACACATGGCCCGCATGCTCTTCCCCAACCTCGCCGTCCGTGACCTCGATCGCGCCGTTGAGTTCTTCACGGGGCTCGGGTTCACCTTCGACGAGCGGTTCACCGACGACACGGCGACCGCGATGGTCGTCAACGAGCAGGCCGTCGTGATGCTCATGACCCGGGCCAAGTTCGGCGAGTTCACCACCAGGGAGCTCGCCGACCCGACGAAGCAGACCGAAACGATCCTCGCACTGTCCGCGGACAGCCGCGACGACGTCGACGCCTTCGCCGACAGGGCGCTCGAGCTCGGCGGCACGCCCGCGCAGGAGCCCATGGACATGGAGTTCATGTACGGGCGCAGCTTCCACGACCCCGACGGCCACCACTGGGAGATCTTCTGGATGGACCCGGTCGCGGTCGAGCGCGGGCCTGCGGCGGCCGGCGCCGCCGCGTAGCTCCGTTCGCGCGGGAGCCTGCCCGTGCGGGTCAGGCTCCCGCGTACTCGAGCGGGAGCCCGAAGCGCGGGAACACCGTCTCGACGTCGAGGAAGAAGGTGAGCTCGACGAGCTTCCCGTCCTCGACCTCGAGGACCTGCAGCGCCCAGGGCACGTAGCCCTCCCCGCTCTCGCTCGGCTTGTACTGGCCGAACGCGGGTGCGCCGTTCGCCGCGACCGTGGGCACGACTTTCGAGCCGCGGCAGCCGTTGCCGGGGCCGAACCACCAGGTGAAGATGTCATCGCGGCCGGCGAGCCAGAGGTCGAATGGGGGCATCGACTGCGTCGCGTCCTCGTGGATCAGCGCCGTCAAGGCGTCCAGGTCGTAGCGCTCGAAGGCGTCGATGTAGCGGGCGAGCAGCTCGGCGTCGGCCGCGTCAACGGATGGAGCGGTCGTCGCCGGCGAGACGTCGCGCGCCTCCAGCGTCGCGCGTGCCCGCTGCAGCGCGCTGTTCACCGAGGCGACGCTCGTGTCCAGCAGCTCCGCGACCTCGGAGGCCTTCCAGCGCAGCACCTCGCAGAGGATGAGCACGGCGCGCTGGCGCGGCGGCAGCAGCTGGAGCGCCGCGACGAACGCGAGGCGAACCGTCTCGCGGGCCTCCGTCACCGCAGCCGGGTCGCCCTCGGGCACGACCGAGCCGTCCGGGATCGGCTCGATCCAGGGCACCTCGGGCGTGCGCAGGTTCTCGACCACCGGCTCGCCCGCGGGCCCGAGGTCCATCGGCCGCGCGCGCCGCTTCCTGCCCTCGAGCATGTCGAGGCACACGTTCGTCGCGATCTTGTAGACCCACGAGCGCAGCGACGACCGCCCCTCGAAGCCCTCGTAGCTCCGCCACGCGCGGATGAACGTCTCCTGCACCGCGTCCTCGGCGTCGAGCGCGCCGAGCATCCGGTAGCAGTACGCGGTCAGCTCGACCCTGAACTGCTCCAGCCGCTCGGCGACGGTCGGGTCGAGGGTCAGCGAGGCCTCGTGCACGAGGGTCCATGCTAGGCGCAACGAGCGGCCGCGGCACGCGCAACCGCGCCCCGGCCGCGCTGCGACCCCCACGCCGCGGGCTTGACAAGCGGCGGCGGCCACCCCGGTGCGACTCGCTAGGGTGGGGCCGATGACCGAGGTCGCCGCCGGTCGCCCGCAGGTGCACGGGCACGACGTCAACCGCTGGCTCGTGCTCGTGCTCGTCTGCATGGCGCAGTTCATGGTCATCCTCGACGCGACGATCGTGAACGTCGCGCTGCCGTCGATCCAGGCCGACCTCGACATGTCCGAGGCCGACCTGCAGTGGATCGTGAACGCGTACACGCTCGTCTTCGGAGGCTTCCTCCTCCTGGGCGGGCGCGCGGGCGACCTCGTCGGCCGCAAGCGCGTGTTCCTCGTCGGCGTCGTCGTCTTCTCCGTCGCCTCGCTGCTGAACGGGCTCGCGCCCTCGTCCGAGTTACTGATCCTCTTCCGCGGGCTCCAGGGCCTGGGCGCGGCGCTGATCTCGCCGGCCGCCCTCTCGATCATCATGACCACGTTCGAGGAGGGCCCCGACCGCACGAAGGCGATGGGCGTGTGGGCCGCGATCGCAGTCGGCGGC
>DASSCF010000072.1:0-2910 GCA_035698025.1 Gaiellaceae bacterium
TGGACGAGCTGGACGAGCTCGTGCTCGGGCATCTCGTGCTGGACGAGGGCCATGACCATCTTGGTCGCCGACACGGTCGGCGCGATGCCGAGCAGGTCGAAGTGGGCCTGGTTCCTCGGGTCGTTCACCCGCGCGACGACCTTGGCGACGCCGTAGTGCTCGCGCGCGAGCTGGCAGATGATCAGGTTGTCCTCGTCGTCTCCGGTGACGGCGACGACGATGTCCGCCGGGCGCCTGACGCCCGCGTTCTCGAGCACCGAGAGCTCGGTGCCGTCGCCGGCCTGGGCCCGATGGCCGAACTCCTCGTCGAGGGCGAGATAGCGGTCGCGGCGCTGCTCCACGATCACGACCTCGTGCCCGAGCTCGAGCAGCTTCCTCGTCACGCTCGAGCCGACCTGGCCCCCGCCGACGACGATGACGAAGCTCACGGCTCGGAACCGTTCAGCGCCAGCGCCGCCAGGGCCTCGATCGCGCTCGTCGTGGGCGAGACGACGTCGAACCCGCGGTCGGAGTAGAAAGCCGCGCGCGCGGGATCCTGCACGCGGACCGCCACCTTGGGAACCTCGTAGCGCAGCTTCGCCACCTGGGCGACGACGAGATTCGTGTTGTCGCCGTCGGTCGCGACGATCACGAGGTCGGCCGAGCCGATGCCGGCCGCCTCGAGGACGGCGGAGTCCAGGCCGTGCCCGACGTGGAACTCGCCGGGCCAGCGCTCGCCGAGCCGCTCCAGCGCCTCCTCGGTCTCGTCGACGGCCACGACCTCCCAGCCTGCGTCGTGCAGCCGCTTCGCGAGCGCCGAGCCGACCCGGCCACAGCCGACGATCAACGCTTTCATGGCGCCACTGTAGTCCCCTCGTCCTCCTCGAGGACGCCCTGCGGATACGCGACGACCATCACGTCGCAGGGGGCCTTGCGAAGGACGTAGTCGACGGTCGGGCTGAAGAACTGCGACTGGCGGCGCCAGCGCGGCGCGGAGCCCACCACGATCAGGTCGGCCCGCTCCTCCTCGGCCGCTTCCACGATCGCCTCGCCGAGCGCGCGGGCGCGCACGATGCGTCCCTCGAGCTCGATGCCCTGCTCCTGCGCCACCTCCTTCGCCTCGGCGATCGAGGCCTCGGCCAGCGCCTCGGCCGCCGGCAGCTCGGCGTCGAGCGCCTTGTCGAACGGCACCCGCAGGACGTGTAGGACGGCGACGTGTCCGTTCGTCTCCTCCGCCAGCTTGAGCGCGGTCGCGAGCACCTCCTCGCCGATCGGGCCGATCTTGACCGGCACCAGCACGCGCCGGTGCTCGGCCGGCACTTCGGGGACGAGGTCGGGGTCGACCGGGACGACGGTGCCGAGCACGGGCTCGCTCCCCGCCCGGCGCACGGCGACGTAGACCACCACGCCGAGCAGGACCCAGAGCGGGCCGACCACCCGCGCCGCCTCGTGCGTCGCCAGGGCGACAATCCAGAGCGCGAACGTCAGCACGCCGCCGACGACCGCGAGCACCGGCACCTGCACGCCCCGCACGGTCACGTTTCCCGGAGCCCGGTACGGGCGGTGGAGGCCCGGCTCGGTGAAGCGCAGCCTGACGACCGCCAGCTGCGCGGCCGTCAGGGCCAGGAGGATGCCGAAGCTGTAGAGGCTCCCGAAGAAACGGACGTCGCGGCCGGCGGCGTCGACGACGAGCAAGAGTGCCGAGGCAAGCACGGCGGCGCTGACGATCGCGGCCGGTGCGAGCAGCGTCCTGCGGTTCAGGCGCGCGAAGGTGTGCGGCAGCATGTCGTGGCGCCCGAGCGCGTAGGCGAGCCGCCCGGTGCCCGAGATCGCCGTAGTGATCGCGGACACGAGGACGACCACGGCGCCGAGGCCCACGAAGACGCGCAGGGCGTCGACGGACCAGGCGGGGAGCTGCCCCTCGAGGGCGTCGACGACCGCGACGAGCGGCGCCTCGAGCTCCTCCTGGACGCTCGGCACCGAGACCGAGACGAGGCCGATCGCGGCGGTGACGAGCACGACGAGCCCGATCCCGGCGAAGAGGCTGCGCGGGAGCGTCTTGCCGGGCTCGCGCGCCTCGGCGGCCAGGTTGGCCACCGTCTCGAGTCCCGTGTACGCGAGCGTGGCGAGCGCGAGCGCAAAGGCGAGGTCGCCCCACGCCGGCGCCGTGCCCAGGTCGACGTCGGTCAGGTCCGAGGGGGAGAAGACGAAGCCGAGGCCCAGCACGATGAGCAGCAGGTGCGTGAGGAGCGCCAGCGCGGCCACGGCCACGGCGATGCGGTAGAGCTCCGCGCGCCGCACGAGCCGGAACCCGACGACGCCGAGGATCACGCACACGCCGAGGATCCCGTCCCACGGCTCCCTCGTGATGCCCTCCCAGCCGAGCGCCGCCCCGACGTAGTGGGGCACGAAGAGCCCGGCGAGCGCGATCACGATCAGGTAGTCGAGGAAGAGCACCCACCCGGTGAGGAAGCCGACCGGGTCGTTGAAAGCCCGCGCGACGAAGAGCGCCGCGCCGCCGGTCTCCGGCAGGGCCGAGCTGGCCTCCGCGTACGAGACGGTGACGAGGAGGATCACGAGCCCGACCCCGAGGAGCACCCAGGGCGTCAGCCCGAGTGCGTAGAGGGCGACGATCCCGAGCGCGAAATAGACGGACGAGCCGATCTCGGCGTAGGCGACCGAGGCGATCGAGCTCGGGCCGAGGACGCGCTCGAGGCCGCGAAGCTTCCGCGCCATCAGCGGCTCCTCAGGACGAGGAAGAGACGGAGGCTCCCGGCGGCGAGGAAGAGCGCGCCGATGAGGAAGCCGAGCGAGCCGTCGACGAGCACGGTCTGGACGATGAGCACGACCCCGAGCACCGCCATGAGGGTCGAGAGCAGGACCGTCGCCCAGAGTCCCGCGCGTGCCGTCACGCCGCCTCCCGTGCCGCCG
>DASSCF010000073.1:0-38809 GCA_035698025.1 Gaiellaceae bacterium
CGAGCGGTACGCCGGTCGCCGCCGCCTGGCGGCGGACCAGCTCGCGCCGCACGCCGTGCATGCTCACTCGGTCGTAGCCCTCCGTGATCGTCGTCAGAAGGGCGGCGACTTCGACGCCGTCGCGGCGGAGGGCGTGCAGGGCGAGGGCGGAGTCCTTCCCGCCGCTCCACGCCAGGCCGATGGGCACCGCCTGATGCGGCTGGGCGCTCAATACACTTGGCTCGATGGCGCTCACGACCGTCGTGTCGCTGACCGGGGACGACCTGACGCTACAGGACGTCTGGGCCGTCGCGGTCGAGGGCGGACGGGCGTCGCTCGCCGAGCGTGGGAGGGAGCGGTTGCAGGCGGCGCGCGAGCTCGTCGAGCGCGCGGCCGCGGAAGGCGGCGAGCACACCTACGGGATCAACACGGGCTTCGGTCGGTTCGTCTCTAAGACGATCCCACCCGAGCTCGCGGAGGAGCTTCAGCTGCGCCTTCTCCGGAGCCACGCCTGCGGCGTGGGGAGCCCGTATCCGCCGGAGGTCGTCCGCGCCGCGATGCTCCTGCGCGCGAACACCCTCGCCAAGGGCTACTCCGGCGCCCGCCCGGAGACCGTCGAGCTCCTGCTCGAGTGCCTGAACCGCGGCGTCACGCCGGTAGTGCCCAGCCGCGGATCGGTCGGGGCGTCGGGCGACCTCGCCCCGCTCGCGCACCTCGCGCTACCGCTTGTCGGCGAGGGGACCGCCGTGCTCGACGGGGAGACGTTCCCGGGCGCGCAGGCGCTCGAGCGCGCAGGCCTCGAGCCGGTTCAGCTGCGCGCGAAGGAAGGGCTCTCGCTCATCAACGGCACCCAGTTCATGGCCGGGATCGGCGCGCTGGCCCTCGTCAGGGCGCGCCGCCTTGCCCACGCCGCCGACATCGCGTGCGCTCTCTCGCTCGAGGCGCTGCAGGGGTCCCGCACGAGCTTCCTCCCGGAGATCCACGAGCTGCGCCCGCTCGCCGGGCAGCAAACGTCCGCCGCAAACGTCCTCCGGCTCCTCGAAGGCTCCGCGATCCTCGAAGCGCACCGCTGGTGCGACAAGGTGCAGGACGCCTACTCGCTCCGCTGCGCGCCACAGGTGCACGGCGCCAGTCGCGACCTGCTCGCGTACGCCGAAGCAACCGTCGGCGTCGAGCTCAACGCGGCCACCGACAATCCACTCGTCTTCGTCGAGCAGGGGGAGCTCGTGTCCAACGGGAACTTCCACGGGCAACCGCTCGCGTTCGCGCTCGACGCGGCGGCGATGGCGCTCGCCGAGTTCGCGTCCATCTCCGAGCGTCGTGTCGAGCGGCTCACCAACCCCTCGCTCTCGGACGGCCTGCCCGCGTTCCTGACCCACGACGGCGGGCTGAACTCGGGCTTCATGATCCCGCAGTACGTGGCCGCCGCGCTCGTCAGCGAGAACAAGGTGCTCTGCCACCCCGCCAGCGTCGACTCCATCCCGACCAGCGCGGGGCAGGAGGATCATGTCTCGATGGGGAACGCGTCCGCGCTCAAGTGCCTCCAGGTGCTGGAGAACGCCGAGCGCGCGCTCGCGATCGAGCTCCTCGCAGGCGCGCAGGCGGTCGAGTTCCTCGCGCCGCTCGAGCCCGGGCTCGGAGTTCGCGCAGTACACGACTTCCTCCGCTCGCTCTCGGCGACCGTGATCGAGGACCGCCCGCTCGCCGACGACATCGAGGCCGTCGCCGAGGCGATCCGCACGGGTGAGCTCGGCGCGGCGGTCGAGCACGAGGTGGGGGCGCTGGCATGAGCACGACTGCCGACACCGCCGCCCGCGTCGAGGAGCTCTGCGGGGACCTGACCGCGATCAAGGCGCCGCGTGGTCGCGAGCTGAACGCGCGCTCGTGGCAGACCGAGGCGCCGCTTCGGATGCTGCTCAACAACCTCGATTCGGAGGTCGCCGAGCATCCCGAGCAGCTGATCGTCTACGGCGGCTCGGGCAAGGCGGCGCGCAACCATGACGCGCTGCGGGCCCTCGTCGCGAGCCTCCTCGAGTTGGGCGAGGACGAGACGTTGCTCGTTCAGAGTGGCAAGCCCGTGGGCGTCTTCCGGACGCACCCGGGCGCGCCGCGCGTGCTCATCGCCAACTCGCTGCTCGTGCCGCGCTGGGCCAACTGGGACGAGTTCCGCAGGCTCGAGGCCCTCGACCTGACCATGTTCGGCCAGATGACGGCGGGCAGCTGGATCTACATCGGGACGCAGGGAATCCTCCAGGGCACCTACCAGACCTTCGCCGCGGCGGGTGAGGCGCACTTCGACTCACCTGACCTGCGCGGAAGGACGATCCTCACCGCCGGCCTCGGCGGCATGGGCGGCGCGCAGCCGCTGGCCGCGACCATGGCCGGCGCGGCGATCCTGTGCGTCGAAGTCGATCCGACGCGGATCGAGCGGCGCCTGGCCACGCGGTATCTGGACGAGGCCTCCGAGTCAGTCGACGACGCCGTCGCCCGCGTGCGAAGTGCCGCCGCCGAGGGACGCGCCCTCTCGGTCGGCCTCCTCGGGAACGCGGCCGAGGTCGTGCCGGCGCTCGCCTCGCGGGGCGAGGCGTTCGACTTCGTCACCGACCAGACCGCCGCTCACGACCCTCTCAACGGCTACGTCCCGATCGGGCTTTCGGTCGAGGAGGCTGCCGAGCTGCGTGCGCGCGACGCCGACGAGTACCTTCGTCGCGCATCTGAGTCGATTGCGCGCCATGTCGAAGGCATGCTCGGATTCGTCCGGGCCGGGAGCTATGTTTTCGATTATGGCAACAATCTGAGAGGGGAGGCGCAGCAGGCAGGCATCGAGGACGCGTTCACATACCCGGGCTTTGTTCCGGCCTATATCCGGCCGCTCTTCTGTCGCGGCGTCGGCCCGTTCCGCTGGGCCGTGCTCTCGGGAGATCCGGACGACATCGCAGCGATCGACGGGGCGCTGCTCGAGCTCTTCCCGGACGACCTCCTCCTGCAGCGCTGGCTCGAGCTCGCGTCGGACCGCGTCGCCTTCCAGGGCCTTCCCGCGCGCATCTGCTGGCTCGGCTACGGCGATCGCGCGAAGGCGGGCCTGGCGATCAACGAGCTGGTGCGCGACGGTCGCGTCACCGCGCCGGTCGTCATCGGGCGCGACCACCTCGACGCGGGCTCGGTCGCCTCTCCCTATCGCGAGACCGAGGCGATGCAGGACGGCTCTGACGCGATCGCCGACTGGCCGATCCTCAACGCGCTCGTCAACACGGCTGCGGGCGCGACGTGGGTCAGCGTCCACCATGGCGGCGGCGTCGGCATCGGCAACTCGATCCATGCGGGGATGGTCGTGGTCGCCGACGGCAGCGCGGACGCTGCCGAGCGTCTCGAGCGCGTGCTCACGACCGATCCCGGCACGGGCGTGATGCGTCACGCGGACGCGGGCTACGAGGAGGCGCTTGCCGCCGCGCGCGAGCACGGCCTCCGGCTGCCCGGACGCGGCGACTCGTAGCGCTACGGGCGGCAGGCCACGTCCCGGGCGAGGGCGGAGCCGTCGAGTACCGTTCCGCGGCAATGCCGGCGCTGCTCGTCCGTGACCTGAGACAGGTCGTCTCCCCGGCGGGAGGCCCAGCGCCCCTGCGCGGATCCGCGCTCGGCGAGCTGCGCGTGCTCGAGGACGCCTACGTCCTGTGCGTCGACGGGCTCGTCGACTCGGTCGGCACGATGGCGGAGCTCGACCGGCCGGCCCTTCCCGGCGAGTTGGTCGAGGTCGACGGTCGTGGCCGCGTGGCCGTCCCCGGTCTCGTCGACTGTCATACGCATGCGTGCTTCGCGGGAGATCGCGCGGCGGAGTTCGAGCTGCGCGCGCGCGGAGCGACCTACGAGGAGATCCACGCGTCGGGCGGCGGCATCCTCTCGACGGTGGCGGCGACGCGTGCCGCCGGGGAGACAGAGCTGGTCGGCGTCGTCGAGCGCCACCGCAGCTGGATGCGGGCGCACGGCACCACGACCTTCGAGGGCAAGTCCGGCTACGGGCTCGACCGCGACACCGAGCTCGCCCAGCTCCGCGCCGTCCGCGAGGCCGGCGGCGTTCCAACGTGGCTTGGCGCGCACGCTGTGCCTCCCGAACACGCCGACGCCGACGCGTACCTCGACTTCGCCCTGGCCCAGGTCCTGCCGGAGGCCGCGGTGCTCGCCGAGGCGGCGGACGTGTTCGTGGAGCGCGGCGCGTTCGACGTCCCGCAGGCGCGCCGCTACCTGGAGGCGTGCCGCGACGCGGGGCTCGCGCTTCGGATGCATGCCGACCAGTTCACGGAGATGGGAGGGATTCCGCTCGCCGTCGAGCTGGGCGCGCGCAGCGTCGACCACCTCGAGGCCACGGGGGACGAGGGCGTCCGGGCCCTCGCCGGGAGCGACGTCGCTGCTGTCCTGCTCCCGGTCGCGGCGCTCGTCCTCGGCCGGCCGATGCCGCCCGGGCGTGCGCTCGTGGACGCCGGGGCGATCGTCGCGCTGGCGACGGACTTCAATCCCGGGAGCGCGTTCTGCGAGAGCCTGCCGGTGGTGATGAGCCTCGCGTGCACGCAGCTCGGGCTCTCGCCCGCCGAGGCGCTGGCGGCCTGCACCGTGAACGCCGCGCACGTGCTCGGCCGTGCGGATCGCATCGGGCGCCTCGAGCCCGGGTATGCGGCGGACCTCGTCCTCCTGGACTCCCCGGACTGGCGCTACCTGGCCTACCATCTCGGAGGAGAGCACGTGGCGGTCGTGGTCGAGCAGGGAGAGGTCACATGGGAGCGGTGAGGGAATGAGCTGGTGGGTCCCGTTCGCGTTCGCGGGCGCGGCGCTGGCCGGCCTCCTGATCGCGTGGAGCCTCACGGCCGGTCGTCCGCGCTCGGACACGGCCGCGGAGCCGGTCGCCGGGCACGGCGCGCCGCGGAAGTCGCGCTACCGGCAGGACAACGACCTGGTCTGGAACCCGAGCGCTTTCGTCACGGCCGCCCTGCTGATCGGCGTGCTCGTCGTCATCGCGGTGCTGATGGAGGTCGCCTAGCCGTGCCGAGCCGCAAGCAGCGCCGGAAGCGCGAGAAGCTCCAGCGTCACGAGTACGAGTACGTGATCGAGACCGAGGACGGCGAGGAGATCATCGAGGCTCCGCATGTCGGGGAGGCCAGAGGGGCCGGGGCGAACGGCAAGGCGGAAAAGGAGCCGACGGGGCTCGTCGACCGGCGCGGGCGGCCGATCCAGAAGCCGTCCTTCCAGCGCGTCCTCAAGCGCACCGCGATCTTCGGTCCGCTGATCGCCCTCTTCATCCTGCTGACCGCCGGAGACAGCCTCACGACCACGGGGCTGATCTTCAACGTCGCCATCCTCCTGGCGTTCTTCATGCCCTTCAGCTACATGGTCGACACGTTCGTCTACCGCATGCTGCTGCGGCGGCACGAGAAAGACCAAGCGGCGCGCAAGGCGCGCTGAACGGCCTAGCCGGGGGCCTTCGCCTGCTCGTCGCCGCGGTAGTGGCCCAGGCCGGGCCACGGCGCCAGGAGAAGGAGGATCTTCGCGCCGTCCTCTGTGCTGACGGAGTGACGCTCGTCCGGCTCGAAGCGGGCGAGCGTGCCGGCCGGGGCCTCGATCTCGACGTCGCCGGCCCGTAACGTCACGGACCCGCCTACGACGACTAACCAGGCGTGCTCCTTGACCTGGTGGTCGCCGAGCTTCTGCCCGGGATCGAGGCCGACGAGAACCGCCCGGGCCTCCTCTTGGCTGCGGAGGACGACCGGCGAACGGCTTCCACCCGGCGTGTCGATCTCCGGGAGAATCCAGGTCTCCATCGGAGCGCCAGTCTAACTCCTGTCGGCGGCTAGACTCCGGCCCCGATGCCCCTCGAAGTCGCGCAGCTCGCGCTGGGCCCGTTCCAGTCCAACTGCTACGTCGTGCGCCGAGCGGGCGCGGACGAGGCGATCGTGGTCGACCCCGGCTGGCCGGGAGAGGTCGGACGAATCCAGGCCGCCCTCTCCGGTGCCCGCTGCGCCGCGATCCTCGTCACGCACGGGGACATCGACCACATCGGAGGCGTTCCGGAGCTCGTCGAGGCGACCGGCGCGCCCGTGCACATGCCCGCAGCCGAGCGAGGCCGCCTCGAGCGGCCCGACGACTATCTGCCGTACGGCGTGGACGTGTCCCTTCCGGGTCACACGCCCGAGGTCGTGCTCGAGGGCGGGGAGGAGCTCGAGCTCGCCGGCATCACGTTCGCTGTCCTGAGCGTCCCCGGCCACACCGAGGGCCACATCGCCTTCGCATCCGAGGGCTGCGTCTTCTCGGGCGACGTGCTCTTCGCCGGTTCCGTGGGCCGCACCGACCGCGAGGGCGGCGACTGGGAGGCGCTCCTCGCGTCCATCCGGCTGCTGGCCGACCGGCTGCCACCCGACACCATCGTCTACTCCGGCCACGGCCCGGCGACGACCCTCGGCCAGGAGCTCGCGACCAACCCGTTCCTCGCCGATCTCCGGGCCGCCGCGCCGTGAAGATCGAGGCGCCGCGGGGGACGCAAGACGTCCTTCCCGCCGACCAGCCTCGCCGGCGGGCCGTCCTGCGCGCGGCCGGCGAGGTCGCAAACCTGTACGGCTACGGGCTCATCGTCACCCCGACCTTCGAGGACACGGAGCTCTTCGCGCGTACGTCGGGCCAGGGCTCCGACGTCGTGCACAAGGAGATGTACACGTTCGAGGACCGGGGCGAACGCTCGCTGACGCTCCGCCCCGAGGGCACCGCCGCCGTCGCGCGCGCGTATCTGGAGCACGGCCTGCACCGCGAGCCGCAGCCGGTGAAGACGTACTACGTCGGGCCGATGTTCCGGTACGCCGCGCCGCAGAAGGGCCGCTACCGCGAGTTCTGGCAGATCGGCTTCGAGGCCATGGGGACGGACGACCCTGCCGTGGACGCCGAGGTGATTGAGCTCTTCACCGCCATCGAGCGGCGCGCGGACGTGACGCACACGCGCCTCGAGCTCAACTCCATCGGCGACCGCGAGTGCCGGCCGGCGTACGTCGAGAAGCTCCAGGCGTTCCTGGCCGAGCACCGCGACGAGCTCGACGAGGACACCCGCCGCAGGGCCGACGTCAGCCCGCTCCGGGTCTTCGACACGAAGAACGAGGCCGTCCGCCGCGTGCTCGCCGAGGCGCCGACGATCGGCGAGTCGCTCTGCGCGTCGTGCGCGGAGCACTTCGAAGAGGTGCGCGGCTTCCTCGATGCCTACGGCGTCGAGTACGTCCTCGTCCCGACGCTGGTGCGGGGGCTCGACTACTACACGCGCACGGTGTTCGAGTTCGTGAACGAGGGCCTGGAGGCCGCGCAGGCCTCGATCTGCGCCGGCGGGCGCTACGACTACCTGATCGAGGAGCTCGGCGGCGACCCGACGCCCGGCATCGGCTGGGCCGCCGGTGTCGAGCGCATGGCGGCGTCCAGCACCGCCGACCCGGAGATCGCGGGGGTCGACCTGTTCGTCGCCTTCGAAGACCAGTCGCGCCGGCGCGAGATCCTGCCGTGGCTGATGTTCCTGCGCGAGCGCGGGCTGCGGGCCGACACGGACTACGCGTCACGCTCCGTCAAGGGCCAGCTGACCCAGGCGAAGCGCCTCGGCGCACGCGGGACGCTCGTCGTCGACGAGAGCAGGCAGGTGCTCCGCCGCCCGGGCCAGGAGGACGTCGCCGTGGAGTCACCCGACGAGATCATGGAGCTGCTCGCGTGACCTGGCGCGATCTCATGTGCGGCGAAGTCCGGTCCGAGCACGTCGGCCAGAAGCTCACGCTCTCCGGCTGGGCTGACGGCCGGCGCGACCACGGTGGCCTGGTCTTCGTCGACCTCCGCGACCGCGCTGGGATCTGCCAGCTCGTGGTCAACCCCGAGCTGGCGCCGGACGCGGTCGAGGCCGCGCACGCGGTGCGCAACGAGTTCGTCCTGCGCGCCGAGGGCGAGGTCGTGCGGCGGGCGCCCGAGAACGTGAACCCGGAGCTGCCGACGGGCGAGGTCGAGCTCCAGCTCGAGAAGCTCGAGATCGTCTCGCGCGCGCCCGCGCTGCCGTTCCAGCTCGACGAGGAAAACGTCGACGAGACGCTGCGCCTCCGCTACCGCTGGCTCGACCTCCGCCGGCCGCGGATGCAGCGCAACCTCTCCCTCCGTGCGCAGATGGTCTCGATCATCCGCCGCGAGATGGAGGCGGACGGCTTCCTCGACATCCAGACGCCGATCCTCTTCAAGCCGACGCCGGAAGGCGCGCGCGACTTCATCGTCCCGAGCCGCCTGCAGAGCGGACGGTTCTTCGCGCTCCCGCAGTCGCCCCAGATCCTCAAGCAGCTGCTCGTGATCGGCGGCTTCGACCGCTACTACCAGATCGCCATCTGCTTTCGGGACGAGGATCTCCGCGCCGACCGCGTCCAGGAGATCACGCAGCTCGATGTCGAGATGGCGTTCCCCGACCAGGAGTTCCTCTTCGCGCTGATGGAGCGGATGTGCGCCGCGGTCTGGCGCGAGGGGATCGGCGACGAGCTCGCGACGCCGTTCGAACGCATGACTCACGCCGAGGCCCAGGCGCGCTTCGGGAGCGACAAGCCCGACCTGCGCTTCGGGCTCGAGATCGAGGACGCGACCGACGCCACGCGCGGCTCGGAGTTCGGCGTCTTCGGTAAGGCGCCGGCCGTCCGCTTCATCCGCGTGCCGCAGGCGTTCTCGCGCGCGGAGCTTGAGCGCCTCGAAGGGGTTGCGAAGGAGTGGGGGGCGAAAGGGCTCGCCTACCTCGTCTACGCGGAGGACGGCGAGATGCGCTCGCCGATTGCGAAGTTCCTCTCCGAGGACGAGCTCGCGCTCTTCCGCGGCGAGCCGGGCTCCACGGTCCTCTTCGCGGCCGATGAGCCTGCGATCGCGGCGCGGGTGCTCGGAGCGCTGCGCCTCCACCTCGGCCGTGAGCTCGGCCTGATCGACGAGAGCGCGTGGCGCTTCGTCTGGATCACCGACTTCCCGATGTTCGAATGGGACGAGGACGACGGCCGGTGGACGGCCGTCCACCATCCGTTCACGCGGCCGGCGCCGGGCTCCGAGGAGCTCGTCGCGAGCGATCCCGGTGCGGCGGTGGCCCACGCCTACGACCTCGTCGTCAACGGCATCGAGATCGGCGGCGGCTCGTTCCGGATCCACGAGCAGGAGCTTCAGTCGCGCGTCTTCGATGCGCTGCAGCTCTCTGCGGAGGAGCAGCGCCGCAAGTTCGGGTTCCTGCTGGACGCGCTCTCGATGGGCGCGCCGCCGCACGGAGGCATCGCGTTCGGGATCGAGCGGATGCTGATGGCTCTCGGTCGCGAGCAGAACCTGCGCGACATGATCGCCTTTCCGAAGAACCAGGCGGGCGTCGATCCGATGAGCGGAGCGCCCTCCGAAGTGGAGCAGGAACTGTTGCGGGAGCTTGGAATTCAGCTGCGTGTGCAGCCGGATTAAGGAACCGTCCGTATCCAGCCGATGAGGAAGGGCATACTTGTGTCGAGCCCGCGGTCAGAACGCGGAGGGGAGGCGTAGCGAACATGTCCACGCAAGAACCGGGTAGGGCCCAGCCGGGCCTCACGCCCCTACCGCGCCTCGAGGATCTGCCGAGCGCGTCCGACGGCTTCGATCGCGCGAAGGTTCAGGAGGCTTTCGACGCGTTCCGGCGCCATGTCACGTCGCTGCAGGCCAACCTGCGCGTGCTCCAGGCTGCGCCGAAGAGCGCAATCACCGAGCCTTCGGGCCATGCCGTCCGCATGGACGCGCTCCACATCGTGCGCGCGGCCGCCGAGTTCGCCGACACCATCGAGCGCGATGCCCAGGACGCCGCCGCGAAGCAGGTCGGCCGCGCCGAGCAGGAGATCCGCGAGAAGCAGATGGAGCTCCAACAGCAGGAGGCCGAGATCGCGCGCATCCGCCAGGAGACCGAGCGGCAGCGCACCGAGATCCTGAGCGCCTCGCGCAAGGAATCCCGCGAGATCCTCACGAAGGCGAACCGCGACGCGACGGCCGAGCTGCGCGAGGCCGAGAACCGCGGAAACCGCCTCACCGAGCAGGCGCGCCATCAGGCCACGGAGCTCACGAACTCCGCCCGCGCCGAGGTCGAGCAGACGCTCGAGTGGGCGCGCGCCCAGGCCGACGTCATCGTCCAGCGTGCCCGCATGGGTGCAGAGCAGCTCCTCTCGGCCGCCGGCCACGGGGACGCCGCGATCCACGAGGCGGTCGACGCGATCGTCCGTGCGGCCGACGCCACCGTCTCGACGCAGCGCGGCCCCCAGCAGCAGTCCGAGCTGCGCACCTCCGCCGCGTCGGTTCCGGATCTCGACGAGCCCGTCGCCGAGGAGCCGCCGGCTCCCGAGGAGACGGTCGAGCCGGAGGATGTCGTCGAGGAGAGCACAGAGGACGAGAGCACCGAGGCCCGGGGGTCCAGCGAGGACGAGGGCACGGCGCCTTCCTAGGCGGGGTGCCGGCGCCGGAGCGTGCCTGACAGGCGCTCGATCTTCCGACTCCTCGCGCTGGCGGGCTTCCTCCTGACGGTCGCCTTGGCCCTGTGGCTGGCCGAGGTCCGTCCGCTGCTCGTGATCATCGTCATGGCTCTCGCGCTCGGCGTGGCGTGGTCCGTCGAGTGGCTCTCGTGGCGCCAGGAGGTGCCGCGCGAGGTCGTGGTCGAGCCGGAGGCCGCTCCGGTCGAGGCTGAGGCCGTCGAGAGCGTCACCGTGCTCCCGCGGGAAGAGCCGGCCGCGCGGCCCGCGCCCGTCGCCGCAGAGCCGCCGCCTCCAGCGCCGGTCGAGCTGGCGCCCGCCCCAGAGCCCGAACCGGAGCCGGTGACGGAGCCCGAGCCGGTCGTCGAGGCCCCGCCCGTGCCGGCCGTCGTTCCCCCCGGGCCGGAACCGGAGCCCGTTCCCGCGCCAGTCTCTACTCCGCCCCCTGCGCCCGACGCGCCTGCGCCCGAGCCGCCGCCGCGGCCGCCGCTTCGGCCGGTCCCGCCGCCTCCACCCGAGCCGGCGCCTCCGCCGCCGCTCGAGCCGGCCGCGGAGCCCGTGCGCCCGGCCGCCTCGTCCGACGTGGTCGACCTGCGGATGCGGGCGACGATCCAGCCGCGACGCTGGAACCTCTGGGACCTCGAGCGGCGCGCGCGTGACGAGCTCCCGCGCGATCCCGTCCGATACGAGGAGTGGTCGTACCTGTTCGTCCACCTCCGCCAGTTCGCGACGCCCGACGGGTCGCTGCCCACGGAGTTCGACGGCCTCGTGCGCGAGTCGTTCGGCGAGCTGCTCGAACACGCCGGCTGATGAACGCGGCGCTCGCGCGCAGGCAGGCCGGGCTGGCCGGCGTCGCGCTCGTCGGCGCGCTCGGCGCGATCGCCCTCGCACACATGGGCGACGGCTCGACTGAGCCGCCCGCGCGGCAGGCGGTCGTCGAGTGGGAGCAGGCCCAGGTGGCCACGTTCCCGGTGACCGACCAGCCGACGGCCTGCGGCGTCACGCTCACGCCGACCTCGTTCGGTGTCGCCCACCCCGTCCTCCCGTGCGGCGCGAAGCTCCTCCTCGACTACCAGGGGCGCCGCGCCGAGGCGGAGGTCGTCGAACGCGGCTCGGTCGGCCAGGGCCGCTCGTTCGACCTGACGCCCGCCCTCGCCGAGCAGCTCGGCATCGCCGGCGAGGCGACCGTGCGCTGGCGCTTCTCCGAGTAGTCCCCTCCAGGCATTCCGGGTCAGACCCGGCCGTGGCCGCACCGGCCCTGTCCCGCGCCCGTGAGCAGGGCTTTCGGAGCGCGGGGTTCTATCGCTTCCGCGGAAGGGCACGTCCTCGCCGGACATGCCAGGGGTCAGACCCTGGACGTGGCTGCCCGGCACCGGCGGCGCCGCGCTAGAGTGAGCTCAGTGCTCGACCCCGTGCGTGGCACCGTGCGCACATGTAGAACCAACACCTACTGAGAGGGAGCCCGCGTCCGGCCCTCGGGTCGGTAGGGCACCCACCTGGCATGGCCAGGTTCCTCACGCACGAAGCATCATCGGCGGGGTGGAGCACTATCTACTTCTGATGGCCTCGCGAGAGCTGATCGGCAACGCCGCGCGCGACTGCGACCTCGCCTGGGTCGCCCTCACGGTTGCGCAGGGGAAGGTCGTCGCCGCCCGCGGCGAGGGCCCCGGCACGCAGTCGCTCTGCCGCGACGTGACCGGACTCGGGCTGCTCGAGGCTGCCGCCGTCCCCGGCGAGCCGCTCGCGCTCGACGCGCTCCACGACGCCCTCGGCGCCGCGGTCTCGGCGCGTCCGAACGCGAGGCGCGTCGCCGTGGCGATGAGCGGCGGAGTCGACAGCGCGGTCGCGCTCCTCGAGGCGCGGGACGCCGGGCACGAGCCCGTCGGCGTGACGCTTCGCCTCTGGACGGATCCCGCCGGGCCCGACGGCGAGCGCGTGTGCTGCTCGCCGGCCGCGGTCGTCGCCGCGCGCGAGCTCTGCCACGAGCTCGGCGCGCCACACGTCACGCTCGATCTCCGCGAGGGCTTCCGCCGCGCGGTCGTGACGCCGTTCGTCCGCAGCTACCGGCGGGGGGAGACGCCCAATCCCTGCATCCGCTGCAACGGGAGCTTCCGCTTCGCGGCGCTCCTCGCCTTCACCCGCCGCATCGGCGCCGCTCGGCTCGCCACGGGCCACTACGCGCGCGTGCGCGAGCACCGTGGCCGCCTGCTCCTCGCCCGCGCGGCCGACGCCGCGAAGGACCAGTCCTACATGCTCGCGCGACTCGATCCGAGGGCCCTCGACCGCGTCTGGTTCCCGCTCGGCGACCGGACGAAGGACGAGACGAGAGCGCGCGCTCGCGCCGCCGGTCTCGCCGCGGCGCAGCGGCCCGAGAGCCAGGAGGCCTGCTTCCTCGCGGGCGCGGACTACCGCGACTTCCTCCTCCGCCACGGCCTCGAGGCCAGCGACGGCCCGATCGTCGACGAGTCGGGGACCGAGGTCGCCCGCCACGACGGGTTCTGGCGCTTCACGCCGGGCCAGCGGCGCGGCCTGGGTGTCGCCGCCGGCGAGCCGGTCTTCGCGCTCCGGACCGAGCCGAAGACGAACACGGTCGTGATCGGCCCGCGCGCGTCGCTCGCGCGCACGCGGATCGCCGTCCGCTCCGGCCGGCTGCACGTCCCGGTCGACCGGGTGGAGGCGAAGCTTCGCTACCGCTCCCCCGGCGCGCCCGCCGCCGTGGAGGCGACGGCGCGCGGCTTCCGTCTCGCCCTCGACGAGCCCGCCTACGGCGTCGCACCGGGCCAGGCGGCCGTCCTGTACGACGAGGACGTGGTCGTCGGCGCCGGCCTGATCTCGGCGGTGGCCTGAGTAGAATCCCGCGATGCCGCTGGCGAGCTTCGAGCCGATCGACGCCCTCTGGATCGCCCTCAGCGTGTTTTTCGTGCTGGTGGGCGTGGGCCTCGCGTATCTGCTCGTTCGCCTGGGCGGAACCGTTGGACGGCTTTCATCGTTTCTTCAAGGATTGGAACGGGAGGTGCTCCCCGTGATCAACCAGGCCGGAGGGACGATGGAGCGCGTGAACGCGCAGCTGGACAAGGTCGACCTCGTGACCGACAGTGCGGTCGACGTCGCCGACAGCGTGGACACAGCCGTCCGGGCGGTGACGCTCGCTCTCACGCGGCCCGTCCAGAAGATCTCAGGCCTCGCCGAGGGCATCGCGCACGGGCTCGCGTCGCTGCGCGTGCGCAAGAGCCCCCGCACCGCGTACAGCGCGGGTCGCGAGGCCGCCTCCCGGCGAGAGCAGGAGATCGCGGACGAGCTGCGGCGAGAGGGCGGCGAGCGTGAGCGCTGACTCGATCACGCTCTCCATCCCGCACGAGAAGCCGTTCCACAGCGTGGCGCGGCTCGTGGTCGGCGGCCTCGCGGCGCGGCTCGACCTCTCCTACGAGCACCTCGAGGACCTCCAGCTCGCGCTCGCCAGCGTGCTCGAGCGCGACGGCTACATCAGCGGCCGCGAGGTCAAGGTCCGCCTCGACGTCGGCCCCGACTCGATCGGCATGCTGATCGGCCCGCTCGACCCGAACGAGCTCCGCGCCGACCTCGAGCGCGAGGGCGAGGAGGGCGTCCCGCTCTCGCGCCTGCTCGACACGCTCGTGGACGAGATGGGCCTCGAGGAGGGCGAGGGCGGCCACTGGCTGCGCCTCGACAAGAAGGTCCCGATGACGAAGCCAGAGCCGAAGGGCGAGCTGTGAGCTCCACGGGCGGACGGACGGATCGCGATCTCCTGCGCCGCTACCACACGGACGGCGACCTCGAGGCCCGCCAGCAGCTGATCGAGCAGTACCTGCCGCTCGTGCGCTCGCTCGCGCGGCGCTACGCGAACCGCGGCGAGCAGCTCGAGGATCTGGTGCAGGTCGGCTCGATCGGGCTGATCAAGGCGATCGACCGCTTCGACGTCGACCGCGGGGTCGAGCTCACGACCTACGCGACGCCGAACATCATCGGCGAGATCAAGCGGCACTTCCGCGACAAGGGGTGGTCGGTGCGCGTGCCGCGCGGGCTCCAGGAGTTGAACGTGCGGCTCTCCCAGCTCCTCGAGCAGCTGACCGTTCAGTACGAGCGCTCGCCCACTATCCCCGAGCTCGCCAAGGCGGCCGGCGTGACGGAGGAGGAGGTGCTGGAGGCGCTCGAGTCGGGGCAGGCGTACACCACCGTCTCCCTCTCGGCGCCGTCGGGCCACGGCGAGGACGGCGCGCTCGACCCGCTCGAGTCGCTCGGCGAGCTCGAGCATGAGTACGAGGTCAGCGAGGACCGCGCCGTGCTTGCGCCCGGCCTCAAGGCGCTCGACGCGCGCGAGCGCCGCATCATTCATCTGCGCTTCTGGGAGGGCCTGACCCAGTCGCAGATCGCGCAGCAGGTGGGCATCTCGCAGATGCACGTCTCCCGCCTGATCCGTCGTTCGCTGGAGAAGGTCCGCGACGAGATCGCCACCGGGCACAACGTCCGGTAGCGGCCTTTCTGCCGATTTCCGAATCTCCCTAGAATCGAAGGATGCGCACCTCCGCGGAGCTCCGCGAGGGCTTCCTCGCCTACTTCGAGTCGAAGGGCCACAAGCGGCTGCCCTCGTGGCCGCTCGTCCCGCGCGCCGACGACCACTCGACGCTCCTCACCTCTGCGGGGATGCAGCCGCAGATGCCGTACTTCCTCGGCCGGGAGCCCCCGCCGGCGCCGCTCACCACGACCTCGCAGAAGTGCTTCCGTACGCCCGACATCGACGAGGTAGGGCTCGACGGCCACCACCTCACCTTCTTCGAGATGCTGGGCAACTTCTCGTTCGGGCAGTACTTCAAGGACGGGGCGGTCGAGCTCGCCACCGAGTTCATACGCGACCATCTCCAGATCGAGTGGGACCGGATCTGGGCGACGGTGCACGCGGGCGACCCGGAGCTCGGCCTCGGTCCGGACGAGACCGCGATCGGGCTGTGGGAGGCGATCGGGCTGCCGCGCGAGCGGATCGTGGAGCTCCCGAGCTCGGAGAACTTCTGGTCGGTCGGCGGTCCCGGGCCGTGCGGGCCCGACTCCGAGATCTACTACGACTGGGGCGAGGAGTACGGCTGCGGCGATCCCGGTTGTGCGCCTGCGTGTCCGCGCTGCGACCGGTTCCTCGAGTTCTGGAACCTCGTCTTCATGGAGTTCGAGCTGCACGCGGACCGCACGCTCACGCCGTTGCCCACGCAGAACGTCGACACCGGCATGGGGCTGGAGCGGCTGGCGGCGATCATGCAGGGCGTCCGCTCCGTCTACGAGACGGACGGCTATCAGGCGATCATGGCCTGGATCGAGGCGGAGAGCGGTGTCGCCTGGGACGCCGACGAGACCGCCACGAAGGCGCACCGGGTGCTCGCGGATCACGGCCGTGGGATGACGTTTCTCGTCGGCGACGGCGTCACGCCCTCGAACGAGGGGCGCGGCTATGTCCTCCGCCGGATCATCCGCCGCGCGGTCCAGCAGGCCCGCAAGATCGGCCTCGACGACCTCTGGCGGCTCTCCGACGTGGTCGCCGACCAGATGGCGCCGTGGTATCCGGAGCTGGAGGAGAACCGGAGCCGGATCCGAGACGTCCTGCGGGCCGAGGAGGAGCGCTTCTCGGAGACGCTCGCCCGCGGGATGAAGCTCTTCGACGACGTGGCGGCGAAGGGCGACATCTCGTCCGAGGACGCTTTCGCCCTGACCGCGACCTACGGCTTCCCGGTCGAGCTGACGACGGAGCTCGCCCGCGAGCGCGGCCTGGCGGTCGACGAGGACGGCTTCGCCACGCGGATGGCGGAGCACCGCGAGATCTCCCGCTCCGGCGCGCGCCGCGGCATCGAGCGGGCAGCCGAGCTCGCGAGGAACGCCGGGTTCGCGACGGAGTTCGTCGGCTACGAGAAGACCGATGCGCTCACTCAAATCGGCGCCCTCGAGGAGCTCGAGGACGGTCTCTTCCTCGCCAAGCTGCGCGAGTCGCCCTTCTACCCGGAGGGCGGCGGCCAGGTGTCCGACGAGGGCTGGATCGAGAAGGACGGATTGCGCGCCGAGCTCGTGACCGCCTTCCGCTTCGGCGAGGACCAGGTCCTCCTCTTCGAGGGCGAGGGCTTCGCATCCGGCGACCGCGTCCACGCCGTCGTCCCGTGGAAGGTGCGCTTCCCGACGATGGCCAACCACACCGCGACGCACCTCCTCCACGAGGCGCTCCGCGATGTGCTCGGCGACCATGTGCACCAGGCCGGCTCCGCCGTGCGGCCCGACAAGCTTCGCTTCGACTTCTCGCACGGGCAGGCGCTCACGCACGAGGAGCGTGAGCGCGTCGAGGAGCACGTGAACGAGCGTGTCTTCGCGAATCACCCGGTGCGCGCGTTCCTGACGCCGATCGACGAGGCGCGGAACCTCGGCGCCATGATGCTCTTCGGGGAGAAGTACGGCGACATCGTCCGCGTTCTCGAGATCGACGGCGTCTCGCGAGAGCTGTGCGGCGGCACGCACGTCCGCTCCACGGCCGAGATCGGCCCGTTCGTGATCCTCTCCGAGGGCTCGGTCGGCTCCGGCGTGCGCCGTATCGAAGCCGTGACCGCCGGAGAGGCGTACGCCTTCCTGCGCGGCAAGGCGCACGAGGCGGAGGAGCTCCGCGAGGAGCTGGGCGCCGCGCGCAAGCAGGCGTCGAAGAAAGCGGCTCCGCGGGCGGGCCCCGAGGTCGTCGACGAGCGCCGCAGCAAGGCCGGGGAGGTCGAGGTGATCGTGATGGAAGTCGCCTCGTCCACGCCGGACGCGCTGCTCGAGCTCTCCGACAGCCTCAAGCAGAAGCACGCGCCGGCGGCGGTCGTAGTCGGGACGCGGGAGGACGGGCGCGTCCATCTCGTGGTCAGCCTCGACCGCTCGCTCGAGGACCGCGGGCTCGACGCCGTGCAGGTCGTGCGGCAGGCCGCCGCGCTCATGGGTGGAGGCGGGGGCGGGCGGCCGACGATGGCCCGCGCGGGCGGCAAGGATCCCGAGAAGCTCGGCGACGCGCTCGCCGAGGCGGAGAAGGTACTGCTCGATGCGCTCGGTTGATCCCGAGCTCGAGGCCCTGCGGCGCGAGAACGAGCGGCTCCGGCTCATCGGCGCGCGCGACCGGCGCCTGCTCGACATCGTGCTCGAGCAGAGCCCGCACGGGGTGATCATGAGCGACCCGCAAGGGCGTCTCATCCTCCAGAACGAGGCCGCGGAGCAGATCTGGGCGGGCAGCGCCACGGCCGAGAACGTCAAGGAGTGGAGTCAGTACCAGGCCTTCCATCCCGACGGACGGCCCTTCGAGGGGCACGACTGGGCGATGGCGCGCTGCCTGGAGTCCCGCGAGGTGGTGGGGCCGGAGGAGTTCCACATCCGCCGCTTCGACGGCACCGACGGCTGGCTGCTGGGGAGCTCCGCGCCGCTCGTCGAGGACGACCTGCTCCTCGGCGCGGTCGCGGTCTTCGCCGACATCACCGAGATCAAGCGGGGCGAGGCGGCCAACCAGCGGCGCGCCCTCGAGATCAACGACGACGTCGTCCAGAGCGTCAGCGCAGCACGGATGGCGCTCGAGCTCGACCGCCTGGACGACGTCCGCGAGGCGCTCACGACAGCGCTCGTCGCGTCGCGCCGCGTCGTGAACGACCTTCTCGCCGGCGAGGACGAGGAAACGGCTCTGTGGCCCGGCGGGCTGAGGCGGCGAGACCAGGCGGCGCGGGAGTGACGCGCGTCCTCCTCTGCGACGACTCTCCGCAGATCCGAGAGCTCGTCCGCATCGTCCTCGAGCTGGAGGGGAACGAGGTCGTGAGCGAGGCCGAGAACGGCCGCGAGGCTGTCGACGAAGCGGAGCGCCTGCAGCCCGACGTCGTCCTCCTCGATCTCTCCATGCCGGTGATGGACGGGTTGGAGGCGCTGCCGGAGATCAAGCGAGTCGCACCCGGCACACGCATCGTCGTGCTCTCGGGCTTCGACAACGAGCGCCTCGTCTCACAGGCGCTCGCCCTCGGCGCCGACGAGTACGTGCCCAAGGGCGGGAACCCCGAGGAGATCGTGGAGGCGGTCTCCGGTAGGGCGGCGTAAGGCGTCGTTCTCGCGAACTAGAATCGCGCGTCGGTGAAGGTCTTGGCCCTCGACTACGGATCCGCGCGGACCGGCGTCGCCGTCTCCGACCCGACGGGCACGGTCGCCCGGCCGCTCGAGATCGTCGAGCGGGCACGGTCCGACGCCGGCATCGCACGCCTGCTCGAGCTCGCCGAGAACGAGGGCGTCGAGCTCATCGTCGTCGGCATGCCGGTGACGCTGCGCGGCGAGATGGGGGCGCAGGCGATCGAGACCGAGCGCTTCGTGGAGCGTCTCCGCGGGGCGACGGACCTCCCGGTGGAGAGCTTCGACGAGCGGTTCACGACCGCTCTCGCGCGAAGCGGCGGCGAAACGCGCGCGGGCGAAGACGCCGTCGCCGCCGCGCATCTGCTCACGAGCTACCTGCAGTGGAAGGCCAGCAGCCGCCCCGCATGAGGCACGACTACCGCCGGAAGCGGGGCGGCCGTGTCGCGGCGCTCGTCGGAGTCCTGGTCGGCTTCGGTCTCCTCGCGGCGATCGCCTGGGCGGTTGCCGGCGTCGGGTTGGGGTCCGACGCGGGCGGCTCATCCGAGGTGGACACGACCGCGCTGGACACCGCGCCGGCCAAGCCCGTGCTGCGGATCATCTTCCCGGAGGGCTTCACGCGGAAGCAGATGGCCGCCCGCATCGCGGCCGTGAACAAGATCGCGCGCGACGAGCGCGGAATCTCGCCGTCCCTGCGCCCGGGGCGCTACCTCGCGGCCACGGAGCGGGTGGCCAAGCTGCCGGCCGGCTTCAAGAACTCCGGCGCGCCGAACCTGGAGGGCTTCCTCTTCCCGGCCACCTACGAGTTCAACGAGGACACGACCTCGGCGCAGCTCGTCGACGACCAGCTTGCGGCCTTCGACCGGGCCTGGAGCCAGATCGACATGAAGTACGCGCGCTCGAAGAACCTGACCCCCTACGACGTCCTCATCATCGCCTCGATGGTGGAGAAGGAGGTGCAGGTGCCACGGGAGCGGCCCATCGTGGCCGGGGTGATCTACAACCGCCTGAGCAGAGGGATGGTGCTCGGGATCGACGCCACGATCCGCTACGGCTTCGACATCCCGCCGACGCAGCCGATCCTCCAGAGCCAGCTCGAGTCCGACAACCCGTACAACACGAGGCGGATCGTCGGCCTGCCGCCGACCCCGATCTCCAACCCGGGGCTCGCGTCGATCCAGGCGGCCGCGCACCCCGCCGAGACCGACTTCGTCTTCTTCGTGCGCAAGGCCGACTGCCGCAGCCACTTCTTCACGGCGAGCGAGCAGGAGTTCCTCAACTACCCGCGAGCGGGCTTGCAGTGCTGATAGGTGGCGAGACGCGCCTCGTCGGGCTGCTCCGGCACCCGCTTCGGGACTCGCTCTCGCCGCCGATGCAGAACGCCGCCTTCCAGAAGGTCGGACTGGACTGGGCCTACGTGGCGCTCCCCGTCGAGCCGGAGCGCCTGGAGGAGGCGGTCGCCGGGCTCGTGGCACTCGGCTTCGAGGGCGCCAACGTCACCATCCCGCACAAGACGGGCGTGCTCGCCTTTTGCGACGAGCTCGATGAGGTCGCCACGCGCGGCGGCTCCGTGAACACGCTCGTCGTCCGCGACGGGCGCGTGCTGGGGTCGAGCACGGACGGGCTCGCCGTCACCGGAGCGGTGGAGGCGGAGGGCGCGCGCGTTGTCGTGCTCGGCGCCGGCGGGGCCGCGCAGGCGGTCGCGACCGCGCTCGTCGACGCCGGCTGCGGCTCGCTTCGAGTCGCGGCCCGCTCGCCCGAGAAGGCGCACGCGCTGGCGTCGAGGCTCCGCGGGCTCGCGCCGGAACGGGCGGTCGACGCCGCCGACGAATGGCCGCCGGCCGCCAGGGACGCCGACCTCGTCCTCAACGCCACGCCGGTCCGCGACGAGCCGCTCGTCGACCTCGGGGGCGTCCGGCAGGTCGTAGACCTGGCCTACAACCCGGACGGCAGCGAGACCGCGCTCGTTGCCGCGGCCCGCGCGGCGGGCTGCGAGCGGGTCGTCGACGGGCTCGACGTGTTGGTCGCGCAGGGCGCCGCTTCGTTCGAGTGCTGGACGGGCATCGAGGCGCCCGTGCAGGTGATGCAGGCCGCAGTCCGTAGTCTGTCGCCGTGACGCTGACCCTCACCACCGCGGGCGAGTCCCACGGCCCCGGGCTCGTTGCTGTCGTCACCGGCCTCCCGGCCGGGCTCGAACTCGACCGCGCCGCGATCGAGGACGACCTGCGGCGGCGCCAGCAGGGCTACGGGCGCAGCCCGCGGCAGCAGATCGAGACCGACGAGGTCGAGGTGCTCGCGGGGCTCCGGCACGGGCGGACGCTGGGAACGCCGCTCGCGCTCGTCGTCCGCAACCGCGACCACAAGAACTGGACGTGGGGGATGAGCCCGTGGCCGCCCGAGGGCGAGCCGACGGGGAAGGGCAAGGAGGCGGTCACGCTGCCGCGTCCGGGCCACGCCGACCTCGCAGGGGTCATGAAGTACGGCCTCACGGACGTGCGCGACGCGCTCGAGCGCGCGAGCGCGCGGCACACCGCCGCGATCGTCGCCGCGGGCGGCGCGGCGAAGGCCCTGCTCCGCGAGCTCGGGATCGACGTGGGGAGCAGCGTGGTCACCGACCAGCTGGAGAAGAAGATCGACGACGCGCGCGCCGACCGCGACACCGTCGGAGGCGTTGTCGAGGTCAGGGCCCACGGTGTTCCTCCCGGGCTCGGCTCGTACGCCACCAAGGAGGAGCGCCTGGACGCGCGCCTCGCGTGGACGCTCATGGGCACCCAGGCGGTCAAGGGCGTGGAGATCGGCGACGGGTTCGCGCTCGCCGGGCTCCGCGGCTCGGAGGCCCACGACGAGATCTTTCGCGACGACGCCGGCTACCGGCGGAAGACGAACCGCGCGGGCGGGATCGAGGCCGGCGTCTCCAACGGGGAGGAAGTCGTCGTCCGCGCCGCCATGAAGCCTTTGCCGACCTTGATGAAGCCGCTGCGCTCCGCCGATCTCGAGACGGGCGAGCCTGCGCAGGCGCTCGTCGAGCGCTCGGACGTGGCGGCGGTCGAGGCGCTCGCCGTCGTTGCGGAGGCCTGTGTCGCGTTCGAGCTCGCCCGCGCCGCCAAGGACAAGTTCGGCGGGGACGCGCTCGACGACTTCGTGGGCGCCTGGCGCGCGTACGTGGAGCGCATCTCGTGGTCGGCGCCCTAGGCCGCCACCTCGCGATCTCGGGGTTCATGGGCGCCGGGAAGTCGACCGTCGGCGCCCGCGTGGCCGAATTGACCGCGCGGCCGTTCGTCGACCTCGACGGCCTGATCGAGAAGCGCCACGGCTCGATCACCGAGCTCTTCGAGGCCCGCGGGGAGCCCGAGTTCCGGCGGATCGAGGAGGAGACGCTCGGCGAGGTCCTTGCCGGGCCGGACGCGGTCATCGCGCTCGGCGGCGGCGCCGTGATGTCGCCGCTGAGCCGCGAGCGCCTGCGGGCTCGTGCGTTCACCGTGTACCTGGACGTGAGCGTGGAGACCGCGTGGAAGCGCGCCCGCGGGTCGGATCGCCCTCTCGCCAAGCGCGAGGCGGACTTCCGCCAGCTCTACCAGTCCCGGCAAGCCGCGTACGGCGAGGCGGCGGATGCCACCGGCGAGACCGTCGAGGACGTGCTCCTGGCTGCTCTTCGCATCGCCGTTCCGGGTGGCATCTCCACGGACGGCCCCGCCGTCGTCGTCGCGGACGAGAACGTGCTTCGGCTCCATCCACCGGCCGGCGACCTGCCGGTGCTCACCGTGCCCGCCGGCGAGGCGGCCAAGTCACTGGACGTCGTCGAGCGGCTCTGGCGCGAACTCGCGCTCGGCCGCGACGGCACGATCGTCGCCCTCGGCGGAGGATCGACGACGGACCTGGTCGGCTTCGTCGCCGCGACCTACCTCCGCGGCGTCCCCTGGATCGCGGTCCCCACGACGCTCACGGGCCAGGTCGACGCCGCCATCGGCGGCAAGACGGGCATCAACACGGCCGACGGGAAAAACCTCGCCGGCGCGTTCCACTTCCCGGAGGCCGTCGGCGTCAACCCCAGCGTCCTGGCCACGCTCCCGGAGAAGGAGCGCCGCGCGGGCATGTCCGAGGTCGTCAAGACCGGCCTCCTCGCCGGCTACGACGTCTGGAAGCTCCCGGAGGTCGAGATGATCCGCGCCTGCGCCGCGTACAAGACCGGTGTCGTCCTCTCCGACCCGTACGAGACCGAGGGGCGCCGCGCCTGGCTCAACCTCGGGCACACGTTCGCGCACGCGCTCGAAGCGGGCTCGGCCTACCGCGTCTCGCACGGCGAGGCGGTGGCCCTCGGGCTGCTCGCCGCGCTGCGCCTTTCCGGCCAGCCCACGGACGCGGTGGAGGAGATCCTCCGCCCCGAGCCGGTCGAGGCCGACCTGGACACCGCCTGGGCCGCGCTCAAGCGGGACAAGAAGGGCGAGGGCGTGTTCGTCCTCCTCGCGGGCCCGGGCAACCCGGTCGTCACGACCGTCCCGGACGACGAAGCCCGGGCGGCGCTGGCCTCGCTCGTACGGCAGTAGACTCGCCGCGATGCAGGTGGCCGTCTTGAACGGCGTCAATCTCGACGTCCTCGCGCAGCGCGACCCCGACCTCTACGGCGGACTCAGCTACGGCGAGCTCGAGACGCGCATCTACGCCTGGGCGCGCGAGCTCGACTGCACCGCCCGCTGCTTCCAGACGAACCACGAAGGGCAGTTCGTCGAGTGGTGCCACGACTCGACGCGCTGGGCGAACGGGCTGATCGTCAATCCCGGCGCCTGGAGCCACTACAGCTACGCGATCCGCGACGCGCTCGAGCTCTGCGGCGCGCCGGTCGTCGAGGTGCACCTGTCGAACATCGACGAGCGCGAGGAGTGGCGGCGGCACTCGGTCATCACCGACGTCGTCGGGCACCGCATCGTCGGCAAGGGCCCGGACGGCTACAGGGAAGCACTCACCTATCTGAAGGAGCACGGATGAACGACCGCATCGAACGGCTGCGGGGGGAGCTCGACTCGCTCGGCGCGGCCACCTTCCTCGCCACGAACTCCGTCAACGTCCGCTACCTCACGGGCTTCGACAGCTCGAACGCCGCCGTGCTGGTCGGCGGCGATCGCGTCCTCGTCGCCACGGACGGCCGCTACACCGAGGCCGCCCGTGCGCTCGAGGGCGTCGAGCTGGTCGAGGCCGACCGCGACATCTTCGGCTTCCTCGGGCCGCGGCTCGGCGAGCTCGTGCAGTCGCCGATCGCCTTCGAGTCGGACTTCGTCACCGTCGCCGCGCACGGCGCGCTCTCCGCGAACGGCTCGACGCTCGTTCCGGCGAAGGGGGTCGTCATGGGCCTGCGCGCCGTCAAGGACGAGGCCGAGCTGGACGCTATCCGGGCCGCCGCGCGGGTCACGAGCGCGGCGTACGAGCGGCTGGCTCGGGAGCCCGTTGTCGGCCGCACCGAGGCCGACGTGGCCTGGTGGTTCGAGAAGACGCTCCGCGAGGAGGGAGCAGACGGCCTCGCGTTCCCGGTAATCGTCGCCGCCGGGCCCAACGCGGCGCTGCCGCACCACCATCCGGGCGATCGCGTGATCGGGTCGGGGGAGACGATGATCGTCGACTCGGGCGCCCTGGTCGACGGCTACTGCTCGGACTGCACGCGCACGTTCGCCACGGGCGAGCTCCCCGGCCTGCTCCGGCAGGCCTACGATCTCTGCCTCTCGGCGCAGCAGCACGCCCTCGAAGCGGTGGGCCCCGGCGCGACGGGGGCCGAGCTCGACGCGATCGCGCGCGAGGAGATCGAGGCGTCGGGCCTCGCGCCGGTGCTCCACGGGCTCGGTCACGGCCTCGGCCTCGACGTGCACGAGCTGCCCATCTTGCGGCCGTCCTCGACCGACACGCTCGTGCCGGGCAACGTCGTCACGGTCGAGCCGGGCGTCTACCTCGCCGGCCTGGGCGGTGTCCGCATCGAGGACCTCGTCATCGTCGGCGAGGACGGACCGGAGGTGCTGACGACCTTCACGAAGGATCTGGTGACCCTCCACTAGCCTCTACACTCCTGCCCGTGGCCGAGACCGTCTCCACCAACCAGTTCAAGAACGGCATGCACGTCGAGGTCGACGGGCAGGTCTGGCGCATCGTCGAGTTCCAGCACGTGAAGCCGGGCAAGGGCGGCGCGTTCGTGCGCACCAAGCTCAAGAGCGTCGAGTCGGGATCGGTCGTCGACAAGACGTTCCGCGCGGGCGAGAAGATGCCGCGGATCTACACGGAGACGAAGAACGTCCAGTACCTCTACGACTCGGGCGACGACGTCGTCTTCATGGACGAGGAGACGTACGAGCAGCTGAACCTGCCGCGTTCCGACGTCGCGACCGAGCTCGACTTCCTCCAGCCGTCCGCCAGCGTCCAGCTCCTCACCGTCGGCGGTAAGCCCGCGGGCATCCAGCTGCCCGCGTCGGTCGAGCTGGGCGTGACCGAGACGGAACCGGGTGTGCGCGGCGACACGGTCTCGAACGTCACGAAGCCGGCGACGCTGGAAACGGGGGCGGTCGTGCAGGTGCCTCTTTTCGTCAACGTCGGCGACCGCATCAAGGTCGACACGCGCGAGCGCCGCTACATCTCACGGGCCTAGGAGGGTCCGCCCGTGCCGCAGCTGGTCGACACGACGATCCGGCTTCTCTCGCAGGAGCCGCTCGCGGACCGCGTCTCGGCCGCGGGCCTCTACGAGCTCGCGGGCGAGCTGGACAAGGCCGGCTTCGCGTGCCTCGAGATCTCGGGCGGCGGCTGCTTCGACAGCGCAGTCCGGCGCGGGGTGGAGAGCCCGTGGGAGCGCATCCGCTCCATTCGTGCGCGCTGCGAGACCCCGCTCGGCATGGCGCTTCGCGGCAGGTTCCTCGTGGGCGGGCGCCCCGTCTCCGGGGATCTCGTCCGCCGCTTCGTGGCAACGGCGGCAGGCAGCGGCATCGACGTCTTCCGCATCCACGACCCGCTCAACGACCTGGCGAACCTGCGCGAGGCCGCGGACGCGGTCCGCGACTCGGGCAAGGAGCTCTCGGTCGGCCTCGTGCACAGCCCCGGGCCGACGGGTGAGACAGAGGTGCTGCTCGAGCGCGCGCACCACCTCTCCGAGCTCGGTGCCGCGCGCGTCCTCATCCACGACCCGGCCAGCTCTCTGCACCCTGCCAAGGCGCGCGAGCTCGTCGAGCGTGTTCAGGAGGCGAGCGGCCTGCCGGTGGGGCTGCACTGCCAGGGCGCCGGGGGCGTGGCGCTGGCGGCCGCGATCGAGGCCGTGCGTGCGGGCGCCGAGCGCATCGCCTGCGCGCTCTACCCGGTTGCGCTCTCGCTTCACCGCGTCTCGGCGGAGGCGCTGACCCAGGCGCTCGCCGGTCTCGGCCACGATGCAGGCGTCGACCTCGAGGTGCTCTGGAACTGCTCCGAGCTCGTGGACGAGGCGCTCGGCGACGAGCCCGTCCCGCCGCTCTCGCCTCGCGTGGCCGTGCGCGCTGCCGAGCACAGCCTGCCCGCCGGCCTCGTCGCGGAGCTCGACGCGCGGCTCCGCGAGCACGCGTCCGCCGACCGGCTCGACGAGGTGCTCGAGGAGCTGACCGACATCCGGCGCGAGTGCGGCTGGCCGCCCCTTGCATCCCCGATCGGCCAGGTGCTCGGCTCCCAGGCGCTCCTGCACGTCCTTTCCGCGCAACGCTGGCGCTTCGTCGTGGACGAGCTGCGCGATCTCGTGGAAGGGCGCTACGGCTCGCCTCCCGCCGAGGTCGACCCGACGGTCAGCCGCGCCGTGGAGCTGCTCGGCGACGGTGTCCCGCTGGTCGACGAGGGCCCGATCGGGCTGGACGATCTCCGCGAGGACGCGGAAGGGCTGGCCGCGAGCGAGGAGGAGCTGCTCCTGCTCGCGCTCTACGGCGAGGAGGCGGAGCCGCTCCTCAAGTCCGTCCGCGGACGCGGCCGCCGCGACGACTCCGACACGGCGGGCCTGACGCCGAGCGAGGCCGAGCGCCTCCGCGAGATCATCCGCGTCGTCCAGGAGTCGGGGATCGGCGAGGTGACGATCGAGGAGGGCGAGATGCGCGTCACCGTGCGTCGCTCGGACGAGCGCGCCGAGGCGCCGCTCGCGAGCGTCGCCGTGCCGACAGCACCGGTGCACGAGGAGCCCGAGGGCGCGACCGAGCCGCTGCAGAGCGACGTGATCAGGATCGAGTCGCCGATGGTCGGCACCTTCTACCGGGCGCCCGAGCCAGGGGCGGCGCCGTTCGTCGAGGAAGGGGACACGGTCGAGGCGGGCCAGACGCTCTGCATCCTCGAGGCGATGAAGCTCATGAACGAGGTCAAGGCCGAGTCGGAGGCTGTCGTGCGGCGGATTTGCGTCGACAACGAGACGGCCGTGCAGTACGGCGACCTTCTCTTCGAGCTCGAGCCCCTGAACGGCCGGCCCCTCGACGCGCTCTAGTGCCGCGCCGGACCCTTCTTAACTCTAGGGGCACCCCTCTCCCACCACCCGCTTTCGAGCGTAACGCCGCGAAACGCGCGAGTGGTGCGCGGAACGTGTCGGAAGGCGCGCGATCCGCGACAACGCTCCCACGGCGTCCATGTTCCGCCGCGTCCTGATCGCCAACCGCGGCGAGGTCGCCGTGAGGATCGTCCGCGCCTGCCACGAGCTGGGGGTCGAGGCGGTCGCCGTCTACTCGACCGCTGACCAGGACTCGCTCCACGTCCAGCTCGCCGACCAGGCAGTCCACGTCGGGCCGCCCGCTGCCGCGCAGAGCTACCTCAACATTCCGTCGCTGGTCGCCGCCGCGACGACGACCGGCTGCGACGCCGTCCATCCCGGCTGGGGCTTCCTCGCCGAGAACGCGACTTTCGCCGCCGCGTGTGAGGGCAACGACCTCGCCTTCGTCGGCCCTCGCCCCGAGTCGATCGAGCTGATGGGGGACAAGATCCGCGCCAAGGAGGCGGCCGCCGCGGCCGGGGTCCCGCTCGTGCCCGGCTCCGACGGCGCTGCCACGCTCGAGCAGGCGCGCACGCTCGCGGGCGAAGTCGGCTTCCCGCTGCTCCTCAAGGCCGCGGCGGGTGGCGGAGGCCGCGGCATGCGGCTCGTCGCAACCGCCGAGGAGCTCGAGCCCGCCTACCGGACGGCCGCCGCAGAGGCGCAGGCCGCCTTCTCCGACGGCTCCCTCTACGTGGAGCGCGCGATCGTCGGCGCCCGCCACGTGGAGATCCAGGTGCTCGGCGACGGCGAGGGCCGGGTGCTGACGCTCGGCGAGCGCGACTGCTCCATCCAGCGCCGCCACCAGAAGCTCGTCGAGGAAGGCCCCTCGCCGGCCGTAACGGAGGAGATCCGCGCGCAGATGGAGGACGCGGCCCGGCGCGCGACCGAGTCGTTGAGCTACCGCGGCGCCGGGACGATCGAGTTCCTGCTCGACGCCGAGGGCCGGTTCTACTTCATCGAGATGAACACGAGGCTCCAGGTCGAGCATCCCGTGACCGAGCTGCTCACCGGCGTCGACCTGGCACAGGGTCAGCTCAGGGTTGCGGCCGGCGAAGGGCTCCCGCAGGAGGGCAGGGCCGAGCTCCGCGGCCACGCGATCGAGCTGCGGATCAACGCCGAGGATCCCGCTCACGACTTCCGGCCCGCGCCGGGCACGGTGACGCGCTTCCGGCCGCCGCTCGGCCCGGGCGTCCGCGTGGACACGCACGTCTTCGACGGCTACGTGATCCCGCCGTTCTACGACTCGCTCGTCGCCAAGGTGATCGTCTGGGCGGAAGACCGGCCCGCGGCGCTCCGCCGCGCGCTGCGGGCGCTGACAGAATTCGAGCTCGAAGGAGTGCCGACGACACGGGAGCTGGCCATCGACATCCTGGAGAGCGACGAGTTCGCGGGCGGCGACTACACGACCGCGTTCCTCGGCGACGTCGGCGGCTCGTTCGGCTCCATGACCGGGGAGGCCGCGTGAGCGGCCGCCGCGCGGCCCGGCGCACCGCGCTCGAGCTCCTCTACCAGTGGGACCTCACGGGCCAGCCGCTGGCGAGCCTGCACGAAGGCGACGTGGACGAGTTCGCGCTCGAGCTCGCCGAGGGCGTCACCGAGCGGGCGCCGGAGCTGGACGAGCGGATCAGCGAGGCCTCGGACGAGTGGCGCGCCGACCGCCTCGGGGTCGTGGAGCGCAACGTCGTTCGCATGGGCCTCTACGAGCTCGACCGCGGCGACGTCCCCGTCGAGGTGGCGGTGGACGAGGCGGTCTCGCTCGCCAAGCGCTACGCGAGCGAGGACGCGGGCCGGCTCGTGAACGGGATCCTCGGACGGGTCGTGCGGGAGGCGAGGCAGTGAACGAGCCGGATTCCGTCGCCCGCCTCCAGGAGCTGCTCGAGAAGGTCGAGGCCGCCCGCGCCCAGCTCGAGCGCACCGAGGACCCGGAACAGGCCGTACAGGTCCTCCAGGAGCTGGCCGAACTCGCCAAGGAGGTGCAGGTCGAGGTCGAGCGCGCTCGCAGGCAGACGGATGAACAGTCCTGACGACCTGCGGCGTCTCGCGGAGGACTTCCTCGGCGGCCTGCCCTTCGCGGCCGAGCTGGGGAAGCTCGAGGCCGCCCTTCGCTACTCGCTCCTGGGCGGCGGGAAGCGGATCCGCCCGGTGCTCTGCCTCGCCACCGGCGAGGCCCTCGGGCGCAACGCCGAGGAGCTGCTCCCCGCCGGGTGCGCGCTCGAGCTCGTGCACACGTTCAGCCTCGTCCACGACGACCTGCCCGCGCTCGACGACGACGACCTGCGGCGTGGACAGCCGAGCGCCCACGTCCAGTTCGGCGAGGACGTGGCCATCCTGGCCGGCGACGCACTGCTGGCGGAGGCGTTCCGCCTCGCCCTCCGCTATCCGTCGCCGGAAGTCGCCCGTGAGCTCGCCGACGCGACCCTCGGGATGATCGGCGGGCAGTACCTCGACGTGACCACCGACGGCGAGCTCGACCCGGACGGCCTCAGACGCCTGCACGCGCTGAAGACCGGCCGCCTGCTGCGCGCCTCGGTGACGACCGCGACCGCCGTCGCGGCGCTCCCGGAGCCGGAGCGCGAGCAGTGGCGCGCCTTCGGGGACGAGCTGGGCGTGCTCTTCCAGATCGTCGACGACATCCTCGACGCCACGGGCACGGCGGAGGAGCTGGGGAAGACGCCGGGCAAGGACGAGGCCGCGGGCAAGGTCACGTACGTCTCCCTCCACGGCCTCGACCGGGCGCGGGAGCTCGCCGACGAGGCTCGCGCGCGGGTGCAGGAGCGACTGGACGCCCTCCCTGCAGACACGTCCGTTCTGGCCGAGCTCGTGGCCACGATCCGCGACCGGCGGGCCTAGCCGGTGCTGCACCGGAAGACCGCGGACGGCACGGTCGCGATCGGCCAGCCGGCGCATGCGTGGGTGTCGGGCCAGCTCGCGCGCGCCTGGGCGGCGCCGTTCGAGCCCTGGGAGGAGGTCTGTCTCGCCGCCGAGCAGCACGACATCGCCTGGACGAACTGGGAGCGCGTGCCCGACCTCGATCCCGAGACCGGGCTTCCCTACACGTTCTCCGCGCTCCCGAGGCTGAGGCGGCTCGAGCTCTGGTCGGGCGCTGCGACGCTGCTCCTCCCGCAGTCGCGCTACGCGGCGCTGCTCGTCTCCATGCACGGGACCCTCCTCGTCGAGCGCTTCCCGCCCGGCGGCGACGAGGACGTCGAGCGCGCGCTCGCGGAGTACCTCGAGCGGGAGCGGGGCTTCCAGGCGCGCGTGCTGGAGAGCCTGCGCGGCGACCCGCGCTACGGCGCGCACGCGACCGCGGAAGCGGTGGAGCGCAACCGCGACCTCGTCTTCGACTGGGACGGGCTCTCGCTCGCGCTCCTGCACGGCGTCGAGGACGAAAAGCGCGCGGGCGGGCACGACCTGACGGCGGTGGGAGGCGACCCAGAGCGCGTGGCGGTCTCGCCGTGGCCCTTCCGGGAGGACGAGGTCGTGCTCGCGTGCGACGGGCGCGTCCTCACGGAGCGCTTCGCCGACGAGCGCGAGCTCAGGCGCGGCCTGGCCAAGGCGCCCTGGGCGACGATCGTGACCACGCTCGTCCCCCCATGAGCGGTCTCACCGCCGAGGAGCTGGCCCACCAGGCCGGCACATCGCATGAGCAGCTCGAGCGCTTCGTCGAGCTCGGCATCCTCGAGAAGCCCTTCGACGAGCGGGACATCCACCGCGTCCGCTTCGCGGAGCGCTCGACCGCGCAGGCATCTCGCTCGAAGACCTGGCCCGCGGCCAGACGGTCAACCTCACCCTCACGCATGGCGGACTACGCGCGACCGCGCGAGACGCTGGTGAGCGGCGACGTCGTCACGCTCGCGGACGATGCCGCGGAGTTCGAGCCGATCGGCGACATCGGCCTGCGAGGAGTGGTCGACGCGGTGGCGCTCTTCCGCGCCCTGATTCGTGACACTTCGACGTAGGGCCTGCCGGGTACGCTCTCGCCGTGAGCCCCAAGAAGCGCCTGGACGTGCTCCTCGTCGAGCGCGGTCTCGCCGAGAGCCGCTCGCAGGCGCAGGCGCTCGTCCTCGCCGGACGCGTGAAGGGGCACGCGAAGGCCGGCGAGCAGATCGACGAGGCGGCCGACCTCGAGCTCGCCGAGGCCCCGCGCTTCGTCTCGCGCGGGGGCGACAAGCTTGCGCACGCGCTCGAGGCCTTCGCGATCGATGTCGCAGGTGAGGACTGCCTCGACGTCGGCGCCTCGACCGGTGGCTTCGTCGACTGCCTCCTCCAGGCAGGCGCCGCGCGCGTGATCGCCCTCGATGTGGGCTACGGGCAGCTCCACCCGAAGCTCCGCGACGATCCGCGGGTGACCGTGCTCGAGCGGACGAACGTGCGGCAGCTGCATTGCGACGAGCTGCCGTACAGGCCGAGCTTCCTCACGTGCGACGTGTCCTTCATCGGGCTCGACAAGGCGTTTCCGCCTGCGCTCGCCTGTGCCGCGACCGGCTGGCGCTCCGTCGTGCTCGTGAAGCCGCAGTTCGAGGCCGGGCCGGCGGATGTGGGCAAGGGCGGCGTCGTCCGCGACCCCGAGGTGCGCCGGCGCGTCGTGGCCGAGGTCAGCGAGCAGGCGCGGTCGTGGGGTGCCCGCGTGCTCGGCGAGGCCGAATCGCCGGTGCGGGGACCGAAGGGCAACCGGGAGTCCCTCCTCTACCTGGCCGACGGCTCGTGACGGAAACAGTCCGCAGGATCGGCGTGATGGCGACCCGCGGGCGGCCCGACGTGGTCGGGGACGCCGAGCGGAAGGTGAAGGAGGCCGCCGGCGCCGCGGGCATCGAGGTCGCCTCCGAGGAGGAAGCCGGGCTCGACCTCATGATCGTGCTCGGCGGCGACGGGACGATGCTGCGGGCGCTCCGCGCGACGCTCGGCACGGGCACGGCCGTCTTCGGCATCAACTTCGGGCGCGTCGGGTTCCTGACGACGGCGGGCGGCGGGCAGCTCGACGAGGCGCTGCGACGCGCGCTCGCGGGCGACTTCCGCGTGGTCGAGCTCTGCTCTCTCGAAGCGCGCGTCGGCGGCGAGACCCACGCCGCCGTCAATGACGTCGTCGTCACGAGCTCGCGCCCCGGGCGAATGGTCTCGCTCGGCTGGGAGGTCGGCGGCGAGCGGCTCGCCGACCAGCCGTGCGACGGGATGATCTGCTGCACGCCCTCCGGGTCGACCGCGTACAACCTGTCGAACGGCGGCCCCGTGATGATGTGGGGCCTCGAGGCGATGGCCATGACCTTCGTGGCGCCGCACTCGCTCCGGGCACGGGCGCTCGTCGTGCCGCGCGGGCTCGACGTTCGCGTCACCAACCGCACCAGGGAGCTCCCCGTCACCGTCATCCTCGACGGCCATCCGGTCGCCGACCTCGAGCGCGACCAGGACATCCAGGTGGCCGTCGGCGCCGACCACAGCCGCCTCGCCGTCCTCCCGGAGGTGACGTTCTTCACGCGGTACCACGAGGTCTTCCCCTAGGTGCTGCGACGCCTGCGCATCGAGAGCTTCGTCCTCATCCGTGAGGCCGACCTTGCCTTCGCGCCCGGCTTGAACGCGATCACAGGCGAGACCGGAGCGGGGAAGACGATCTTCGCCCAGGCGGTCGGGCTCCTCCTGGGCGCGCCCGGCGATGCCGGCTACCTTGGCCCGGGCGCCGAGGAGGCCTACGTCGAGGCCGAGCTCGACCTGCCCGACGGCGTCCTCGACGACCCCGAGCACGCAGCGCTCGCCGAGCTGCGGCCGGCCGGGGAGGAGGGCCTCGTCGCCGCGCGCCGCGTCTTCGCGGACGGGCGCACCCGCGCCTACGCGTGGGGCCGCGCCGTGCCGCGGGAGGATTTGGCCGCGCTGGTCGAGCGCCTGCTGGCCATGTCCGGCCAGTTCGAGCAGCGCCGCCTCGCACGTCCCTCGCACCAGCTCGACGTCCTCGACGCCTTCGTGGGCGAGGAGCAGCTGCGCCGGAGGGCGGATCTCCAGCGCGCCTGGCGCGACCTCGTTGCCGCGCGCCGCCGCCGCGAGGAGCTCGCCGGGGCCGCGGCCGGGCGTGCACAGCGCCTGGTCGAGCTCGAGGAGCTCGTCACGCGCACCGACGGAATCGAAGCGGGCGACGAGGAGCGGCTCCTGGCCGAGCGGCAGCGCCTGCGTCACGTCACGGAGCTGGTGGAAGCTGCGGCAGCGGGCGCCGAGGCGCTCGACCCCGAGCAGGCGGACGCACCGGGCGCCGCGGAGCGCGTGGCTGAGGCCGTGCACAGGCTCGAGTCGGTCTCCGGGCTGGCTCCCGAGCTTGGCGAGGTTGCGGCCGACCTCGGCGAGGCGGAGATCCGCGTCCGCGAGGGCGCGTCCACCCTCCGTGCGTTCCTGGCCTCGCTCGAGGCCGAGCCCGGCCGCCTGGAAGCCGTCGAGGACGAGCTCGAGCGCGTCGCCGAGGCTCGTCGCCGCTTCGGCGCGGCGTCGACCGAGGAGCTCCTGGCCCGGGCCGCGGAGGCCAAGGCCGAGCTGGCCCAGGTCGAGGCGGGCGTCGACCCGCTGGAGGAGGCCGAGCGTGCCGTGGCCGAGACCGAAGCACGTGCGGGGAAGCTGGGGAAGGCGCTCTCGAAGGCCCGCGCCGAGGCGAGCGAGCCGTTCGCGGAGGCCGTCGCCGGCGAGCTCTCGGGGCTCGGATTGGGCGACGGCGAGTTCCGCGTTGACCTCTCCGAGCGCGAGCTCGGCCCGGCCGGCCGCGACGCCGTCGCGTTCCTCGTGCGCCCGAACCCCGGCCTGCCGCTCGCACCGGTTGCCGAGACGGCTTCCGGCGGGGAGCTCTCGCGGATCGCGCTCGCGCTCCGCACGGTGGCGCACGCATCGGCGGGCGAGCCGACGATCGTGTTCGACGAGATCGACGCCGGGATCGGCGGCCGGACGGCGCACGCCGTGGCGGATGCCCTCAAGCGGCTCGCCGAGCGCGCGCAGATCCTCACCATCACGCACCTTCCGCAGATCGCGAGCGCCGCGGAAGGCCACCTGCGGGTCGAGAAGGTGCCCGGCGACCCGACGCACACCCGCATCGAGCGCCTCTCGGACGAAGAGCGGAGCGAGGAGCTGGAACGTATGCTGGGCGGCGCCGAGTTCCTTTCCACCTTCCGGCGCTGATGGCGACGTACGTCGAGTTCACCGGCAATGCCAAGCTGGACAGGCGCACGAAGCGCCTGGTGAAGCGGCTCGGGCCGGACGACATCGCGATCATCGACCACCCGAACCTCGACCGGATCTCGGCCGAGGAGTTGCTCGAGAGCGGCGTCCGCATCGTCGTCAACGTCTCCCCGTCCTCGACGGGCGACTACCCGAACGCCGGCCCGCTGGCGCTCGTGCTCGGCGGCGTCTGCCTGATCGACGCTCCTGGTGCGGAGCTCTTCGAGGAGGTCAAGGAGGGCGAGCCGCTCATCGTCCGCGGATCGAGCGTCTTTCGCAACGGCTCCCGTCTCGCCGCGGGACAGGCCCGGGCCGCCGACGAGCTCGCGCGTGACCTCGCGGAGCAGCGCGGCCGCGTCAGCGAGGCGCTCGAGGCATTTGCCGAGAACACGCTCCGCCACCTCCGCGAGGAGGCCGCACTGCTCTCCGAGGACGTGCAGATGCCGCAGATGCGGACGCGTTTCCGCGACCGCCACGCGCTCGTCGTCGCGCGCAGTGCCGAGACGCGGCGCGACCTCCAGATCGTCGGGCCGTACATCGCCGACTTCAAGCCTGTCCTCGTCGGGGTCGACGGAGGCGCGGACGCCCTCGTCGCCGCCGGCTACAAGCCCGACGTGATCGTCGGCGACATGGACTCCGTCTCGGACAAGACGCTCCGGCTCGGCGCCGAGCTCGTCGTCCACGCGTACCCGGACGGCCGCGCGCCCGGGCGCGACCGGCTCGACCGCCTGGGCCTGCCGTCGACCGTCATCCCGACGACCGGTATCTCCGAGGACGCGGCCATGCTCCTCGCCTACGACAAGGGCGCCGAGCTGCTCGTTGCGGTCGGGACGCGCTTGAACCTGATCGAGTTCCTCGAGCGGAACCGGGCCGGGATGTCGTCAACGTTCCTCACACGCCTGAAGGTGGGGGAGAAGCTCGTCGACGCCCGCGGCGTCTCGCGCCTCTTCCGCCCGCGGGTGGGGATCGGGATGGTGCTGATGTTCGCGCTCGCGGCCGTCGCCGTGGTCGCGGCCGTGCTCATCGCCTCGCCCGAGCTCCGCGACCTCTTCTCGGAGCTGATCGAGCGCCTGCGGTCCCTCGTCGGCGTGGAATGAGCCGCGTCGAGGCGACCGGAGAGCTCCAGTCGGACCGACGGGACGCCTGGGCGCTCGTCGCCGAGCCGTACCACCTGCCCGACTGGTGGCCCGCGTACACGGGCGTGAAGCCCGATCGCCGCGGCCTCGCGGAGAACGCGCGCTGGCAGGTCGTCCGCGCCAAGTCGCCCGGCCTCCTGCGCCGTCCGGGCGGCGAGGGCCTCATCGTCATCACGAAGGTCGTCGAGGAGTGGGAGCTGGCCTGGCACGACGTGAAGCAGGGCCTCGACGTCGCTCTCGGCCTCGACAACGCAGGCACCGGCCGGACGCGCGCCACGATCTCCGTCTCCGGGTCGGACCTCCGTCTGCTCTTCGAGGGCGCGAGGGGCTTCGGGCCGAGTCTTCCCGAGCGGGCACTCGTTCGTCTCCAGAACCTCTGCCAGACCGCCGCCAGCCTGTAAACGACTAGTCTGGCTCCATGTTCGGCCTCCGCTACCACGTGGCCTCGTTGGCTGCGGTCTTCGTCGCGCTGGCCGTGGGGATCCTGCTCGGTGTGGCCGTCTCCGGTCGCGTCACGGACGCGAGCGAGGGCCTTGAGGAGGAGAACCTCCGCAACGACAATCAGCGCCTCCAGCAGGACCTCGAGGCGGCGCGCGCGGCCGAGGACGCGGCGAACCAGCGCGGGGAAGGCTCCGAGGAGCTGCTCGCGCGGGCATATCCCGCGCTGATGTCCGGGCGGCTGGAGGGCGAGAACGTCGCCATGATCTTCCTCGGCCCGTCCGACGGGAGCGCGCGCGCCGAGGTCGAGCGGACGCTCGCCGACGCCGACGGCGGCTCGCCGGCGCGGGTCGTGGCGCTCAACGTCCCGGTCGACGGAGCCGACCTCGACGCGACGCTCGAGAGCGACGAGCTGCTGGCGAGCTATGCGGGCGACGACGGCGACTTCTCGGAGCTCGGCGCCGAGCTCGGGCGCGAGCTGGCCGAGAGCGGGGAGACGCCGCTCTGGGACGCGCTCTCGACGCACCTGGTCGAGGAGCAGGAAGGCCCGGAGGCGCCTGCCGTCGACTCCGCGGTCGTCGTCCTCACCTGGCTGCCTCCCGACGACGCGACCGGCGACGGCGATGCCGCCGCCGAAGCGGAGGCGACGAGCTCGCTGATGGAAGGGCTCGTGCGGGGCCTGGACGACGCCGGGATCCCCATCGTCGGCGTCTCGGCGACCGAGGACGACCCGGCCAAGATCGACTTCTACCGCGACCAGGGGATTTCGAGCGTCGACGACGTCGACGAGCCGGCCGGACGCCTCGCTCTCGCGCTCCTCCTCGGCGGCGCCGACCCGGGCCACTACGGCTTGGACGAGGAGGCGGACGGCATCGTCCCGCCGTTCGACCCGGTCTCGGACGAGGGTGAGTAGCGCCTTCGACGCCCTGACCGTCCTCGTCGCTGCGCGAAACGAGGAGGACAGGATCGGGGAGACCGTGGCCGCGCTGCGGAAGGACTTCCCGGACGCCGAGATCCTCGTCGTCGATGGGCGCTCCGAGGACGGCACGGCCGGTGCCGCCGAGGCGGCCGGCGCCGTCGTGATCCGGATCGAGCGGCTCGGGAAGGGCGAGGCGCTCTCCGCCGGCGAGCGCGCTGCGCCACCGGGACGGCTCCTCCTCTGCGACGCCGACCTGCGGGGCTCGCTGCGGCCACTCGTCGAGAGCGAGGCCGACCTTGCCGTGGCCGCCTTCCGCCGCAGGATCGGCGGCGGCTTCGGCCTCGCCAAGCGCGTCGGACGGGGGCTTGTGCGGCTGCGCACCGGCTTCTCCCCCCGTGAGCCGCTCTCCGGCCAGCGGGCGGTCAGCGCCCGCGCCCGTGCCGCGTGCTTCCCACTCGCGCCCGGCTTCGGCTGCGAGGTGCGGATGACGATCGACGCGCTCGAGGCAGGGCTTTCGTTCGAGGAGATCGAGCTCGACCTCGACCACCGGGCGACGGGCCGCGACCGCGCGGGATTCGTCCATCGCGGCCGCCAGCTCGCCGACGCGGTGCTCGCGGCGGGCCCGCTCGCGGTCAACTTCCGCGGCTACCGGCTTCCCCTGATCGGGTGGACGACCGGCAACCAGAGCGACCCGGGAATCACGCTCGTCATGCTCTTCGGCTTCCTGGACGACGTCTTCGGCGGGGGCGAGCGCGGCTTCCGGCAGCACCTCCGCGCGCGGCGCACGACCGGCGTGCTCAAGGCGGTCGGGATCCCCCTCGTCGGCCTCCTGCGAACGCGGTCGCTCAGCGGCGCGCTCCTCTTCGCGCTCTCGGCCAACTTCTTCAACCAGCTCGACACGAAGCCGGGCAGGTGCCTGAAGGTGTATCTCCTGGCCGCCGGACCGCTGCGGGCGCCGAAGGGCCTGGCCGTCCTGCTGCTTCCCTACGATCTCGCGGAGAGGACGATGCTAGGGGACGCCGGATCGAATGCGCTGGGTGCCGTGCTAGGCTTGAAGTCCGTGGAGCGCTTCCACGGTTTTTCACGCTGGGCCGCGATCGCAACGCTCGCCGGCCTCAACGTCCTCGGAGAGCGAACGTCCCTCGGTGCGCTCATCGAGCGGACCCCCGGTCTGCGTGAGCTCGACGCGCTCGGGAGGAAGCCGTGAGGGAGCGAGCGACGAAGTACGTGTTCGTGACGGGCGGCGTCGTCTCGTCGCTCGGCAAGGGCATCTCCGCCGCCTCGCTGGGCCGACTTCTCAAGGCGCGCGGCCTGCGCGTCCAGGTGCAGAAGTTCGATCCGTACCTGAACGTCGATCCGGGGACGATGAGCCCGTTTCAGCACGGCGAGGTCTTCGTCACCGAGGACGGCGCCGAGACCGATCTCGACATCGGCCACTACGAGCGCTTCGTCGACGAGAACCTCTCCCGGAACGCGAACCACACGTCGGGCTCGATCTGGTACTCGGTCATCCGCAAGGAGCGCAAGGGCGAGTACCTCGGCTCCACCGTGCAGGTGATCCCACACGTCACGAACGAGATCAAGGCGCGCATCCGCCGCGTGGCCGACGTCAGCGACACGGACGTCGTCATCTCGGAGATCGGCGGCACGGTCGGCGACATCGAGTCGCTGCCGTTCCTCGAGGCCATCCGCCAGTTCCGCCGCGAGGTCGGCCCCGAGAACGTCGTCTACCTCCACGTCACGTTCGTGCCGTTCATCGATACGGCCGGTGAGCTGAAGACGAAGCCGACGCAGCACTCCGTCAACGAGCTGCGGCGCATCGGTATCCATCCCGACGTCGTCATCTGCCGCTCGAAGGACCGGCTGTCGCGCGACATTCGCGAGAAGATCGCGCTCTTCGCCGACGTTGACTCCGAGGCCGTGGTCGCGAACGAGGACGTGAGCGACGTCTACCTCGTGCCGCAGGCGCTGCGCGAGGAGGGCCTCGACGCGCTGGTCGTGCGCAAGCTGGGCCTGCCGGACGCCGAGCCGGAGCTCGGCGAGTGGGACGAGCTGGCGACGCGGATCGCGAGAC
>DASSCF010000074.1:0-39043 GCA_035698025.1 Gaiellaceae bacterium
ACGTCGCCCGCCATGTCGCCGATGCCGACCGCCGTCACCTCGGTCGTCTCGACGTCGACGCCGAGCTCGCGGAAGTGGCGCTTCACGGATTCCCAGGCGCCGCGCGCGGTGATCCCCATCGCCTTGTGGTCGTAGCCCGCAGAGCCGCCCGAGGCAAAGGCGTCGCTGAGCCAGAAGCCGTACTCGGCGGCCACGCTGTTCGCGAGGTCGGAGAAGCTCGCCGTGCCCTTGTCGGCCGCCACCACGAGGTACGGGTCGTCGTCGTCGTAGCGGACGACGTCGGGCGGCGGCACGGTCTCGCCGCCGGCGAGGTTGTCCGTGAGGTCGAGCATCCCCTGCATCAGCGTGCGGTAGCAGACGACGACCTCCTCGCGGAGCGCCTCGCGCTCGGCCGGCGGCCGCTTGACGACGAACCCCCCCTTCGCGCCCACCGGGACGATGACCGCGTTCTTGACCATCTGCGCCTTCATGAGGCCGAGGATCTCGGTGCGGAAGTCCTCGCGCCGATCCGACCAGCGGATGCCCCCGCGCGCGACCTTGCCGCCGCGCAGGTGCACTCCCTCCGTGCGCGGCGAGTAGACCCAGATCTCGAACATCGGCCGCGGCAGGGGAAGGTCGGGGACGAGCGAGGGATCGAACTTGAACGAGAGGTAGGACTTCGGCTGGCCGTCGCCGGCGGCCTGGAAGTAGTTCGTCCACAGCGTCGCCTGGACGAGCCGCAGGAAGCTGCGCAGGATGCGGTCGTCGTCGAGGCTCGCGACGGCGTCGATCGCCTTCTCGATCTTCTTCGCGAACTGACGATCCTCGGCCTCGCGCTCCTCGGCGCGCGCGGGGTCGAACCGGACCCTGAAGAGCTCGACGAGCTTGCGCACGATCTCCGGGTTTGCCGCGAGGGTCTCCTCCATGTACGCCTGGCTGAAGGTGCTCCCGGCCTGCCGCAGGTACTTGGCCAGGGCGCGGAGCATCGCGATCTCCCGCCACGTCAGGCCGGCGCTCAGCACGAGCCGGTTGAACCCGTCCACCTCGATCTCGCCGCGCCACGCCTGCGCGAATGCGTCCTTGAAAGCCTCGCCGACCTGCTCGAGGTCGAGCGCGCCGTCGGCGTGCGTCAGGCCGAAGTCGTAGATCCAGGCGTCCTCGGGGCCGGCTCGGTCGACCTCGTACGGGCGCTCGTCGAAGACCTTCACGCCCATGTCCTCGAGAAGCGGGAGGACGTCGGAGAGGAGGATCGGCTGTCCGGAGCGCAGCAGCTTGAGGACGAAGAAGTCCGGCTCGGCCTCCAGCGGGCGGTAGAGCGTCAAGGCCAGGTCGCCCTCGGGGTCGAGGCGCTCGAGGCGCTCGACGTCCAGCACCGCGGCCTCGGGCGTGAAGTCGTCCCGGTAGGCGGCGGGAAACGCGTCACGGTAGAGCGCGAAGAGCTCCGTTCCGCGCTCCTCGCCCAGGTGCTCGACGAGGGCGTCGCCGAGGTCGTCGACCCAGGTTCGCGTCGCCTCGACGATGCGCGCCTCGATCTCCCGGTGGTCATAGTCGCGCGCCGCATCCGGGCGCGTGTAGATGACGAAGTGCATCCGCGCCAGGACGGACTCGGAAAGGCGCACGGTGTAGTCCGCGCTGACGCCCTCGAACGCCTCCTGGAGGATGTCCTCGATCTTCTCGCGCACCTGCGTGTTGAACCGCTCGCGCGGCACGTAGACGAGGCACGACAAGAAGCGCCCGAACGTGTCCCTGCGGACGAAGAGCCTGACCTGCTGGCGCTCACCCAGGCGCACGATGCCCATGGCGATCTCGAAGAGGTCGTCGTCGGAGATCTGGAAGAGCTCGTCGCGGGGAAGCGACTCGAGCACCTCGAGCAGCGCCTTGTCGTCGTGGCTTCCGGGCGGGAGCCCCGAGCGCTCGCGGACCTTGCGGACCTTGCGGCGCAGAAGAGGTATGTCGTGCGGGCTCGTGCTGTACGCGGTCGACGTGTAGAGGCCCAGGAAACGGCGCTCGCCGACGACCTCGCCCGACTCGTCGAACTTCTTCACGCCGACGTAGTCGAGGTACGAGGGCCGGTGGACGGTCGCGCGGGAATTCGCCTTCGTCAGGACGAGCGGGTCCTTCGCGCGCGCGAGGGTGACGGCCTCCGGCGCGAGCTTGACCCCGCTGTCGCCCGCCTCGTCGTCGTCGTCGCGCAGGATGCCGAGGCCCGTCTCGGGAACGCGCCGCAGGGCGTAGCCGCCGTCCTCGGAGACGAGGTCGTACTCGCGGTAGCCGAGGAACGTGAAGTGGTTGTCGACGATCCACTCGAGGAGCGCCTTGCTCTCGGCGAGCTCCTCCGCGTCGACGCTCGGCGGGACGCGCTCCAGGTCGGCGATCACCTCGTGCCCCCGCTCGACCATCTCCGGCCAGTCCTCGACGGCGGTCCGTACGTCCTCGAGCACGCGCTCGAGCCCTGCGCGGAGCCGGTCGATATGCTCCGGCTCGGTCTCGCGCACGACCTCCGCGTGGAGGAAGGACTCGAGCTGCGCGTCCTCGGCGGGGGTGTCGAAGGGCAGGACGTCGAGCAGGACGCCGGCGTCGTCGCGCCGTACGCGGACGACGGGGTGGATGATGAGGTGGACGCCGCTGCCGAGCCGGTTGAGCTCCATGCTCACCGAGTCGACGAGGAACGGCATGTCGTCGTTGACGATCTCCACGACGGTGTGGTCCGAGCTCCAGCCGTGCTCCTCGAGCTGCGGCGAGTAGACGCGGACCTTGGCCTCCGCCGGCTCGCGCCTGGAGGCGAAGTTGAGCTGGGAGAGCGCGGCGCCGTAGAGATCGGATGCGTCGCGGTCGAGCAGGTCCTCCGGGGCGGCCGCGCCGTAGAAGATGCGGATCAGCGCCTCGAGGCGCGCCGCCTGGTCCGGGGGGAGCTTGGCGTGCGCGTGCGCAACGGCCTTGTCGATCAGCGCGGCCTTCGCCTCGTGGGGCTTCACGGACGCTGGAGTGATGTCAGGTCTCCGCGCACCTCCAACGGTGAGTTGTAGTCGGTCCGGCGGACCCTGTCGAGAACAATCGGCGGCCGCCCGAAGGCGGCCGCCGATCCGTCCGGGGCTGAGGGGAGAGAGACACTCAGCCGGTGACGACCACGGTTCCCTTCATGCCGGGGTGCAGCGCGCAGATGTAGCGGTACTCCCCGGGCTGGTCGAAGGCGTGCGTGAACTTGCCGTTGGCGCCCATCTGCCCGGAGTCGAACCCGCCGCCCTCCTGGGTGACGGTGTGCGGGGCCGGGTCGTGGTTCGTCCACGTGACCTTCTGGCCGACCTTCGCCTGGATCGTGGCCGGCTCGAAGACGAACCCCTGGATGTCGGCCGCGACGGCGTTGCCGGCCTGCGGCGCCGCGGGAGCCGCCTTCTTCTTCGCCAGCGGTGCGCCCTTCTTCACCTCGAAGAGCATCTCCATGCCCATGTCGTCGTGTCCGTCGACGTTGCACTCGAGCTTGTAGACGCCTTCGCTCAGGTTGAGCTGGACGCTGACGCTCTCGCCCGGCTGCAGGACGCGGGTCTCGACCTTGTCGCCGTCGTCGCCCGAGCCACTGCCGCTCGAGTCGTCGCCGTCCTCCCGCTCGATCTCGAACCCGTGCGGCATCTTGCCGCGGTTCGTGATCACGAAGGTTGCGCGACCCGGGCGAATGGACTCGGCCTCGGGCGTCAGGGCCCACTCACCGAGGGCGATCTCGAAGCCGCCCTGGCGCGGGTCGACGCTTCCGGCCGCTGTCTGCGCCGTGCCTGTCGTGGTGTCGCCCCCGGTCGTGGCGGGCGCCGTCGTGGTGTCGTCAGCGGGGGCTGCCGGCTCCGTGGCGGCCGAGTTCTCCCCGCCGCCGCACGCGGCGGCGAGGAGAAGGGCCGAACCAAGCGCGGCTGCCGTCGGTAGCAGCGTGAGGCGCTTCATCAGTCGTCGTCACCGCCGCCGTGACCGCTGGAGTCGTCTCCGCCGCGGTCGTCGTCGCCACCCGAGCCGGAGCCGGAGTTGTCGTCGTCCCCGTCGTCGTGCGAGTTGCCGGGGCCGGAGTTGTCCTCGCGGCCGCCGTTGTCGTCGGCGTTGCCGGGGCCCGAGTTGTCGTTCCGGGCGCCGCCGGCGCCGGTGCAGCGCGGGTCGTTGGCGTGCTCGGCCTCGTCGCACGGGCCGCTGATGTCGACGCCGCCGGTCGTGGTCGTGCCGGAGGTCGTCGTGTCGAGCGTGGTCGTTCCGTCGGTCGTGGACGGCGCCTGGGCGGCCGAGCCGCCGGAGCCGCCGCTCGCCGCGATCGCGACGCCGACGCTGAAGGCGACGACGAGCGCGGGGACGAGCAAGAGCTTCGTGATGGTCTTCATGTGACCCTCCTTTGTGTGCTCGGTCATGCACCACCGAGGCTAGAAAGGGCCGGGGAAAGCGCGCCCCCAGGCGGGTTGAAGACTTCGTCGCGCGTAGGTAAAGGAACGGTAGGTCGGCTCGAAAGCGGCGAAAAAGGGCTAGTCGTCGTCCCCGGAGCCCTTGCCGCTCGAGTCGTCCGAGCCGCTGCCCGAGCCGGAGGAGCCGCTGCCGCTCGAGTCGTCGCTGCCGCCCGAGCCCGGGCCGCTCGAGTCGTCGTCCGCCTGGGCCGGATCGCAGTCCGGGTCGAGACGGTGATCCGGGTCGTCGCACTTGCCGGGGAGGTCGTCGTCCCGGTCGTCGTCGCCCGTCGTCGTCTGGGACTGCGTCGTCGTCCCCGATTGGGTCGTCGTCGGGGTCGTGACAGTCTCGGAGCGCGCGATCTTGTTCTCCTGCACGGAGACGACGGTCGGCACCGCCGCGAGCGACGACGCGGAGGCGACGTAGACCGCCAGCGCCAGGCCCACCGGGAAGGCGAGACCGGCGACGGCGAGGAAGAGGATGCGCGCCCTGTTCATGGCTTCGACGCTAGCAAGGCGACTCTTCAGGAATGGTTAGGACGGGGTGAGGAGTCGGCAGGGAAGCTCGCCCGCACGCGCGTTCCCGGGCCGTCGAGGAGCTCGACTCGGCCACCCCAGCGCTCCGCCAGCTCGGCCACGATGGCCAGCCCGAGGCCGGTTCCCGGGCCGCTGCTGCGCCCGCCCGCGCCGCGGTAGAAGCGCTCGAAGACGCGTTCGCGCTCCTCCGGCGGGATGCCCGGCCCGGTATCGGAGACCACGAACGCGCCCGGTTCGGTGGCGACCGTGATCTGCGCGCCTGCCGGCGAGTAGCGGATCGCGTTCTCGATCAGGTTGTCGAGGATGTGGGCGATGTCGGCGGGGGCGGCCGAGATCCTCCCGCCCTGGCCGTCGGAGAGCGCCAGGTCGTGGCCCGCGGTGGCGGCCGGCTCGGACCAGCGCCGCTCGGCGGCCCGGATCGCCTCACCCAGGTCGACCGGCTCGGCGACGGCCTCCTCGGAGGAGGCGCGGGCGAGCGCAAGCAGGTCGTCGACGAGCGCGCTCAGCCGGTCGAGCTCGGCCTCCGCCTTCGCAGCCTCCTCTGCAGACGGCCCACCCTCGGCGCGAATCGCCTCGAGGCGGAGCTTGATCCCCGTCAGCGGCGTGCGGAGCTGGTGGGAGGCGTTGGCGACGAAGTCCCGCTGGGCGTTGAGGTTGGAGGAGAGGGCACCGGCCATGCGGTTGAACGACTGCCCGAGCTCCTCGAGCTCCTGCGGGCCCTCGGGCTCGACCCGGGCGTCGAGGTCGCCGCGTCCGAGTCGGCCGGCAGCCGTCCGCATCTTCTCCACGGGCCGGGCGATCGAGCCTGCGAGAAGCCAGGCGAGGACGAGTCCCGCGCCCACGACGGCGATGCCGATCAGGAGCAGCGCGAGCCAGCTCGAGCGCACGCTCGCGTCCACCTCAGTCATCGGCGTGGAGACGCGCAGGGCGCCGACCACGGCTCCGTTGTCGGTGACGGGCACGGTGACGAGCAGCAGGTCCTCGTCGAGCGTGTCGCTGTGGCGCTGGCGGACGTCGATCTGGCCGGCGTTCGCCGCCGCGAACTCGGGACGCTCGTCGGTGGCGAACTGCTCGCCGACGGGGGCTGTGCCGTCCGTGTCCGCGAGCACGGCGCCCGCATCGTTCACGACCACGGTGCGCGCGCCGTCGCCGACTGTTGCGGCCGCGAGCACGTCTTCGAGACGCCCGGGCTGCTGGTTGACCACGAGGTTGGCCACCCGCCCCGAGAGAATGGTGGCGTTCGCGACCACGTCGGACTCGAGCTCGGAGGTCGCGCGCCGGTCGATGTTCAGCGCCAGCGGAACGGTGAGCGCGATCACCACCGTCGCGAGCAGGTACGCGGCGGCGAGGACGAGCCGTGCCCGGAAGGTCACGGCTGCTCGTCGGCGGGGTCGAACCGGAAGCCGACGCCCCGCACGGTGTGGATGTAGCGCGGGTCGGCGGGGTCGTCCCCGAGCTTCTTGCGCAAGGCGCTGACGTGCACGTCGAGGGTCTTCGTCGAGCCGAACCAGGCCGGGTCCCAGACCTCGTGCACGAGCTCCTCGCGCCTGACGAGCTTCCCCGAGCGCTCCAGCAGGACCCGCAGGAGCTCGAACTCCTTCACCGTCAGCTCCAGCGGCTCGCCGTCCCTGGTCGCCTCGTGCGTGCCGAGGTCCATGCGCACGTCGCCGCCCTGGAGCACCGAGCCGGGGTCGGCCGCCGGCTCGTCTCCGGCCCGGCGGAGGACGGCGCGGATGCGGGCCGCCAGCTCGGCGGCGCTGAACGGCTTCGTCACGTAGTCGTCGGCGCCGAGCTCGAGCCCGAGGACGCGGTCCATCTCTTCCCCGCGCGCGGTGAGCATCACGACCGGGGTGCGGGAGGTCTCCCTGATCGTGCGGAGCACGTCGCGCCCGTCCCCGTCCGGCAGCATCACGTCGAGGAGGACGAGGTCGGGCGAGCGCTTGCCGAAGAGCTCGAGGCCTTCCGCGACCGAGCCGGCGACGACAGGGTCGAAGCCCTCGCGCGAGAGCGCGGCCGCGAGCGGCTCCGAGATGGCGGTCTCGTCCTCGATGACCAGGATCGTCCGCTTGGTCATACGGGAGATCTTTCCTTCACGCGGTTTAAGTAGCAGGAAGCGGGCGGGCCGGATGGCGCCGCCCGCTTCGCAGCAGGCCCTCAGGGCGTGGTGGCCACGTTGGCCGCGCCGCGCGTCAAGGTCGTGGTGAAGACCCAGTCGGCGGCGGCGTCGTTCGTGTCCCGGCCGTCCGGGATCCGGCTCAGAGAGCCGGCGGCCGTGTTCGAGTCCACCACGGTCGCGGGGAGGACCGTGCCCTCGACAAGCGAGTAGGTCCGCCCACCGATGACGGCGGCCGCGATCGCTCCCTCGTAGGAAAGGGCGTCGAGGAGCGCCCCGTCCTCGGTGTCGATCAGGGCGATGCCGTCGGGCGCGCCGTTCTGCGCGTCGCCGGCGACGACGAGGTACGCGCCGGACGCGAGCGTGCCGGTGAGGGGCTCGCGGCGGTACTCCTCCGAGTCGGCCCCGTCGACGAAGACGAGCGCGAGCCCGGCAAGGTCGACCGCTGCTGCTCCGGTGTTCTTCAGCTCGACGTAGCCGTCGCCGTCTGCGCCCACCTGGTCGTAGTCGACCTCGTTGATGACGACGGAGCTCGCCGGAGGCGGCGGGGGAGGCGGCGACCCGCCCGCCACGCAGCGGAAGAGCACCGTGTCGTCGCCGGCGAAGTCCAGCTCGACCTCGCCCGCGCCGCCTCCGTCCCGTGTGCAGGGAAGGCCGGCGATGTCCTCGAGCGTTGCGAGCCCCGGGCCGGGATCGCCTTTCGGCCCGGGCGGGCCGGCGGGGCCCGGCGCGCCCGCCGGTCCCTCCGTGTTCCAGGTGACGACCTGCTCGCGAGCGCGGCAGGCGCTCTCGGCGGCGACGATCCGCACCCAGCCGCCGTTCGGGTGGCGGCAGGCGGTGATGATCTCCGCCTCGGCAGCCGCGGTGGTCGCCTTGCCGACGGCGAGCGCACCGCCGGCGGCCGCCGCAACGGCGCCCACGGCCGCGAGGGCCGCGAGCGCGCGCATCCGACTGATCTTCATGGGTCTCCTTCCGGTCGACGTGACGCGACCGGAGATATCGCGCGCGGAGTGCGACCGAACAGTCGCCGGAAGGGTCCTGTCCCGGCGGAGGCCGCACGGGCGCACGCCTGTGTGGACGACCTGATTCACATTCGGCGCGGAGTCATGAGCCGCGCGTGCGGGCGGCGGGAGTGACGGCCCGCGCGGCTACTCTCGGCGGGTGCCCACGCGCGAGGACATCCGCAACGTCGCCATCGTCGCCCACGTCGACCACGGGAAGACGACGCTCGTCGACGCGATGCTCTGGCAGTCCGGTTCATTCCGCGAGAACCAGGACGTCGCCGAGCGCGTCCTCGACTCGATGGACCTCGAGCGCGAGAAGGGCATCACGATCCTGGCCAAGAACACCGCAGTCCGGCACGGCGGCGTGAAGATCAACATCGTCGACACGCCGGGCCACGCGGACTTCGGCGGCGAGGTCGAGCGCGCCCTGACGATGGTGGACGGGGTCTTGCTCCTGGTCGACGCCAGCGAGGGGCCTCTGCCGCAAACCCGCTTCGTCCTGCGCAAGGCGCTCGAGGCGCGACTGCCCGCGATCCTCGTCGTCAACAAGGTCGACCGGCCGGACGCGCGCGTCGCCGAGGTGGTCGACGAGGTCTACGCGCTCTTCCTCGACCTCGATGCGGACGAGAGCCAGATCGAGTTCCCGATCGTCTACACGAACGCGAGAGCCGGCCACGCCGGCTTCGAGGCGGACTCGCTTTCGCCCGATCTCGAGCCGCTCTTCGACGCCCTTCTCGCGAGCATTCCGGCACCGTCGTTCACGGAAGGCCATCCGCTGCAGGCGCACGTGACCAACTTGGACGCCTCGCCGTACGTGGGCCGGCTCGCGCTCTGCCGCGTCCGCGAGGGGACGATCCGCCAGGGGCAGCAGGTCGCCTGGTGCCGCGCCGACGGGAACATCGAGCGCGCCAGGGTCACCGAGCTCTACGTCACGGAGGCGCTCGACCGTGTCGAGACTTCGGAAGCCGGCGCCGGCGAGCTGATCGCGGTCGCCGGGATCGCCGAGGTCACCATCGGCGAGACGCTGGCCGACCCCGACGACCCGCGCCCGCTGCCGGTGATCGGCGTCGACGAGCCGAGCCTGGCGATGACGATCGGGATCAACACCTCGCCGCTTTCGGGCCAGGACGGCGACCGTCTGACGGCGAGCATGGTCAAGGCGCGGCTCGACCAGGAGCTCGTCGGCAACGTCTCGCTGCGGGTGCTCCCCACCGAGCGACCGGACGCGTGGGAGGTGCAGGGTCGCGGCGAGCTCCAGCTCGCCGTGCTCGTCGAGCTGATGCGGCGCGAAGGCTTCGAGCTCACGGTGGGGAAGCCGCAGGTCGTGACGCGCGACGTCGACGGGAAGCTCCACGAGCCCGTCGAGCGTCTGGCCATCGACGCGCCCGAGGACTACATCGGCGTCATCACCCAGCTTCTCGCTCTTCGCAAGGGAAGGCTCGAGCACATGGTCAACCACGGCACCGGCTGGGTGCGGATGGAGTACCTCGTGCCCGCGCGCGGCCTGATCGGGTTCCGCACGGAGTTCCTCACCGAGACGCGCGGGACGGGCATCCTCCACCACGTCTTCGACGGGTACGAGCCCTGGCACGGGGAGCTTCGCACGCGACCCACGGGCAGCCTGGTCGCCGATCGCCGCGGCGCGGTCACGAGCTTCGCGCTCCTCAACCTCCAGGAGCGCGGGCAGCTGTTCGTGGCTCCCGGCGCCGAGGTGTACGAGGGGATGATCGTGGGCGAGAACGCGCGCGCCGAGGATCTCGACGTCAACCCGACGAAGGAGAAGAAGCTGACGAACATCCGCTCGTCGACCGCCGACGAGCTCGTTCGCCTCATCCCGCCCCGGCCGCTCTCGCTCGAGCAGGCGCTCGAGCTGATCCGCGACGACGAGTGCGTCGAGGCGACGCCGAACCACGTTCGCCTCCGTAAGGTCGAGCTCTCGGCGCAGCGGCGCCAGACTGCAGCCTCGCGGAAGGCTCGCGGGCTTACCGTGGCCTGACCGGGCCGCCCGGAAGCGCGAGCACGACGACCGCGCCGCCCCGAGGGCTGTTGGCGGCTCGCGCGCTCCCGCCGTGCGCCCGCGCGATCGCCGCGACGATGGCGAGCCCGAGCCCGGCGGCCCCATCACCGCGCACCTCGTCCCGGCGCGTGAAGCGGTCGAAGGCCACCGGCAGTAGCTCGGGCGCGAAGCCGTGCCCCTCGTCCGCGACGCGGAGATCGACGCCGCCGTCGTTGGGCGCCGCCTCCAGCCGGACCTTCCCGGCGCCGTAGCGAAGGGCGTTGTCGACGAGGTTGACGAGGGCCTGCTCGAGCCGCAGGCGGTCGCCCTCGAGCGAGACCGGCTCCGCGTCCACCTCGAGCGTCCGCCCCTCGCCGGTCGCTCTCGTGTCGAAGCGGCGCGCCACCGCCTCCAGGAGGTCGCCGGCGGACACCTCCTCGGTACGCAGCGGCAGACGGCCCTCGTCGAGCCGGGCGAGGACGAGGAGATCCTCGGCGAGCCGCGCCAGCCGGTCGACCTCGTCCTTCGCCGAGCGGAGCGCCTCCTCGAGCTCCCCGGGCGTGCGCCTATGGCGGAGCGCGAGCTCCAGCTCGGTCTGGAGGAGCGCGAGCGGCGTCCGCAGCTCGTGGCTCGCATCGGCGACGAAGCGCCGCTCGCGCGCGAGGCTCTCCTGCAGGCGCCCGAGCATCGCGTTCAGCGTCTCCCCGAGCCGGCGCAGCTCGTCTCGCGCGCGAGGGAGCGGCAGGCGGTGGCCCGCGGCGTCACCGGAGATCTCGGCCGCCTCGCGCCGCATAGCCTCGACCGGCCGGAGCGCCGCCGAGGCGAGCACGTAGCCCGCGGCCGAAGCGAGCAGGAGCGCGAGCGGGCCGACGACGAGGAGCTGGGCGAGCAGCTCGTCGAGCGCCTCCTCGCGGTCCTCGAGCGACGCGCCGACGACGAGGGTCGGCGTCACAAGCAGGCGCATCGGCTCGCCGTTCACCTCGCGCGTGAAGAAGAAGGAGTCTTCCTGCGCACGTGCCTCTTCCTCGGGAGTGACGAGCGGCTCGTCGAGCCCGGGCGAGGATTCCGTGGGGGCTCCGTCCGGCCCGAGCCTCTGCGCCACGACCTCGTCGTCGCCCGCGGCGAGCGATCCGCCGCCCGCGAGGGCTTCCGCGCGCAGCTCCAGGCTCTCGTCGAGCTGCTCGGCCAGCGAGTCGCCCAGGCGCACGTAGAGCAGCGCGCCGACGGCGGCCAGCACGATCGCCATGGCCAGCGCGAAGGCGAGCGTGAGGCGCAGCCGGACCGGGAGGCGGCTCACGCGTCGTCCCGCAGCCGATAGCCGACCCCACGCACCGTCTCGATCGACGCGCGCCCGAACGGCCTGTCCACCTTGTCGCGCAGGTAGCGGACGTAGACGTCGATCACGTTCGACCGGTTCTCGTAGCCGTAGTCCCAGGCGTGCTCGAGCAGCTGGTAGCGGGAGAGCACGTCGCCCGGCCGGCGCATGAACGCCTCCAGGAGCGCGAACTCCTTGGCGGAGAGCTTCACTTCGGCGTGGCCGCGCCAGGCGCGTCGGGTCGCGGGGTCGAGTCGCAGGTCGCCGACCTCGAGCACGGCGGGCCGCTCGTTGGCGCCGCGGCGCACAAGCGCTCGGAGGCGCGCCAGCAACTCTGCGAAGGAGAACGGCTTCGGGAGGTAGTCGTCGGCGCCGGCGTCCAGCCCGGCCACGCGGTCGTCGACCCCGTCGCGTGCGGTCAGCATGAGAACCGGCGTCCACACGCTGCCGTCGCGGAGTCGCCGGCACACCTCGATGCCGTCGATCCCGGGGAGCATGAGGTCGAGAACGACGGCGTCGTACTCGGTCGCGCGGGCCATCCAGATCGCGTCGTCCCCGGTGCGGGCCAGGTCGACGGCATGCCCCTCCTCCTGGAGCCCGCGGCGAAGCAGGCCCGCCATCTTCAGCTCGTCCTCGACGACCAGGATCCGCATCGCCGTCCTCATTGTCCCTCCGCAGATGAGAGTGCGATGAGAGCCGGTCTCACGGCCGTCTCATCCGGCCTTCCTACGGTGACCGGGCACACCGAGAAGGAGGTTGGACATGACCCGCAAGCTCGCTCTGATCGCAGCCGTCGTCCTCGTCGTGGGAGCGGTCTCGGCAGGGATCGCGATCGCCTCGGGCGCCGGCGGCGGGGAGACCCCGCTCCAGGGCTCCGACCTGGAGCGCGCCACGCAGGCAGCGCTCGCCCACACGCGCGGCGGGACGGTCACGGAGACCGAGGCCGGCGACGACGGGGCGGCCTACAGCGTCGAGGTCCGTCTCGCGGACGGCAGCCAGGTCGAGGTGAACCTGGACGAGAACTTCAAGGTCATCGGCGACGAGCCGGACGACGACGGCCCCGGTGACGACGAAGGCGCCGGGGACGACGACTGACATGCGCGCCCGGCTGCGGTACCTCGCCGCGCTCCCGCTCCTCGCCCTCGCTGCGTGCGGCGGCGAGGAGCCGGCCGGTCCGGAGCCGGTCGCCTCGTCGGCGCCGCCGCTTCCACAAAAGGACGAGCCCTTCGAGCTCGACCCGGCCGACTTCGTGGGCACGATCGACAACCCCTACTGGCCGATGACACCCGGCTCGCGGTGGGTCTACCGTGAGACCGATGCCGACGGGACGGTCCAGCGTGTCGTCGTCACGGTCACCGACAGGACGAAGGTGATCGAGGGCATCGAGGCCACGGTCGTCCGTGACACCGTGACCGAGGACGGCGAGGTCGTCGAGGACACCTTCGACTGGTACGCCCAGGACAGGTGGGGGAACGTCTGGTACCTCGGCGAGGCGACCAGGGAATACGACGGCGACAAGGTCAGCACGGAGGGCTCGTGGGAGACCGGGCTCGATGGCGCCCTCGCCGGCGTCGTCGTCCCCGCAATGCCGGCGCCCGGGCTCGCGTACCGGCAGGAGTACTACGCGGGCGAGGCGGAGGACGAGGCCGTCGTCCTCAGCGTCGACGAGCGCGCGGACGTGCCCCAGGGCTCCTACGAGGACGTGCTGATGACGAAGGACCTCAACCCGCTCGAGCCCGACCTGGTCGAGCACAAGTTCTACGGCAAGGGCGTCGGCCCGGTGCTTGCTCTCACGGTCTCCGGCGGGTCGAGCCGGGAGGAGCTCGTGAGCTTCGTCAGCGGGTGACGGCCTTGCGGTAGCGCATGACCGAGAGCACGCCGAAGACGGCGATGATCCCGAGCGACCAGACGACTGCCAGCCAGACGGAGTTTCCCGCGGGCGTGCCGACGAAGAGCGCTCTGGCCGCGTCGACCATCGTCGTGAACGGGTTGTGCTCGGCGATGGGCTGAAGCCAGCCGGGCATCGTGTCCACGGGGACGAACGCGGACGACACGAACGTGACCGGAAAGAGAATCGTGAAGCCGAATGCGTTCGAGGCCTCGGGCGAGGACGCGGTCAGCCCGATGAAGGCGAAGACCCACGAGAACGCGTAGCCGATCAGGAGCAGGAGCAGGATCCCGGCGACGATCTCGGGGGCGCTCGTGGAGAAGCGGAACCCGACGATGATGCCGACCGTGAACATGACGACCAGCTGGACGATGTTCGTGCCGACGTCGGCGAGGATCCGGCCCGTCAAGACCGCCGGCCCCCACATGGGCAGCGAGCGGAAACGGTCGATCAGCCCCTTCTTCAGGTCCTCGGCCAGGCCGAGGGCAGTCACGAAGCCGCCGAAGACCATCGACTGCACGATGATCCCCGGCATCAGGAAGTCGACGTAGTCGAGCCCCGGCGTCGCGATCGCGCCCCCGAAGACGTACACGAACAGGAGCACGAACATGATCGGCTGGATCGTGAAGCCGACCAGCAGGTCGGGCTGGCGCCGGATGCGGAGGATGCTTCGCTTGGCCAGGATGGCCGTGTCCGAGAGGGCATAGGCGAAGCCGGTCACCGGACAGCCGCCTCCGCGACCGGCTGCTCCTCGGCGCTGTCGTGGTCGGCGGCGTGGCCCGTGAGGGTGAGAAAGACGTCGTCCAGCGTGGGCCGGCGCACGGCGATGTCGTCGATGCCGACGCCCGCCTCGTCGAGCCGCCTGACCGCGTCGGCGATCGCCGCCTGCCGCGAGCGCAGCGGCACGGACAGGAGGCCGTCCACGCACGCCGGCTCCTCCTCCGAGATCGGCCGGAGCGCGGCGATCGCCTCGTCGCGCGTGCCCTGTTCGCCAAGGCGGATCTCCAGCCGCTCGCCCCCGACCTGGTCCTTGAGCTCGTCGGGGGTGCCCTCGGCGATCACCTGACCGTGGTCGATGACCGCGATGCGGTCGGCGAGGCGGTCGGCCTCGTCCAGGTACTGGGTGGTCAGGAGCACCGTGGTTCCCCCGCCCACGAGCGCCTCGATGGCCTCCCACAGCGAGATGCGGCTCGGGAGGTCGAGGCCGGTGGTTGGCTCGTCCAGGAAGAGCACCGGCGGCCGTGCGACGAGCGCGGCCGCGAGGTCGAGTCGTCGTCGCATCCCGCCCGAGTAGGTGCGCACAAGGCGTTCGGCGGCGTCCTCGAGGCCGAAGTCACGCAGCAGCTCGTGCGAGCGCTCGCGAGAGACATGCCGTCCGAGGTGGTACAGGCGCCCGACGAGCTCGAGGTTCTCGAAGCCGTTCAGGTTCTCGTCGACGGCGGCGTACTGCCCGGCGAGACCGATCTGCTTGCGCACCTCGCCCGGCTGCTTGATGACGTCGAACCCCGCGACGCGTGCGGTGCCTTCGTCCGGCATGAGCAAGGTGGTCAGGATGCGGACGGCGGTCGTCTTGCCCGCGCCGTTCGGCCCGAGCAGTCCGAAGACGCTGCCGTGATCCGCCGCGAGGTCGATGCCCTTGAGCGCCTCGACGTCCCCATAGCGCTTCGCGAGCCCCTGCGTCTCGACTGCGGCTTCCCCCCGCATGGGCGTCACGCTACCGAACCTGCGGTGCGTGATGTCAGAGGGGTCGGATCTCGTTCGCGATCTTCGAGATCTTGACCGCGTACTGCTTGTCCATGGCCCACTTGCCCGCCAGGCCCCCGAGCACGGGCGCGCAGCCTCGTCGATCCGCGGGGAGGTCGCGGACCTTGAGGGCCTCCTTGATCAGCGCTCGCTGGGCGGGCGTCTCCGCCCCCTCCTCGAGCGCGTACGCGAGCAGGCGCCCGACATGGGCTCGGATCGCCTTGTCCCACGTGGCGAAGGACGCGCCTTCGACCTTGTCCCCCGTGGCGCCGATCCCCGCCGGGTTGCGTTGCGGCGGCTGCGACTTGGGGGACGTGAGGTGGCCGGTCTCCTCCAGCATCTGGCTGACGACGAGCAGGGGGTCCAGGCCCATCTTCGTGGTGAGGGCCACGTACTTCTTCAGGATCGTGTTCACCTGCACGGCGGTGTAGACGCCGTGGTCCCGGCCCTTCTCGAAGCGCTGCAGCCGCTGCAGCGTCACGCGCGGCTCGGCGAGTAAGGGCGTGTCCGGCGAGATCTTGCTCGGCGGCTCAGGGACCGGGGGCCCCGGCTTCGGACGGGCCGGCTTGGGCGGGAGCTTTCCCGTAAACACCTGGTCGAGGCGCTTGAACGACTCCTTCCACGCGCGCGGGATCGTCTTGGGGACGCTGCGCGGGCGCTCGGCCGGCTTCGCGCCTCGCCGTCGCCACTCGACCCAGTCGAGGTAGGGATCTCTCGGCCCGAGCTCGACCGCCATCCGGCCCATGAGCGAGGTTGCCTCCCAGGCGGAAGGCGGGATCCTCTTCGGGACGGTCTTGGGCCTGGGCTGGCCCTGGCTGCGCCCGACAAGACGCCACTGGATGAAGTCGAAGAGCCACTCGGGCGCTTCGTCTTCGACGGCGAAAGCCGCGTCCGCGACGTCTCCCTTCCAGGGCGGCGGCTTCTTGGCGACCCACTTGAGGAGCTCCGGCCCGGGACACTCGGAGCCGGTGAAGAACCGATGCGGATGTACCTCGGGCCCGGCACCCTTCTTCTGCCACAGACGGATAACCTCGGCGAGGACTGCCAGTACCTTGTCGCTCGGACCGGAATCGCCCTTCCCGGACATGAACACGATGGCGGCATGCGACTCGTTCGACGCCCTGTCCCCGTTCGCGCCGGTCTCGACGCCGAACCCGCGGAGGGTGAACGCCTGGCCGTGCGGGCAGATGCCGTGGTTGTAGGCGATGTCGTTGGCACCGTTCGTCGTGCCCAGCCCGCCCGGTTTCATGTGGTCGCGCTGGATGGCCCGCAGGAGGCCGGCGCAGCCGCTGTGCGACTGCGCCGCGCGCGGCGAGCCGAACCAGTGGATCGCGACGCCATCCAACGTGGACGGGTCCCGCTTGGTGACCCGTCTCGGCGGCGCGGCGCCCCACTGCTCGCGGCTCACGAAGCTGAGCGGCACGCACCGAGGATCCTCCACTTGAGGCCGGTAGTCAAGACCTGGAAATCAGCCGTCGAGCGGCGTGAAATCCATGATCCAGTTCGTCTCCCACGTCTCGCCTCCGTCCTCCGAGAAGGCCTGCTCCCAGCGCGGCGTCGGCGTCGTGATCCCCGACCAGACGAACCGCACGAGAATCGGCCTGCCCTCGAACGTGTCCTCGCCCTCGAAGATGCCGACGTCGCCGGAGAAGGTGCCGAAGACCGGCGGGTCGAGCAGACCGGGCCGGCGGCTGTCCGCCCAGTAGATCGCCCACCTGTCGGTCGTCGGGTCGAAGAACCGGAAGGACATCCCGACGAACCCGCCGTCGTGCTCGGTGCGGAACTCGTCCTCGTTTCCGAGCACGCCGGACAGCGGCCGTGCCTCGCTCGTCGCCTCGAACTCGAGCCAGTCGCTCGATCCCTTGAGCCGTTCGCGCAGATAACGGTTGCGCACCTTCCAGCTGCCCATCCAGAAGTCGAAGTCCCGCGCGCCGTTGCGGGTCTTTGTGGCGCTCATGATCAGGCCTCCCATCGTCGATTCCATACGGCCACCGTACCGGTGAAATAGGGCGGTTTCCGCCCGCTATCTCTGCGACACTGAAACGCGTGGGCTCGCCGACGTCGAACCTGCTCGAGCTCCTCGAGCTTCTCCAGGCCCGGCCTGTCGTGACGGGACGGGAGATCGCCGATCGCCTCGGCGTCGACACGCGGACGGTGCGCCGGTATCTCACCGTCCTTCAGGAGCTGGGGATCCCCGTGGAGGGGCAGCGCGGGGTGGGCGGCGGGTACCGCATGCGTCCCGGCTACCGGCTGCCGCCGCTCATGCTCGGCAACGACGAGGCGGTCGTCGTCGTGCTCGGGCTCCTGGCGGCCCGGCGGCTCGGGCTGGACACGGCGGGCGAGGCGGCCGAGGGCGCGCTCGAGAAGATCCACCGCGTCCTGCCGTCCGAGCTCCGCCGGCGCGTCGAGGCCCTCGAGCGAACGCTCGGCTTCACGGCCGGCCCGACATCCGGCGCCCCCGTCCCCGGCGAGACCGTCCTCCTGCTCGCCGACGCCGTTCGCCGCGGCCGGCGCGTGCGGGCGACCTACCGCTCCTACGCCGGCGAGACCTCCCGCCGCGACCTGAGCCCGCTCGGGCTCGTCGTGCACGCGGGACGCTGGTACCTCGCCGCGCACGACCACGGCCGGGACGACCTGCGCACCTTCCGCATCGACCGGATGACCCGCGCCTCGGTCGGCGACGCCGACGCGGTGCCCGCGCCCGATGGCTTCGACCCGGTCGCGTACGTCTCCGCGTCTCTGGCCCGCGTGCCGTGGACGTGGGAGGTCGAGGTCGTGCTCGATCTGCCGCTCGAGCGGGCCGCCGAGCGCGTCCCGGCGACGCTGGCGGAGCTGAGCCCGTTCGACGACCGGACGCTCCTCCGCGTGCGCGTCGAGTCGCTCGACTGGACGGCGAGCCTGCTCGCCGGCCTCGGTTGCGGATTCGAGATCCGCGCGCCCGACGAGCTCCGTGCCAGCGTGCGGGATCTCGGCGCCCGCCTGGCCGCCGCCGCCGGCTAACAGTCGGTGCGCCGACGGGCGCTTGTGTTTCACGCGCACAAGCACCCGAGCACTCTTACTGTCGCGCGCCGCGGCGAGGATGGGCTCCCTTGGACGTGGAGGCGTGAGACACAAAGTCGTTCGTGCGGCCGGATCCGGACAGGCTTCAAAGGCGTGTCCGAATGTGTCTCGTCCTGAGGCGCTTGTCCTGATATCCCTCACGGCATGGAAGCGTTCTCCGCGGTTGCGACGACGGGGATCTACTGTCGCCCCGAGTGCCCGGCGAAGCCCCTGCCCCAGCATGTGACGAAGTACCGGCTGGCGGCCGCGGCCGAGGCCGCGGGCTACCGCGCCTGTCTCCGCTGCCGGCCCTACCGCTCGCCCGACGCGCTCGACTGGTCGGGGCCCGAGCTCGTCTGCCGCGGCGTCCAGCTGATCCTCGGCGGCGCCCTCGATGGCGGGACGGAGGCGGAGCTCGGCGCCCGCCTCGGCGTCTCGGCGCGCCACCTGCGCCGGCTCTTCTCCGCCCATCTCGGCGTCACGCCGGACGGCCTTGCGCGCTCGGCGCGCACCCACTTCGCGCGCAGGCTCCTGGACGAGACCGACCTGAGCGTGAGCGAGGTCGCGTTCGCCGCCGGCTTCGGGAGCGTGCGCCAGTTCAACCGCGCCTGCCGCGACGTCTTTCGCATGCCGCCGCGGGAGCTCCGCGCGCGCAGGCGGAGGAGCGACCCGTTAGCGGCCGAGAAGGGCCTGACCCTGCGGGTGCCGTTCGACGGCGCCCTCGACTGGTGCTCGCTTCTCGGCTACTTCGAGGCGCGGGCGATCCCGGGTGTGGAGAGCGTCTCGGGCGAGGCCTACCGGCGAACGATCGTCGCCGGCGGAGAGCCCGGCGTCCTCGAGCTCATGCCGGGCGGGGACGACCACCTGCTCCTTCGGGTCCGCCTCGCGCACTGGGACGAGCTCATGCACGTCGTCTCACGCGCGCGCCGGATCGCGAACCTCGACGCCGACATGGGGGAGCCTGCGGCCCGGCTCGGCACCGATCCTGTCGTCGGCCCGCTCGTGCGGAAGCGGCCGGGCCTGCGCGTGCCCGGGACGTGGGACCCGTACGAGACGGGCGTGCGCGCCATCCTCGGCCAGCAGGTCAGCGTCGCCGGGGCCAACACGCTCGCGGGCCGCCTCGTCGAGCGGCTCGGAACGCCCGTGCCGTTCGACCGCTTCGGCCTGAGCCGCCTCTTCCCGTCGCCGCCTGTCCTCGCCGAAGCCGAGCTCGCCGACCTCGGTCTCACGGGCGCGAGGGCCGCAGCCGTCCGTTCCTTCGCGCGCGCGGTCGCGGAGGACCAGATCCGGCTCGACCGCAGCGTCGGGCTCGACGACCTCGTCGCCTCGATCCAGACGGTCGACGGGCTCGGTCCGTGGACCGCGCACTACATCGCCCTGCGCCTCGGCGAGCGCGACGCCTGGCCGGCGACCGATCTCGGCCTCCGCCGGGCGCTGGGCGCGCATGCGCCCAGCGTCGCGGAGCGTTGGCGCCCGTGGCGGGCGCTCGCGGCGACGCACCTGTGGCTGGCCGACTCCGGCGCGCGCCGGGCGGCGTAGCTCTCCAGGAGGGTTCGACGAAACGGTGACTGTGCCGTCGGGCCGCCTGCTCGCCCCGAGGACGGCGTCCTCAGTCGCGCCCGTATCTACTTCGATACGAACGCTCCCTGCGTCCTTGCCTCGGAACGACCATCGCACCCCGACGGCGAGCGCCGTTCCGCCAAACCCTCCTACGCGGAGGCCCGGTGGATGAGGCGGGTCGGGCACACGACGAACTCGTCGTCGACGCTCGCGTCGTCGATCCGCCGCAGGAGGAGCTCCGCCATGGCCTCGGTCATCACCTCGAGGGGCTGGCGCACCGTCGTGAGCGGCGGGTTCGTCGTGGCGGCGTCGGCGACGTCGTCGAAGCCGATCACGGCCACGTCGTCAGGCACGCGCCGTCCCAGCGCCTGAAGCGTCTCGAGCGCGCCGATCGCCATCGGGTCGTTGGCGACGAAGACGCCGTCGAGGGCAGGGTGCCGGCGCAGCAGCGCCTTCATGGCGCGCGCGCCTGCCTCTTTGCTGAAGTCGCCGTGCTCGACTAGGCCTTTCCGGAGCCGCTGGCCGGAGTCGCGGAGCGCGTCGGTGTAGCCCTCGAAGCGGTCGACGCCCACCGTCATATCCAGGGGACCGGTGATGGTGCCGACCTTGCCGCGGCCCGCGGAGAGCAGGTGCGAGGTCGCGGCCCTGGCGCCCCCGCGGTTGTCGGCGTCCACGTAGGGGAGGCGCTCGCCGGGGCGGGGCCGGCCGCTCAATACGGTGGGGATGCCGGCCTCGGTGAGCGCGCGCGGGAGCGGGTCGTCGCCGTGGAGCGACATGAGGATGACGCCGTCGACATGGCCGTGTCTGATGTAGCGCTCGACCTTCACGTGCTCGCGCTCCCCGCGTGCGAGCAGGAGGAGAAGCTGGAGCTCCGTGTCGGCAATCGCCGACGAGATCCCCTGCATGATCGAGGGGAAGAACGGGTCGGAGAAGACGCGGCTCTCGGACTCCGACACGACGAGGGCGATCGTGTCCGTGCGCTTGGTGACCAGGCTCCGAGCCGCGCGGTTGGGCACGTAGCCGAGGTGCGCGATCGCCTTCTCGACCGCCTTCCGCGTGTCGGGCCGAACCTTGGGCGAGCGGTTGACGACGCGGGAGACCGTGGCCGTCGAGACCGCCGCAAGCCGGGCGACTTCCTCGAGCGTGGGGGCCGGTCGGCGCACACCACGATCGCCGGAGTTCGTCTTTACATCCTGAGACACGATGTGTATTGTAAGCGCTTCCACGGATGAAAGCGCTTACATGCAATTCGTCCCGGTACGTCGGCCGAGCCAGAAAGGCTCATCAGCGGATTCTGAGGAGGTCCTGATGCCGAGCCCACGCAGACTGTTCCGCCTACTTCCAAGTGTTCTTGTTCTGCTCGCCACGGTCGCCCTGCTGCTCGTCGGCTGCGGCGGCGACGGTGACGAGGCCACGGACGGGGATGCGGCCGGAACCACCGGCGGAAGCGAAAGCGCGGAGCCGGTCACCCTGTCGGTCGGCCTGTTCGGCACGTTCGGCTACAAGGAAGCCGGCCTGTACGACGAGTACATGGAGCTGAACCCGCACGTCACGATCGAAGAGACCAGCATCGAGTTCGAGCAGGACTACTACCAGGCGCTGCAAACGCATCTGGCCGGCGGTGCCGGTCTTTCCGACATCCAGGGCATCGAGGTCGCGCGCATCGCCGAGGTGACGCAGAACCAGGCCGACAAGTGGGTCGACCTGAACGAGTTCGGCGCCGAGGACCTCGCCGACACGTTCTTCCCCTGGAAGTGGGAGGCGGCTCGCACGGCGGACGGAGCGACGCTCGGCCTCGGGACGGACACCGGCCCGCAGGCGATCTGCTACCGCACCGACCTGTTCGAGCAGGCGGGCCTGCCGACCGACCGCGACGAGCTGTCGGCCCTCTGGGAGGACTGGGACGACTTCATCGCGAGCGGCGAGCAGTACATGGCCAACGCGCCCAAGGGCTCGGCGTTCATCGACAGCGCCTCGGGCCTCTACAACGCGATCATCGGCCAGTCCGAGCTGCAGTACTACGACGAGGAAGGCGAACCGATCTACGACTCGAACCCGGTCGTCAAGGACGCCTACGACATCGCCGTCACGGCGATCCAGGCCGGCCTGACCGCGAAGCTCGAGCAGTTCGACCAGGCGTGGAACCAGGCGTTCGCCAACGGCGCCTTCGCCACCATCTCCTGTCCCGCGTGGATGATCGGCTACATCAAGGGCCAGGCCGGCGACGCGGGCGCGGGCAAGTGGGACGTCGCCAGCATCCCGGGCGACGGTGGCAACTGGGGCGGGTCCTACCTCTCCATCCCCGCGGCCAGCGAGAACCAGGAGGAGGCGTACAAGCTGATCCAGTGGCTGACCGCCCCCGAGCAGCAGATCAAGATGTGGACGAACGGGCAGCACTTCCCGTCCAGCTCGGTCGCCGCGGCTGACGGCGCCGTGGCGGCGGCCACCGACGACTACTTCTCGGGCGCTCCAATCGGCGAGATCTTCAAGGAGTCCGCCGACGACCTCCCGATCGCCCACCTCGGCCCGAAGGACGGCGTCGTCAAGGACACGATCTCCCAGGCGCTCAACCGCGTCGACCAGCAGGGTGATGACCCCCAGGCGTCGTGGGACCAGGCGATGGAAGAGATCGCGAACGCGATCCAGTGATCCGGACGGCGTCCTCGTAGCATCATCTCCTCACGCGCCGGCGGCTCCGTCTCCCTTGCGGAGCCGCCGGCGGCCCCCGCGACCATGAGGCTCCCCCCGCGACCATGAGGCTCAAGGCACAGATGGCGGCAACGGACCAGGCCGGCTCGCTGGCGGCCGAGGCTCCGCGAGGCCCGCGGCCGCGCAGCGCCTGGCGCACGCGGCTGACGAAGCTCGACGCGAAAGCCTCGCCGTACCTCTACATCTCGCCGTTCTTCCTCCTCTTCGCCGGCTTCGGGCTGTTCCCGCTCGCCTACACGGCGTGGATTTCGCTGCACAGCGTGAACCTCCAGAACGTGGAGGAGCGGACCTGGGTCGGCTTCGACAACTACACCCGGCTGTTTCACGACGACCAGTTCTGGAACGCGGTCCAGAACACGATCACGATCGGGCTCATCTCGACCGTGCCCCAGCTCCTCATCGCGCTCGGGCTCGCGCACCTGCTCCACTGCAAGCTTCGCGGCTCGACGTTCTTCCGCGTCTCGCTGCTGATGCCCTACGCGACGTCGGTGGCCGCGGCGACGATCGTCTTCGCGATGCTCTTCGGCCGGGACTTCGGCCTCATCAACTGGTTCCTCGGTGTCTTCGGCGTCGAGAACATCGACTGGGAGAACGGCAAATGGTCGTCGCAGATCGCCATCTCCACGATCGTCACCTGGAGGTGGACGGGCTACAACGCGCTCATCTACCTCGCCGCCATGCAGGCGATTCCGAAGGATCTCTACGAGGCGGCCGAGGTCGACGGCGCGAGCCGCTGGCAGCAGCTGCGCCACGTGACGATCCCCGGCATCAAGCCGACGATCATCTTCACGGTCATCATCTCGACGATCGGCGCGACGCAGCTCTTCGGCGAGCCGCTGCTCTTCGGCGGCGCCGGCGGCTACCGCGGAGGCGCCGACCACCAGTACCAGACGCTCGGACTGCTCCTCTACGAGCAGGGCTGGTTCAACTTCCAGCTCGGTCGGGCCGCCGCCACGGCCTGGACGATGTTCCTGATCATCATGGTCGCGGTCGCCGTGAACGCGCTCCTCGCCTCGAAGGGCCGCAGCGCCTTGACGATCGGCCGGCGCAGGAGGCCGGCGTGACCACGGCGCCCGCACCCACGCCCACCGTCGCCCGCAGGAGGTTCGAGCGGAAGCGCGTCGGCGACCGCCGCGCGGGGCCGTTCACGTACGCGGCCCTGATCCTGACCACGATTCTCGCGGTCATCCCGCTCTACTGGACGGTCGTGGCGGCGTCCCGCACGAACGCGGACATCGCCAAGACGCCCCCGCCGCTCACGCCGGGCGACAACCTCTGGGCCAACATCCGTTCGGCGCTCGACCAGGTCGACATGGTCAAGGCGCTTCTCAACTCGCTCGTCGTCTCGGGCTCGATCGCCCTCGGCACGGTCTTCTTCTGCACGCTCGCCGGGTTCGCGTTCGCCAAGCTGCGCTTCCGCGGGAGCAACGTGCTCCTCGTGATCATCCTCGCGACGATCATGGTGCCGGCCCAGCTCGGCGTCGTCCCGCTCTTCATCCTCATCGCGGAGCTCGGCTGGGTGAACCAGCTCCAGGCGGTGATCCTCCCGACGCTCGTCAGCGCGTTCGGCGTCGTCTTCATGCGCCAGTACCTGATCCGGGCGCTGCCGACCGAGATCATCGAGGCAGCAGTCGTCGACGGCGCCTCGACGTTTCGCATCTTCTGGTCGATTGTCCTGCCCGCCGCCCGGCCGGCCATGGCGGTGCTGGGGATGCTCACGTTTCTGATGGCCTGGAACGACTTCTTCTGGCCGATCATCGCCCTCTCGAGCCAGAACCCGACCGTGCAGGTCGCGCTCAACAGCCTGGGGCAGGGCTACGTCCCCGACCGCTCGATCATCCTCGCCGGCACGCTCGTCGGCACCGTTCCCGTGCTGATCGTCTTCGCCCTGCTCGGCAAGCACATCGTGGGCGGGATCATGGAAGGGGCGGTGAAGGGATGAGCACCGCGGTCGCGTTCCCTGCAGATTTCGTGTGGGGCGCCGCCACGGCCTCGTACCAGGTCGAGGGCGCGAGCGGCGAGGACGGCAAGGGCCCGAGCATCTGGGACCTGTTCTCGCACACGCCGGGACGCGTCACGAACGGCGAGACAGGCGACGTGGCGTGCGACCACTACCACCGCTACCGCGAGGACGTGGCCCTCATGGCCGAGCTGGGTCTCGGCGCCTACCGCTTCTCGATCGCCTGGTCGCGCGTGCTCCCGGAGGGCACCGGCCGCGTCAACGAGGCCGGCCTGGACTTCTACGACCGGCTCGTCGACGAGCTGCTCGCGCACGGGATCGAGCCGTACGCGACGCTCTACCACTGGGATCTCCCGCAGGCGCTCGAGGACGCCGGCGGCTGGCCGGAGCGCTCCATCGTCGAGGCCTTCGCCGAGTACGCGACCGTCGTCGCGGCCCGGCTCGGCGACCGCGTGCGGCACATCGCGACGATGAACGAGCCCTACGTCGTCGCCGACCACGGGTACCGGATCGGGACGCACGCTCCCGGACGCGTGGATCAGGACGCCGCGCTCGCCGCGTCACACCATCTGCTGGTCGCCCACGGCCGGGCCGTGCAGGCGATCCGCGCGACTGCTCCGGACGTCGAGGTCGGCATCGTCCTCAACTTCCACCCCGCGCACCCGGCCACCCCGCACCCGCTCGACCAGGAGGCGGCGATGCGGGCCCACGACGAGGTCAACCGCTGGTTCCTCGACCCGGTCACCGGGCGCGGCTACCCGGAGGACACCGTGCGCGCCTGGGGCTGGCGGCGCCACGAGGTGCTCGAGGGTGACATGGAGCTGATCGCGGCGCCGATCGACTTCCTCGGCGCGAACTACTACTGCCGCCATGTCTTCCGCTCGCCGCAACTCCCTCCGCTCCCGCCGGGCCCGCCCGAGGAGTTGACCGAGATGGGCTGGGAGGTCTACCCCGAGGGGCTGGTCGAGGTGCTCGAGTTCGTTGCCTCGCGCACCGGCGACCTGCCGCTCTACGTGACCGAGAACGGCGCCGCCTACCCGCTCAACGGCGACCCGACGAGCGATCCCGAGCGGGTGAGCTTCCTCCAGCGGCACTTTGTCGCGGCGCATGCCGCGCTCCAGGCCGGGATCCCGCTCCGCGGCTACTTCGTGTGGTCGCTGCTCGACAACTTCGAGTGGGCCCACGGCTACGGGCACCGCTTCGGGATCGTCCATGTCGACTTCTCGACGCTCGAGCGCCGCGTGCGCGACAGCGGGCGGTTCCTCGCGACGGTCGCGCGCGAAGGCCGACTACCGTAGGCGCAAGCCCACGAGAGGAGGCCGGCGATGCACACGCACATTCGGGCGGGCGAGCTCCAGCCCAGCCCGGGAGGGACGATCACGTTCGTCGGGGAGCCGCATGCCTCCGGCGTCTCATTCTTCCTCGTGAACAGCGAGACCGGCGGCGGCCCCGGCCTGCACACGCATCCCTACTCGGAGACGTGGATCGTCCGCGGCGGCCGGGCGCTGTTCACCGCGGACGGCCAGGAGCTCGAAGCGGGCCCCGGAGACATCATCGTCGTCCCCACCGAGACGCCCCACAAGTTCAAGAGCCTGGGCCCCGAGCGCCTGGACATGATCTGCATCCACGACTCGCCCACCATGATCCAGGAGAACCTGGAGTAGCCCTCACGCGTGCGTGTAGACGAGGACGACGATCCCGCTCGCGAAGCGGTCCGTCTCCACGAGCTTCAGGGTGGTGAGGTCGAGCCCGTCGAAGAGGCGGTCACCCTGCCCGGCGACGACCGGGAAGACCCAGAAGTGGAACTCGTCCACGAGCTGCCGCGCGGCGAGCGCCTTGTCGAGCTCGCCGGTGCCGTACTTGAGGATGTCCCCGCCGTCCTGCTCCTTCAGGGCTGCGACTCCTTCGGCGGCGTCGCCCTCGATCAGGGTCGCGTTCCAGGTCGTCTCGGTCAGCGTGCGTGACGCCACGTGCTTGGGCATGGCGTTGAGCCTCTCTGCGTAAGCGCCTTCCCGCTCCGGCCAGGACGCTGCGAAGACCTCGTACGTCTCGCGGCCGAGCAGCAGGGCATCCGCGGGCTCCAGCAGCTTCTCGGCGTAGCCCGTGTGCTCGTCGTCCCAGTAGGGCCCGCTCCAGTCCTGGGGCCGCGAGATGACGCCGTCCAGCGTCATGAATGTCGACTCCACCAGCTTTCTCATCGCTCCTTCTCCTTTCGTGCGTCCGGTTGGCACTGATAGCGACCCCGGCGCTCGGGAGAACTCATCGCGCTCAGCCGGCAGGCGTTCTTGGGGCGTAGCGGTGGTGGAGCATGAGCGCGTTCCCGTCGGGGTCCTCGAAGAACGCCATGTGGCAGACGCCCGAGTCGAGGATGTCACCCTTGAACTCGACGCCGCGCGACTCGAGCTCGGCGCGCGCCGCGGCGACGTCGTCGACCTGGAACGCGATCGGATGGTTGTCGGTCTGGAAGGTCATCCCGAACGCCTCGGACTGGAGGATCTGGAGCGTGAGGCTGCCGGTCTCGAACTCGACTCCGGGCGACTTCCCGTACGTGACCGTGTGCGGGAGGCCGAGAACCGTCCCGTAGAACTCGATCGCGGCCCCGATGTCCTTCGTCGCGACCGAGACGAAGTCGACGCCCGTGATCAGTGGTGTCGCGGCCATCGGATTCGTGGGGAACCTAGCGGTCCGGCCGTGGGAAGCCCGGCCCGGGCACGAGCTCGATCTCGTCCTGGCCGAGCGGCTCTGTCCCGAAGCGGACGAGCGCGGCGACCACCGGTGTGCCGTCGGCCTTCGTCCGCAGCAGGCGCATGGGCTTTTCACTCAGGTGCTCGTCGCCCCACTGGCGCAGCGCGTTCAGGGCGGTGAAGAGGTCGCGGCCCTTCTCGGTCAGGACGTACTCGTACCGCTCTGGCCGCTCGGCGTAGAGGACGCGCTCGAAGACGCCGGCGTCGGTGAGCCGCTTCAGTCGGTCGGCGAGGACGTTGCGGGCGATGCCGAGGCTCTGCTGGAACTCGTCGAACTTCGCCAGGCCCAGGAACGCGTCGCGCACGATGAGCCACGTCCACCGCTCACCGACGATCTCGAGGGTCATCGCGACCGAGCACGCCTCCTGGCCGTCGTAGTGGCGCTTCAGCATCGACCCAGGGTAGCGGTCTAAGTTGCATGAAGAAACCCACGTTTTGTAGGGTGGCCGCTCCCCCGACCGGAAGGATCGCCCAATGAGCGCGGACGCAGCCGCCCCCGACACCATCGTCCTCATCCACGGCTTCTGGGTCACCCCGCGGAGCTGGGAGCACTGGATCACGCACTACGAGAGCAAGGGCTACAACGTCATCGCCCCGGCCTATCCCGGCTTCGAGGTTGAGGTCGAGGCTCTCAACGAGAATCCCACCCCGATCGAGGAGCTGACCGTCCCCGGCGTCGTCGAGCACCTGGAGAAGGTGGTGACGGGCCTCGACAGGCCGCCCATCCTCATCGGCCACTCGGCTGGCGGGACGTTCGTCCAGCTCCTCCTCGACCGCGGCCACGGCGCGGCCGGGGTCGCCATGAACTCGGCGCCGACCGAGGGCGTGCGCGTGACGCCGCTCTCGCAGCTCAAGTCCACGTTCCCCGTCTTCAAGAACCCGGCCAACCGCCACCGGGCCGTCGGGCTCACGGCCGAGGAATGGCGCTACGCGTTCACGAACACGTTCAGCGAGGCGGAGTCGCAGGCGCTCTACGAGCGCTACCACGTCCCTGCGTCCGGCGCGATTCTCTTCGGCATCGTGCTCGCCAACTTCCAGCCCGGCCACCAGGACGCGTGGGTCGACTACACGAACGACGATCGCGCCCCGCTGCTCTTCATCTCCGGCGGCGAGGACAAGCTCATGCCGCCCAGCGTGCAGCGCTCGAACGCGAAGCACTACAAGTCGGACACGATCACCGAGATCCGCGAGTACGAGGGCTACGCGCACCTCCTGCCGGCACAGGAAGGCTGGGAGGAGATCGCCGACTACGCGCTCGAGTGGGCCGTGGAGCACGCGGTCCTGCAACCCGTCTGAGGGCTGCGGTCGTCGCGCCAGAGCTGTAGCGTCCCTCGGGCGTGAGCGACGCGATCGCGACCAGCCAGGGCCCGCCACCCGTCGTCTCCGCCCGCGGCGTCGTCAAGCGCTACGGGCGCACCACGGCGCTCGCCGGGCTCGAGGCCGAGATCGGGCCCGGCATCACCGGCCTGCTCGGCTCCAACGGCGCGGGCAAGACGACGTTCCTCTCGCTCATCCTCGGCCTGCGGATACGGGACGAGGGCGAGCTGCTCGTGCTCGGCGAGGATCCCGCCACGTCCGGCCTCACCGTCCGGGCGCGGATCGGTTACGCGCCCGAGCATCACGACCTGCCCTCCGAGTTGCCGGCCGCGGACTTCGTCCGCCACCTCGCCGAGGTGCACCTGCTCCCACGCCGAGCCGCGGTCCAGCGGGCCAACGACGCGCTCTGGCTCGTCGGGCTCGGGGAGGAGCGCTTCCGCTCCGTCGGCGCGATGTCGACGGGCCAGCGGCAGCGCGTCAAGCTCGCGGGCGCCATCGCGCACGACCCGGAGCTCGTCCTCCTCGACGAGCCGACCGACGGGCTCGACCCCGTGCAGCGAACGGAGATGCTCGACCTCATCCGGCGCGTCGGGACCGAGTTCGGGATGCACATCGTCATCTCGTCCCACCACCTCGAGGAGGTCGAGCGGATCTGCGACGCCGTCGTGATCGTCGAGGGCGGTGTGGTTGCGCACGCGGGGAGCCTCGCGGACCTGCGGCAAGGTCCCGAGGGCTTTCTCGTCGAGGTGGACGAGCGGACCGAGGAGCTCGCGGCGCTGCTCAGGCAGCGCGGCGTCGACGTCACCGAGCGGGACGGGCTGCTTCTCCTCGGCGCCTCGGACGGCGGCCACGACGCGGTGCGCGACGCCGTCGCCGAGCTCGGAGTCGGCCTCAGGCGGCTCGTGCCGCGCGGGCGGACGCTCGAGGACGTCTACATGGGGACGGAGTTGTGAGCACGGAGCAGGGCACCGGCGCACGGCTCTTCGGGCTCGGGTATCGCGGCTACGAGGGCGAGCGGCGCACGCCGCGCTGGGCGATGCTCACGATCGCCGTCTTCACGGTGCGGCGGGTGCTCGGCTTGGGGCGGCCCGCGCGCCACAAGGTCCTCCCGGCGATCACGCTCGCGATCGCCTACGTGCCCGCGCTCGTCTCCGTCGGGCTGGCGATCCTGCTCGAGGACCTGCCGGTCGGCGACCTCATCACCTACGGCGAGTACATGTTCTTCATCGGGAGCGCGCTGGCGCTCTTCTCGGCGCTGATCGCGCCCGAGGCGCTGTGCCCCGACCGCCGCTCGGGGATGCTCGGCCTGTACCTCGCCGGGCCGCTCGACCGAAACCGCTACCTCCTGGCGAAGTCGGCGGCAGTGCTGGCCGTGATGCTGCTCATCACGCTTGGCCCGCTGCTCTTCATGTTCGCCGCGTTCGTCGCAGCCGGGCACGGACCGACGCTCGGCGAAACGCCCGAGCTGCTCCTTCAGATCCTCGTCGTCGGCGTGGTGGCAGCCCTCGGCTACGCGTCGCTCTCTCTCGCGGTCTCGAGCTTCACAACGCGCCGCGCGGCCGCAGCCGTCGGGGTCGTGCTCCTCCTCCTCGTTCCCGTCATCGTCGCCCGCAGCGCCATCGAAAGCGCCGACGCTCCCGACGAGCTCGACCTGCTGAGCTTCCCGTTCGTCATCGGGGAGCTGTCCTACCGGGTCTTCGACGAGTTCCACTACGAGGGGACGCCGATCGAACGGCTCTCGACGTCGACGATTGCGGCTGGCGCCGTCGCGTGGATCGTGGCCGGCGCGCTCGTCTGCTGGCTCCGCTACCGGCGCACGGAGAACTACCGGTGAGCGCCCAGCCGAGCGTCGCGGCCGAGAACGTCTCCAAGTGGTTCGGGCCGCTCGTCGCCGTCTCCGACGTCACCTTCGAGATCGGTCCCGGTGTCACGGCCCTCCTGGGCCCGAACGGCGCGGGCAAGTCGACCATGCTCCGGATGCTCTGCGGGTTGGCCCAGCCGTCGCGGGGAACGGTGCGCGTGCTCGGCCGCGACCCGCGCAGCGACGTCTCGGTCGCAGGGTCGATCGGCCTCGTGCCGCAGCAGGAGACCGTCTTCGAGCCTCTCACGGCGCACGCGTTCGTGCGCCTTGCCGCCGTGCTCCACGGCCTGCCCGACCCTGATGCAGCCGCGACTGCGGCGATCGAGCTGGTTCACCTCGATCCTGCCGACACGCGCCGGCTCCCTGCGTACTCCAAGGGCATGCGGCAGCGCGTCAAGGTCGCACAGGGCCTCGTGCACGACCCCGAGGTGGTGATGCTCGACGAGCCGCTCACCGGGCTCGACCCGCGCCAGCGCGCGGACATGATCGCGCTCTTCCGCCGCCTCGGCGCCGAGGGCCGGTGCGTGCTCGTTTCCAGCCACGTCCTCGACGAGGTCGAGCGGCTCGGCTCGCAGATCCTCGTCATGTCGCAGGGCCGCCTCGCCGCCGCGGGCGACTTCCGCGAGCTGCGGGCGCTGATGGACGACCGCCCGCTGCGCGTCCGCGTCCGCACCGACCGGCCGCGCGAGCTCGCGGGCGGGCTGCTGGAGGCCGGGTCGGTCCTGGGCGCGCGGCTCGACGGGGACGACGCGCTCGAGCTCGATACGAACGACGCCCGCGCACTCTCCCGCGCCCTCGCGCCGCTCGCGCGTGAGCGCGGAGCGAGCCTGCTGGAGGTCCGCCCTCTCGACGCGGACCTCGAGGGAGTCTTCCGCTACCTGGTGCAGCGATGAGCGCCGTCGACGCATTCGCAGCGCGTCCCCGCCCGCGGGCCGGCGCCGCGATCGCCGCGCTCTACTCGCTCCTCCTGCGCACGCAGGTCACGATCCCCCGCCTGCTCGGCATCGGCGCCCTCGCCGGGCTGGCCGTCCTGCTCGGCGTCTTTGCGCGGTGGGGCGACGAGCCGACCCAAGCCGCGGCCGACGTCGTCGCCTCCTACGGGCTCGGCATCGTGGTGCCGCTCGGGGCGCTGTGGTTCGGCACGTCGGCGATCGGCGATCTCGTGGAGGACCGGCTGCTCGTCTACCTGTGGCTGAAGCCGGTCCCGCGCTGGCAGCTCCCGGCGGCGGCGATCCTCGCCACGATCACGCTCGTCGGGCCGCTGACCGCGCTGCCGCTCGCGGCCGCCGCCCTTGCCGCGGGCGACGGCGGGCTTGCCCTGACGACCCTGGTCTCGGCCTCGCTCGCCGTGTGTGCCTACTCGGGCCTCTTCGTCGCGGCGGGCATCTGGTTCCGGCGGGCCGTGTGGTGGGGTCTCGCCTTCGTGCTGCTCTGGGAGAACGCGGCCGCCCACTCGTCCGACGGGCTCGCGCGCTTCACGGTCACGAGCTGGGCGCACTCGATCCTCTCCACGGCCACCGACGTCGACGTCCCGCTCGACACCCGCTCGGTGACTGCGGCCTTCGTCGTCCTCCCTGTCGTCACGGTCGCCGGTTGGCTCCTGGCGACGCTCAGGTACGGGCGTGCAGACGTGGACTGAGCGGCGCTCGACGCCGCTGAAGAACAGAGGGCGGCCGGCCGATCGGCCGCCCTCCCTCTCGCGCCGCTAGGTGGGAACCGCGATCCCCTGCTGCTCCAGCAGCTCCCGGAGCTGCTGGACGGCGACGTCGGCGTCGACGACCGCACGGATCTGGATCTCCGCGAAGTACGCGAACGGATGCTCCTTGTTGATGCGGCTCAATGTCTCCAGATCGGGCACGTCGACGAGACCGAACCCACCCTTGTCCGCGAACCAGCCGTACGTTTCGAGGTACTCGCGGTTGCGGTCGTACCACTGGCGCTCCGCAGCGAGCATGCCCGGCAGCTCCTCCAGGGGAGCCGGGAACGTGGGGGTCGAAATGACGAGGAAGCGCATTCGCTCCACCTCCATGCTTGAGAATCGGACATGGACACGGTGCGCTGCGACGGCCGGCTCCGCATCCGTGCCGGTACGGAAATTCGTTAGGCCGTGTACTGAAGTTCAGCCGAGGCCGTTCGCGAGGGCGTGGGCGGTCGCACCGGCCCGCGCGGTGCGACCGGAGACGCCGATCTTCGCGTAGATGCTCGCGACGTGGGACTCCACGGTGCGCACGCTCAATACCAGCTCGGTTGCAATCTCCTTGTTCGAGCGTCCCTGCGCCAGCAGGCGAAGCACGTCCAGCTCGCGCCGAGTGAGCGCATCGCGCCTGCGTCGCCCCTCAGGGCGTTCTGGCACGTCGACTCCGAGGTCGGCCAGCTCGCGGTTCGCGGCCTTCTCCGCGTCACGGGCGTCATCGTCCCGACCAAGCCTGCGGAATGCCGCCGCGAGCTCCACACGTGCTACGGCGGCCTCGGCACGGACGCCGCTCTCGCGGAGGAGGTCCGCGGCATCCTCGAGCATGGCGGGAGCGAGCTCGGAGCGAGCGTAAGCCTCGAACCGACCCAGCGCGAGCAGGGCAGCCCCGCGCAGCGGGCCGGTCCCGACGGAGGCCGCGATCTGCCCCAGCTCGTCGGCGGCCTGTCGCGCCTCCCGTGTCCGGTCCAGTGCCAGACGCGCGCGGACCAGCAGCTCGAGCGCCGGGACGCGCAACAGTCGATCGTCCTCTCCGACCCGGCGCAGGTAGCGCTCGGCTTCATCGGCAGCACGATGAGCGTCGCCTCGGTCCAGAGCGAGCGCCGCGGCCACGATCGAGGCGAGCGGATGGCCCCGCGCCTCGTCCAGCAACGCTTCCGCCTCCTCGAATCGTCTCTGACGGCGCCGCAGCTCGGCCAGCCGTACGACGCTGTCGGAGGGATCTCTCCCCGCCTTCGCGAGGTCGCGGCTCGCGGCGAGCAGTGCCCGCTCCGCCTCGTTCCAGGCGCCGCGCCAGACAAGCACCTCGCCGTAGTAGATCCGGCAGGTGGTGAAGATCTCGGCGTCGCCGAGTCGCGTGGCGATCTCCTCGACGCGGCGACACCACTCTCGCGCGCGATCGAAGTCGCGGACGCGCTTGCACGCGTCGATCAGATGGCAGCAGATCTGCTCGACGTATCGTGCGTCGTGGACTTCGCCTGCCATCGCTGCGGTCGTCGCCTCGTCCAGATGGCGCATTCCCTCCGCGACGTCCCCGGAGGCGACGCGCGCGAGGCCATCGAGCGCGAGGAACAGCATCTCCCCGGGCAGATAGTCGATCTCACGCGCGATGGTGAGCCCTTCGGCGGTCAGGGTGCGGGCCGTGGTCGGATCGTGCGCGCCGCTCAGCGCAAAGCTCGCACGGAGGTAGATGAGCATCCCGTGTTCCATGCCGATCGGCAGGCCCTCGAGCAGGTGGGCCGCGCGCTCGAGCCAGCCGGAGGCCTCGGCGGGGCCCCGGAAGGACAGGCAATCGACCGCGAGCTCGAGAGCAAGACGTGAGGCTCGGCGATCGTCGCCGAGCTCGCGGGCGAGCCGGTAGCCGCGCTCGTGGGCGTCCAGCGCCGTCGCTCCGTCGAGCTGCGCCGCTGCCGCCATGCCGAGACCTAGCAGAGCGTCTGGCGTCTCTTGCTCGGCGAGCGCAGCCTCGAACTCCGCTCGCGCTTTCTGCCATGCGCCCTGTTGCAGCGCCGCCCGCCCAGCTTCGAGCGAGCCCGCGACCTGGGATCTAGTCGTTTCCTTCGTGAGCCAAGGGTACGTCCGCACGAAGGGTCGTTGCAGTCGCGCCGAGTCAGCTCGCGGCGGGACGGAGCGGTTCCGACGCGTCCCAACCCTCGGCGCCCTCGCGCACCAGCTGGAAGAAGTTGCGCAGTCCCTGGCAGTCGACGTGGATCTCGATGTCGTGGCCCAACGATGCGGACGCGTCGTGCAGGGTGCTGTTGACCTCGCCGAGCTGGGTGCGGAGGTACTCCGGTAGCCCGCGGCCCTCGAGCTCGCGCCGAAGGCCCTTGACCGATGCCGGCGGTACTGCCCAGGCGACGTGGTGAACCCTCGGTCGTGCGCCTGAGAAGCGAGCCTCGACCCGGTCCGGAACGAGGCGGACGATCTCCATCAGCTCGATCGGGCCGCCGCCGCAGTAGCCGAACGCCGAGTGATGGACGAACTCCACCGGCTCGCCCCTCGAGGTGACGTTCTCGAGCGGCACGTTCTCGACGAGGAAGAACGGCCCGGCTCCGAGCTGCTCCGCCAGGCGCTCGACGGTCGCCTCGATGCTCTCGACGACGTAGCCGTAGTGGTGTGCTCCCCCCAGCGGTCGCAAGACATCCTCGGGCGCGTTGGACACGTTCACCTCACCATTGCTTCGACCCGCCAAGTATCGCCTGGTTGGTGTGGGAGAGACCGGTCACTGCTGCATCCTCGGATCGTGCGTGGGGTCGGCGTACATGGGAGGGCAACCGCGATCGACGGCTTCGGGGCGCAGCTCGTAGTGCCAGGGCTCGTTGCCGTAGATCTGGCACAGCCCGTACTCGGCGCCGTGCTGAGACAGCCACGCCGTGGCCTTCGAGCGCTCGATGTCGACCGCGTCCCCCGAAACGTGGGCAGACGTCTCCGCGGTGGCCACCCACCGGGCGGCTTCCTCCTCGGATCCGTACTCGGAGATGGCCTCGTGAAGCAGCCGATCCTGGTACTCCGGGGAACGCCAGCCACTGTCGACGATGAGCTCGACCCAGTCGTCCGCGGCATCAGTCGCAGCCTGGCGCAGGGCATCGAGCAGATCGGGGTCGAGGTTGGCCACACCCGGGATCTCGTCATCGAAGACCGTCGTGCCGTCGGGGACGGCGCCGTCGGCCACGCCGAGCGCACCGCGGTGCTCACTGCGGAGATTGGGGCGCTCGCTGCGAAGGACGTCGATGGCCGAGGCGGCCGTCGAAGACGAGGACGTCAGCAACTGGTGGCCGAGGGCTGCGGCGACGGCCGCGATGGCGACCAGGAGGCCGGCGACGCGGATCCGGCGAACCCGAATCCGACGGGTCGTTGTTCGTGCTGGTTTCCTGTAGGTCATGCCTCCATTCAAGGCAGCCGCGTGTTGCCAGCACGTATCCGGTTTTCGATATGCCGACGATACGCGCGGGCTCTAGCATCGGAGCATGCGTGTGTTGATCGTCGAGGACGAGCCCTACATGGCGGAAGCCATCCGCGACGGCCTACGACTGGAGGCGATCGCGGCAGACATCGCAGCCGACGGCGCCGCCGCTCTGGACCTGCTCAGTCTCAACGCCTACGACGTCGCCGTCCTCGACCGAGACATCCCCGGGCCCTCCGGCGACGAGATCGCCGAACGCATCGTCGCCTCCGGCAGCGGCCTGCCGATCCTCATGCTGACCGCTGCCGACCGTCTCGAGGACAAGGCCACCGGGTTCGAGCTCGGCGCCGACGACTACCTCACGAAGCCGTTCGAGCTCCGAGAGCTCGTGCTCCGTCTCAGAGCGCTCGACCGCAGGCGCATCCACAGCAGGCCACCCGTGCGAGAGATCGCAGGCCTGCGGCTGGACCCGTTCCGCCGAGAGGTCTACCGCGACGGCCGCTACGTCGCGCTGACCAGGAAGCAGTTCGCAGTGCTCGAAGTGCTCGTTGCTGCCGAAGGCGGTGTCGTCAGCGCCGAAGAGCTCTTGGAGCGAGCCTGGGATGAGAACGCAGACCCGTTCACCAACGCCGTGCGCATCACCGTCTCGGGACTGCGCAAGCGGCTCGGCGAGCCCTGGATCATCGCCACCGTGGCCGGGGTCGGGTACCGAATCGACACTCAACGTGAGGGAGGACAGCGTGGATAGAGCCCCCGGGCTGAGCGTTCGCCTCAAGCTCACCCTCAGCTACGCCGGCTTCCTCATGCTCGCAGGCGTCCTGATGCTCGCGGCCGCGTGGCTCGCCGGCCGGCACGGTCAATCGTCCGAGTCCCTTCTGCGATACGTGCCCGACGGTGCGATCAGCGCCCTCGGTAGCCTGGTGCCTGGGAACGACTCCTTCCTCCTGCGCGCTTTCGCTCCGGCCGCGGGCATCGTGCTGGCGTTTCTACTGGTCTTCGGTCTCCTGGGTGGGTGGCTTCTTGCCGGCCGCATGCTCGCCCCCTTGTCCCGAATCACCGACGCCACACGCATGGGCGCGGATGGATCGCTCTCCCACCGGATCCGGTTGGAGGGCCGCAAGGACGAGTTCCGCGAGCTCGCCGACAGCTTCGACGCCATGCTCGCACGGCTCGAGGCGCACGTCGCCGAACAGCAGAGATTCGCAGCCAACGCCTCCCACGAGCTGCGCACCCCGCTGGCGATCACGCAGACGCTGCTCGACGTGGCGCGCAACGATCCGAACCGCGACAACGGCGCACTCGTCGACCGCCTCCACGCCGTCAACACCCGGGCGATCGACCTCACCGAAGCGTTGCTCCTGCTCAGCCGCGCCGACCGACGGTCCTTCACCCGAGAGCACGTCGACCTGTCCCTCATCGCGGAAGAAGCCACCGAGACGCTCCTCCCCCTCGCAGAGAAACGCGGCCTCACCATCGAGACCTCCGGCGAGATGACGCCCACCATCGGCTCGCAGGCGCTCCTGCTGCAGATGAGCACGAACCTCGTGCACAACGCGATCGTCCACAATCTCCCTGAAGAGGGCACCGTCTGGGTCACGACGAGCGTTCACCCCAAGAGCGCGGTGCTCACCGTCGAGAACACCGGCGAGAAGCTCACGCCACAGTCGGTTACCACGCTCGCCGAGCCGTTTCTTCGCGGCACCGAGCGCCTGCGCACCGACCACGCAGGTGTCGGCCTCGGCCTGGCAATCGTCAGGAGCATCACCCAGGCACACGACGGAGCCCTCACCCTCACCCCGCGGGCCGCCGGGGGGCTCCGCGTCACGGTGGAGCTACCCGCCGTGCCACCGCTCGCCGGCAGACGGCGATCCGAGCCGGACCGGCTTCGGCGGGGACGCTTCGAGCGGAAGCGACGGGAACCTCCGGCGTGACGGGCCGGTCATTTGGGCGGTCTCGGCCGTTGCTGGACGCCCGGTGAATTGAGGATGATCTGGCCGTGCAGGTCAGGTCTCTGAGCGACGTGCGAGCGGTCGCTGCCACCGCGGTGGGGCTCCTGCTGGTCTCGCTCGTGGCGCTGGCCAGCGGCGGCTCACCATGGCACGCCGGCGGCCGGCAGGACGTCCCCGTCGGCGTCGTCCGTTCGCTCGCCGCCGCCGCGGGCGCCCTTCTGGTTGGGTTCCTGCTCCTCGTCTGGGCGGGGACGCCCTCGGCGGCAAAGCGCCGGCGACGGCTCGGCGTGAGAGATCTCGAGGGGCTCGGGGCGTCGCTGTCGGCGGCGGGGAAGGTCGCTGCGATCGTCGGCGGAGCGATCGGCGTGTTCCTGCTCGTCGCTCTGCCGTTCCTCGTTCCCAATGCGGCGACACCGTCCGGCGCCACGCCGGGGGACGTCGTGCCTCGCGGCGACGCGAGCACTCCCGCGCCGGCAGGAGAGGCAACCTCCGCTGCGCTTACGTGGCTCGTCGTCGGCTCGGCCGTCGCACTCCTCCTGCTCGCGCCGGCGGCGGTCTTCGTCCGTCTTCGGCGCGCGCGGCGCGAACGTCGGGCGGTCGTTCCCGAGGCGGCGGAGCGGGTCGGCTCAGGGCTCAGGCGGTCGCTCGCGGACCTGGAGTCCGAGCGGGATCCGCGGCGTGCCGTCCGGCGCGCATACGCGCACATGGAGGAGTCGCTCGGCGAGATCGAGCTCTCGCGAGCGCCGGACGAGACCCCGACCGAGTTCACGGCCCGCGTCCTCCGAGTGCTCGGGGCGAGCGCTGCGGCAGCGTCCGACCTCACCGGCCTCTTCGAGATCGCCCGGTTCAGCGATCACCCGATGGACGAGGACGACCGTCGGCGCGCGATCGCGTCGGTGCGGCGGGTCGAGGCGGAAGTGGCGCCGCCGTGATCGCCCGCCGCCCTCTGCTCGTCGTCATCGCCGCCGGTGTCGCGGCGACCGCCTTGGGTTTCATCTTCGGGCAGGGCAGCACGGTCGCGCTCGCCGTCGCGCTGGCGCTCGCCGCCGCGCTCGCCGCCGCGGCCGCGCTGCGGCTCCGACCGGCGCGGAGGCAGCAGCCACGGCCGCATGTGCGGGACAACGAGCTGCCGTTGCGGCTGCGCCAGATCGCGGGCGTCTTGCGGGAGAGCGAGCATTCGGAGTTCGGCGTCGACCGGTCTCTTCGGCCGCTGCTCGTCCCGATCGTCGCCGCACGCCTCGGTCGCCGCGGCGTCGACATGGCGCTCGCGCCCCGGCGCGCGCAGGAGCTGCTCGGCGACGGGCTGTGGGAGATCGTCCGTCCTGACCGTCCGTCGGCCGCGCACCGCGTCGGCCAGGGTCTCGCCACCGACGACCTGCGAACGACGATCGATCGGTTGGAGCAGCTGTGACCGACGAGGCGGAGGGAGGCGTCGCCGTCCAGGAGCTGGCGACCGCGGTGGCCGACGCCGTCGAGCAGGTGATCATCGGCAAGCGGGAGGCGGTCGAGCTGGTGTTGTTCGCTCTGCTCGCCGACGGCCACGTGCTGATCGAGGATCTCCCGGGGCTGGGCAAGACCCTGCTCGCCCGCTCCTTCGCGCAGGTGTGCGCGATGGATTTCGCCCGGATCCAGTTCACCCCGGACCTGATCCCGAGCGACATCACCGGGGCCTCGATCTACGACCGTTCCAGCGGCGGCTTCACGTTCGAGCGCGGGCCGATCTTCACGAACATCCTGCTCGCCGACGAGATCAACCGCGCGCCGGGCAAGACGCAGGCCGCGTTGCTCGAGGCGATGGAAGAGCGGCAGGTGACGCTCGAGAACACG